>CAYYBB010000027.1:0-16144 GCA_964469465.1 uncultured Actinomycetota bacterium
ATTGCCCCGGCCATCGTGTTTACAGCCAGCCTGGCTACTTTTTCCTTCATTCCTTTCTCTCCAAATATAGTAGCCGTAAATGTAGACATCAGCCTTTTCTTCCTCCTGGCCCTTTCCTCCCTGGCTGTTCTGGGGATTGTCATGGCTGGCTGGGGTTCCAATAACAAGTACGCCCTCCTGGGAGGGCTGAGGAGCGCTGCCCAACTGATTAGCTATGAGATACCTCTGGTCCTCTCTACTTTGGGTGTGGTTATGATGACCGGCAGCCTTAATTTGATCGATATAGTGGAAAAACAGAAGACCATGTACAACGTGGTTCCTCAGTTTCTGGGTTTTGCTATTTTCATAGTAGCCGCTCTGGCTGAGGTTAACCGCACTCCCTTTGACCTGCCAGAAGCGGAATCGGAGCTGGTGGCTGGATACAATACGGAGTACAGCGGAATGAGATGGGCCTTCTTCTTTCTGGCAGAATTTGTCAACATTTTCATCATCTCGGCTTTGGGCACCATAGTTTTCCTGGGCGGCTGGAACGGCTTTCTGATCCCTCTGCCGCCCTGGGTCTGGTTCATGATCAAATCCTATGTTCTGGTCTTTTTCGTAATGTGGGTCTGGTCCACCTTTCCCCGCTTCCGGGCTGATCAACTTATGGATATAGGGTGGAAGATTTTGTTGCCTCTGGCCCTTTTGAATATAGCTCTTACCGGTCTGGCTATTTTGTTCAGGGAGGGCAGGATATTTTGATCGGGTTGTTCAAAGGATTGGCTCTAACTCTAAAGACTTACCTGAGTCCTGCGGTGACAGTGCAATATCCAGAGGAGAGGCTCCCTCTCCCCGAACGGCAGGGCTTTCCTAATCTTAAGGTTGATCTTGAAAGTATAGATCCCCAGACCAAGGAATTTCGCTATAATTGTAACGCCTGTGGCCTTTGCGCCAAGAACTGCCCCAATCAGGTCATAACAGTAACGCGGAAGGAGATAGAAGGTCGCAACCAGCCCGATGTATATGAGATCGATGTAGGGGGATGCATGTTTTGTGGGATTTGCATCGAGGTCTGCCCTTTTGACGGACTACTCGGAAGCCCTTTGTATGAGATGGCCTATACAGATAAAAAGCCTTTGATCTATGACAAAGACATGCTGACCTATCGCCTGGCACATCCGGTGCTTTGGGGGAAGAAGGAGAGAAAGTGGCAGAGGAAGATCAAGGAGCTCCGCTATTAGTATGGAAATCTCGACAGTGCAGTTGGTAGCTTTTGGCATAGTTACCGCAATAATGCTGATCTCTGCCCTCATGGTGGTGATGGCCAGGAACATCGTGCATGCCGCTTTTTTCCTGGTCGTCACCCTTTTCTGTGTGGCGGGATATTTTATTCTTTTGCTGGCGGACTTTCTGGCAGCGGTTCAGATATTGATCTATGTGGGGGCAGTAGTTATTCTGATAGTTTTTGGGCTCATTCTGACCAGGGCCAGGGTAGGTCAGGCCATTCCTATGGAGGAGGTAAGACAGAGGCTCTGGGCTGTCCTGGTCTCTCTTGTTTTTTTCGGGGGCGTATCCTATGCCCTTCTAAATGAGAAATGGCCAGTGGTAGGCGCAGAAAAGATGGAGGTAACCACCACCAGCAAAATTGCCGATACTTTATTCAACACCTATGTGCTTCCTTTCGAGGTGGCGTCGGTGCTTCTTCTGGCTGTGCTTATTGGGGCCATTGTTTTGGCCATGAGGGAGGAGAAATGATTCCTCTACAGTACTATCTTATTGCTTCTACGGCTTTACTTTCGGTAGGGATATTTGGGGTTTTGACCAGGAAACATGTAGTCCAGATACTTCTCTCCATAGAGTTGATACTAAATGCAGTCACCATTAACTTTGTGGCCTTTTCTCTGTACATGACCCCGCAGCGTCCCATAGGGCAAGTTTTCGCTATTTTCGTTATCACCCTTGCGGCAGCGGAGGTAGGGGTTGGCCTGGCTATTATTCTGGCTATCTACAAGAGCCTTAGGACGGCCAATATTGAGGATATGAGACTTTTGAAATGGTAGATCCGGCAGGTGCTTTTGCTCAAAGTCGACGAGACGCCCTGGGCCCAGTGTCCAAGAAAGACAATTGGCACAATCTGACTTAGAGACAATCTGACTTGAAGAATTAGAAAGACCAAAGATGCTAGGCTCGATGAGTATTGAAAATATAGTGCTCAACTTGGTTATAGTTATAGCCTTGCTACCCCTTCTGTCCTTTGTACTACTTCTCTTTCTGGGCAGGTTTTTGCCGGGCAGAGGTGGCCCCGTGGCAACGGCTCTGGTAGGAGGATCCTTTGCTGCCTCCCTCTATATCCTCTTTCAAGTACTTACCGGAGGTAACCTGGCCTCCACCATAGTCTGGCATGTGGCTGGAAGTGCCCGCTTTACCCTGGGCCTTTTGGTGGATGAGCTGACCGTCTTTATGTTGGTGGTGGTCACTTCGATAAGTTTCGTGATTCACCTTTACTCCATTGGCTATATGCACGGAGAAAAGAGACTCAGTTGGTACTTTGCTGTCCTGTCCCTCTTCACCGCTGCCATGTTAGGACTGGTCATAGCTGATAACTATCTCCAACTGTACATCTTCTGGGAGCTGGTAGGTCTGTGTTCCTATCTTCTGATCGGGTTCTGGTTTGAGAAGAAGTCGGCCAGCGATGCAGCCAAGAAAGCCTTCATAGTGACCCGGCTGGGGGATGTGGGGCTCGGCTTGGGTATTATCCTCACCTACGTCTCCACGGGTAGCTTCATTTTCAGCGAAGTGTTCCAGCAGGCCGAGGGTCTGAGTATAACTCTGGTTACCGCGATTACCTTGCTTCTCTTTTGCGGAGCAGTAGGTAAATCTGCCCAATTCCCTCTCCACGTTTGGCTTCCTGACGCCATGGAGGGTCCCACCCCGGTCAACGCTCTCATCGATGCCGCTACCATGGTGACGGCCGGGGTTTACCTGGTAGCCAGGAACTTCCCCCTCTTTGAGCTCTCTCCGTTCTCTATGGGGACAGTAGCCTGGCTCGGGGCTATCACTGCCCTGATGGCAGCTACCATGGCTATAGTTATGACCGACATCAAAAGGGTCCTGGCCTATTCTACTATCAGTCAACTGGGCTATATGATAGCAGCCCTGGGTGCGGGAGGATATTTTGCAGGCATCTTCCATCTCATGACTCACGCTTTCTTTAAGGCTCTTCTCTTTTTGGGATCAGGAAGCGTCATCCATGCGGCTCACGCCCAGGATATTACCGAGACGGGCGGTCTGTATAAGAGGATGAAAATAACAGCGATCACCTTTATCTTGGGCTCTCTATCCCTGGCCGGGCTTCCTCTTTTTTCGGGCTTTTGGAGTAAGGACGAAATCCTTCTGGATGCCTACAACTATAACTTCATCATTTATATAATCCTGACCTTTACCGCGCTGTTGACTGCTTTCTATATATTCCGGGTGGTCTTTCTTACTTTCTTTGGGCGAAAAGGAGATAAGGCAGAGCATGCCCACGAGTCTCCAGCGGTGATGAGCATAGGTCTTGTCCTTTTGGCCATTCCGGCGGTCTTGGTGGGCTTCATAGGCTCGCCATTCGTACCTGAAGCCTATCGTTTCTCCACTCTCTTTGCTCCAGAGAGTTTTGGGGTTCACCAGGTAGAGGCGAACTACACGGTTATGGGGGGATCCATAGCAGCAGGTCTGGCCGGAATTCTTCTGGCCTATCTTATCTATCAGAGAAATCTCAGGCCTCAGGACTGGCTGGCCCGCTATCTGGGGCCTTACTATGGGGTGCTTCTCAATAAGTACTATTTCGATGAAATTTACCTTTTTCTCATAGTCAGACCAGTTTTGAGGCTGTCCGATTTTATCGGGCGTTTCGACCCCGCAGTCATCGATCGAGTGGTTAACTGGGTGGGGGATAGTGGGCTCAGATTTGCTTCCGTCATCAGTATCTTCGACCCCGCAGTCATCGATCGAGTGGTTAACTGGGTGGGGGATAGTGGGCTCAGATTTGCTTCCACTATCGGTATCTTTGATCTGGGAGTCATCGACGGAATCGTTAACTGGGTGGGTGATACTATGCTGGATAACAGCTCCCGTTTCCGATTGAGCCAGACGGGGTACGCCCTGAATTACACGCTCTTTTTCTTTGCTGCAGTAGCCTTGTTGGTGTTATGGATTCAGTTTGCCTAAACAACCTCCGGCTTAAGACCAGGAGGCTTTATAGTCAGATGAATTTACACGATGAACTTTATTTCAGGAGGTAATACATGGGATTTGACATAGTAAGCTTGATTCTCTTCCTCCCTCTGGCAGGGTCAATTCTGGTACTCCTTATTCCCAAAGAGAACAAGAACCTGATAAAGGGGCTATCTTTTGTCTTTTCTTTGCCTTCCCTGGTTCTTAGTGGCCTCCTCTACTACTATTTCAATCATTCAGTGGGAGCCATGCAGTTCGAGGTTAATGTACCCTGGGTAAGGTCGGTAGGGCTTTCCTATCATCTGGGAGTGGATGGGATAAGTCTCCCCCTGGTCATCCTCACCGCCCTCCTCTCTACGGTCTCCCTGCTGGCTTCCTGGACCATTAATGAAAAAGTCAAAGGCTATTTCTCCCTGATGCTGCTTCTGGAGACGGGAATGCTGGGGGTCTTCCTGGCTCTGGACTTCATTCTCTTTTATATTTTTTGGGAATTGGTTCTTCTCCCCATGTACTTCATCATTGGGCTGTGGGGTGGGCCCAGGCGGGATTATGCCAGCATAAAGTTCTTCCTTTTCACCCTTCTGGGAAGCGTTCTCCTTCTGGTGGGAATTTTGGTTCTTTACTTCTCCTCCGGCCTGAAGACTTTCGATATGGTCAGGCTGATTAATGCTCCACTGCCTGCTGCCACTGAGAACCTGGCTTACCTTCTGACCTTTGTGGGCTTCGCGGTTAAAGTTCCTATCTGGCCCTTCCACACCTGGTTGCCGGACGCCCACGTAGAAGCCCCTACGGCAGGAAGTGTTCTCCTGGCGGGCATTCTTCTGAAGATGGGGACCTATGGATTTGTACGGGTAAGTATACCTATTCTTCCCGGTGCATCCAGATATTTCGCCACTGCTCTCGCTATTTTGGCCGTTATCAGCATTATTTATGGGGCCTTTTGTGCCATGGCCCAGAAGGATATCAAGAAGCTGGTAGCCTACTCCAGCGTCAGCCATATGGGATATGTCATGTTAGGAGTAGCTTCCCTGGCCCCTCAGGCCGTGAATGGAGCGGTTCTTCAGATGGTGAGCCACGGTTTGATCACGGGCATGCTCTTTTTGCTGGTGGGAATGATCTATGAGAGGACCCATACCAGAATGATCCCCGAGCTGGGGGGGCTGTCCACCAGGATACCCATAATCGCCGGCATCCTGGCCTTCACCTCCTTTGCCTCCCTGGGGCTTCCGGGCCTTTCTGGCTTCTGGGCCGAATTTCTGGTTCTTTTGGGCACTTTTTCAGTAGGTCTGGCCTTCTACAAGACCATGGCGGTCCTGGCCGCTCTGGGTATGGTCATAACCGCGGGATACTTTTTGTGGATGCTTCAGAGGGTTATTCTGCAGACCTACCACGGTCCTGATATAGAACTGTCCAGGATAAATCTCCGGGAGCTGGTCTATCTGGCTCCCCTGATCATGCTCATAATTCTTATCGGGATCTACCCGGGGGTAGTGCTTGAGATGATTAACAGCACTGTCCTGGCTATTCTCGGATAGGAAGGAATACAGCACAGGGATGAATTTGAACCTGCTTTTGCCAGAGATAATTGTATTCTCCTTCTCCCTGATAGTCCTTTTTGTATCCCTGTTCTGGGACAACCGAAAACCGAGTCTCACCATGGGGCTCATGAGTATGGTGGGCCTTCTTGTGGCCATAGGGGCTTTTGTAGTAATACCCAGGGTTGGGGCCACGGCCTTTGGAGGAATGTTTGTTGCTGACAGGTTCAGCCTTTTCTTCCGAATTCTTTTCTTGAACCTGGCGGCCATGATTGTACTTTTGGCTATCGACTTTATGGGAGAGCTCCAAAAACACCTGGGCGAGTTCTATTTTCTGGTTCTTACTGTAGCTCTGGGGGCTATGTTCATGTCCTCTGCCAATGATCTGATCATGATCTTTCTAGCCCTGGAGCTTTTGAGTCTACCCTCCTACATCCTGGTGGGTTTTGCCAAGAGGGACCCCCGATCTAATGAGGCGGCCCTGAAATACTTTCTTCTGGGAGTCCTGGCCTCAGCCATACTCCTCTATGGTATGTCTCTCATCTTCGGCCTGACCGGATCAACCGGCCTTGTGGATATCGCAAGCAAGTTTGGGGCTTTGGGGGGCAGTGCTGGTCCAGCTCTTCGGGTGGCTATTATTATGATCATAGCCGGTTTTGGTTTCAAAATCGCTGCTGTCCCCTTCCACTTCTGGGGTCCGGATACCTATGAGGGGGCTCCCACCGCGGTCACCCTGCTTCTGGCCACCCTTTCTAAAATAGGGGGGTTTGTGGGACTATACAGGCTGCTCTTCATCGCCCTGCCTGATTACCTGGGCATCTGGACCAAAGTGATATTCGTTCTGGCTTTTCTGTCCATGACCATGGGCAGTATAATTGCCATGTCTCAGGACAACATCAAGAGACTTCTGGCCTACTCGGGTATTGCCCATGTGGGATACATATTGATTGCCTTTTCCGTGGCTACTTTTGATAGCCAGTGGTCGGTGCTGGTCTATTTTCTGGCTTACATTTTCATGACCGTAGGTGCCTTCGCAGTGGCTATGGTGGTGGAAAGGGTCAGAGGGTCCAGCGAGATCTCTGCTCTTGGTGGACTTGGGTACAGCAACCCCTTCCTGGGAGTGACTATGACCATCTTTATGATGTCTCTGGTGGGGCTGCCCCCCTTCGCCGGATTTATCGGTAAGCTTTATGTATTCAAATCTGCCGTTGAGGGAGGATCTCTTTTTCTTGTTCTAGTGGCCATAGCCACGAGTGTCATATCCCTTTACTTCTACCTCAAAGTGGTCCGGCAGATATACTTTGTGAAGGGAGGCGGCGAAGCGGTGGAAACGCCCAACCTCTCCTTCGCCGTTATTGCCCTTTGCGCCATCTATACCATTCTGATATGCTTATATCCTGAATTTTTCACCAGGATAGCCCTTGCGGCTATCTCTTAATTTGGCAGCAGGATGGTTTTTGTAGCCAGCTCCTGATTAGAAAAAGAGGGTAGTAAGATGTTGGGAGGATATGAGTTACCCCTTTCAACTGGGTTGATCTTTTTGTCAGCAGGTCTTCTTTTGGCTGCTTTCACCTATTTGATGGCCTGGATATTTGCCCCCAAAAGACTATCTCCTCCCCATGGCTTAAGGGCCTCAACGGGAAGGCGAAGGATCCACCTGGTGGCCCGGACCATCCCCGATTTTCATTATGTCGCTGCTCTTTCCTTTTCTATCCTCATCCCTGTAGCGGCCCTGATCCTTCTGGGCCTATCTTCTGTATCTTCTGCTCCTACAGTCGAGAACAGAGAACTTCTGGTCATGGGAGTGCTCTACATTCTTGTGGCCATATCTCTAATTCTCATTTATCTTCTTAAGAGGGGTTTTCTTAGTTGGAAGTAGTCCAAAAGAAGCATAAAAGGAGAGCTCCTATCTACAGGAGATTAGAACGAGTCCTGGCGTGGTCACGCCGCAATTCTCTGGGAATTTATATGATAGGCAGTAACTGCTGTGCTCAGGAGATGATGGCTATCTGGGGTCCCAGCTATGATGAAGAGCGCATGGGAGCCTACCAGGTTATCTCACCTCGACATGCCGACATATTGGTAGTAGCAGGATCTATCTCTAAAGAGCTGGCCAGGGATATAGAGCAGATCTATCTTCAAATACCAGAACCTAAATGGGTCATTGCCATGGGAGCCTGCGCCATTGACGGGGGCCTTTTTGCGGGCTCCTATGCTACGGTGAGGGGGCTTAAAGAGCTGATACCAGTAAGTCTCTTTGTTCCTGGTTGTCCGCCGAGACCAGAAGCTCTCATGGCCGGGATCGTAAGACTTCAAGGGAGTACAATTGGATTGGAGGAGGAAGCATGTGCCTGGGGAGAAAAACGATCTGGAAGAACTTTACTTCAAAGCCCGCCTTTCCCTGCTGAGTTTGGAGGACAGAATTCAGGAGACTCTGAGAGACCTGAAGGTGCAGGTAGAGGCGGGGGAGACGGAGATAATAGTCAGAGCTGACCGGAGAGACCTCCTGGAAGTCCTCAGGAGACTCAAGGACCAGTCCAGGATTTCCTTTGACCTTTTGTTGGATATGGTAGGTCTCGATCTGGGAAAAGAATTGGAGATGGTGTATTATCTTTGCGCCTCTGAACCGTGGCAGATACTGGTGATAAAGGTTTCCCTGCCTGCCGAAGAAGTAATAATTCCTTCCGTCACCTCTCTTTTTAAGGGGGCAGACTGGTACGAAAGGGAGATTCACGAGATGCTGGGAGTCAAGTTCAGCGGCCGGGAAGAAATACAGAGGCTTTTTACCGCCGAACAGCAAGAAGGTTTTCCTCTGAGAAAGGATTTTTGCGGTTGAAAAACTACTACAAAAGAATTTTCGGAGTTGAAAGATACTATGATCCTACCTGATCAGAAAGAGGAAACTGCAAATACCCTGGAAGTAAGTTGTGGCGCTCAGCTCCCTGGCACCGATCTGTCTTTACGTTTTAACCTCATTCTGGACGTGGATAAGATCGTGGACTGCCGCCTGAGAACGGGGTTTTCCCATCGGGGGATTGAAAAACGGGCGGAGGAGTTGACCTACCATCAGCTCACCTCTTTACTGAGTTTAGTCGATGCATCCAGCGGCATTTCCGGCGAGCTGGCTTTCTGTCTGGCTGTGGAGAGGCTGATGGGATGGGAGGTTCCCGAGAGAGCGGTCTGGGTCAGGATGATTATGGCCGAACTATCCCGAATGGCCAGCCACCTGGGCTGGCTTTCAAGATTTTCAGCCATAATGGGCTCCGAAGCCGGTTATCACTATGCCGAGCGAGACCGGGATCGCGTCCTGAGATTAGTAGAGTTGGTTACCGGATCCAGGATAGCTCCCAATTATGTTAGGGTCGGAGGCGTGCGGGAGGACCTTCCCGCTGAGTTTGAGCCGAGACTGGCAGAGTTTCTGCATCTTTTTAAAAGGAGATACGAAGAGTACAATCTTCTTCTAACGGAAAATAGGTTTTTTCGGGATAGGGTGGAGAACCTGGCTGTCCTGAGCAAGGAAGACGCCTATAGCTATGGGGTTACCGGCCCAAATCTGAGAGCCTGCGGGATCAGGATCGATACCAGGAAAAATGCTCCCAATAGCGGGTACGACCAGGTTGTATTTAAGATTCCTATGGGCAGAAAGGGCGATTGCTTTGATCGCTACTCTGTGCGCCTGAAAGAGATCAGAGAGTCGGTGGAAATTATCAAACAGGCTATGGAAGTACTACCTCAGGGTGAGGTTCTTAACAGTCCTCCTTTCGGGCCTGTTCCCCCGCCGGGCCAGGTGTATGTGGGAGTAGAATGTCCTCACGGCCAGTTTGGTCTTTTTCTTAAGTCCGACGGGACAGAAAAGCCTTACCGGCTCAGGATTAGGGGGCCGTCCATGGCCCATCTTATGGCTCTGAGTAAAGTGCTTTTGGGGCAGAGGATCTCCGATCTCCCCACCGTAGTGAGCAGTTTCGATATATCTATGAGCGAGGCGGAGAGATGAGTGAGGTAGACAGGTGAGCGAGGTGGAGAGGTGATGCCCTTTCTGATAGTTTTCTTAAAATCTCTCCTTATTCTGCTTTTTCTTTTGTTTTCGGTGAACCTGTATATTTATCTGGAAAGAAAGTTTGTGGGCCATCTTCAGGCTCGGCGAGGGCCCATGACTGGCTTTCATGGGGTGCTCCAGCCAGTGAGCGATGTTTTCAAGTTAATGTTCAACGGTCAGCTTGTTCCCGATGAGTCCAGGAAAGTCTTCTTCAGACTGGCCCCGCTGTTTGCTTTTCTCCCTGCTTATATGGTATATTTGGTTTTGCCCTTTTCCAGAAAGCTTCTCCTGGCCGATCCAGATGCCAGTCTGGTTCTGGTCCTCTCTTTGTTATTTCTGTCCATGGTAGGCCTTTCCTTCTCGGGGTGGGCTTCGGGCAACGAAGAAGCAGCGGTAGGATCCATCTACATCCTGACCAACCTGGCCAGTTTTTTTCTACCTTTAGTAGTCAGTGCTGCCAGCATCTCTTTTCTGGCTGGCTCTCTAAGCTTTATAGATATCGTGGAGGCCCAGTCGAAAGTCTGGTTTATCTTTCTTCAGCCTCTGGCCGCCGTAGTTTTCCTGGTTTCCATCTTGAGATTGATCGAGCGATCACCCTATGCCTTTCCCTGCGTTGACCCTGAATTGATCGCTTCCTATAAGATCGAATATAGTGGGGCTGGCCTGGGATTTCTCATTTTCACGGAGTACATGAATCTCTTTACTATGATGGGAATATTCACCATCCTTTTTCTGGGCGGCTGGGAGGGTCTTTTCAGGCTGCATTCCGTGATCTGGTTTTTGATTAAGGTGTATGCTGCCTCTTTTTTTGTGCTATGGATCCGATCAAGCCTGCCCAAGTCCAGGTTAGAGGAGGTTATGGCTAGAACCGGGTGGATGTTTCTCCTTCCACTGGCTCTACTAAATCTGATCCTTACTGTTGTCTTTGTAACTTTTATTAAGCCCTTGATCTAAATTTGGCTAATGGTCATTCGGAGGCCGCACCCTCGAACAAGAGGTAGGGGGGATCTATTTCTTAAGTAGATGGAAAGTATAATCAAAAGCATGATCCAGACCTTTAAGAATTTGGTTCGAAGATCAGTAACTGTTCTGTATCCCTACGACAAAATTCTGGTTCCGGAGAGGGGCAGGGGCTTACCCATGCTGCAAATAGACCCTGATACCCACAGGATTCTTTGTACCGGATGCGGGGAATGTGTGAAGATATGTCCGGTAGGAGTTATCCGGGCTTCCTCCGTCTCAGGAGAGGAGAGCAAGGTTAAAGAATTCTCCATCGATATAGCTAACTGTATCTTCTGTGGACTGTGTGTTCAGGTATGTCCTGAGAAGGCCTTGGAGATGACCTATAAGTACGAGCTGGGCGAAGCGGATCTGTCTTTGTTCCAGTACAGTCTGGAAGACCTGGTAGAGCATGCCAAGCCCAAGGCCCGGGAGTTTTGGCTAGGATAGAGGAGAAGAAAATCAGAACATGAGAGAAATTCTCTTTGCCATTCTGAGTCTGAGCGCTGTTGTCACTTCCATCCTGGTCATCAGCGTGCGCAGCACAGTCAAAGCCCTTTTGTATTTGACTCTTTTGTCTCTGAGCGTTCTGGGCCTTCTAATTCTTCTACTCTCCCATTCTCTGGGACTGATCTACTTTTTGGCTGTGGCAGGTACTTTTCTAAGTTTCTTCTTTTTCGGGCTGTCCTCCAGGGAAGCCGACAGAAATACCAGAGAGACTACCTCCCTGCTCCGAAAAATGGTCTCTATTGCCATAGCGGCTCTCTTCTTTGTCGGGGCAGGTTATGGTGTATGGGAGACTTCGTGGCAGATCAATGCAGGGAAGGTCTTTACTCACATCTATGCTTCTGATTTGGGGAAGTCTCTCTTCCTGGATCATGCGGTGGCCATAATTCTTCTGACCAATATTGTAGCCGTCTCTCTCCTGGGAGCAGTCTTCATCATAAGAGGCAGGGGGGCGGGTAGTTGATACCGTTAGACATCTTGCTCCTTCTATCTCTGCTGATATTCTCCATAGGTCTGGCCGGCGCTCTTTTGAGAAGACACCTGGTCTTTGTACTTCTTTCCTTTGAGATCATGTTGAGCGCGGTAGTCATCAATCTGGCAGCTTTTTCGGCCTATCTTGATCCCGGAGATCCCAGAGGCGATGTGCTAGCTCTCTTTATAATGGGCGCTCTTCTCTCCCAGATCATGCTAGGTGTTGCCATTGCCCATCGTGTTTTTGAGAATCCTGATTCTCTGGGAGTGAGTCTTTTTAAATTCAGCCTGGGACATTTTTGGGAGCGCAGGAGGTCAGTTGGGGAGGGAAAAGAAGAAATTGAGGAGCCTGGACAGAGCTAGATTTCCTTTGACGAGGTGGTTTGCTTGTTGGTAGATTACAAGCTTTTTCTGCCGGAGACTCTTCTTACTGTGGGATTTCTTTTAACTGTATTTGTGGTCCTGATGTTCCCGGGCCGGAGGCGGGTTTCCTTCCTCCCTGTAGCAGCTCTGGCTGGTGTGGCTGTCCACCTCGGGTTTTCCTATGACAACTACGGGAATACCCTGAATGGACTGCTTACCATTGATCCTCGTACAGTTATCTTCCGTTCCGTGGGAGTGTTCCTGGGAATAAGTTTAATTCTGGTCCTGGTTATTACTGCCAGGAGGAGGGAGGAGGAGTTTGGGTATCGTCTGGTTCTCCTTACTCTTCTGATGGTGGGCGTCTTTGTTCTTTTTACCAGTTCCCACCTTGTCTCTCTTTTTCTCTCCCTGGAACTGATTGCCGGGCCCGGATATCTTCTAGCCATGGGAGGGCAAAAGAGCGTGGGTGAGTCTTCCACGAGATTTTTGCTTCTGGGTATTTTCTCCTCTCTGCTTATTGCTTTTGGCTTTTCTTTTCTCTTTGGGCTCACCAACCAGGCCACTCTTAACGAGATTGCTATCTCCGATGGGTTGAGCAGAACGGCTCTTCTGACAGCAGCTTTTCTGGTGGTATTGGGACTGTTGATCAAAATGGGGGCCTTTCCCTTACAGGGATGGCTGTTGGAGCTTGTTCCCAGAACTAGCTCTGTTGTCTTTATCCTCTTGATAGCAGTGAATTTGCCTCTTTTTGTGCTGGTTCTTCTGAAACTGGCCCATGAGCTTTTTTTTGCGGCAACAGACTACTTATTCTGGTTTGTGGGCTTTTTCTCTGTTCTTACCATGGTGGGAGGGAACGTTCTCAGCCTGCAAAGCAGGAGGGTCAGGACGTCTCTCGCCAGTCTGGCTCTGGCTCATGGAGGAGTGATTATAGCCGGCTATCTCCTGGCCGTGGAAGGGTCCTTCCCTTTTGTTCTCCTATATGTTCCCTTTATGATTCTCAGCCTGATTTCTATCGGTCTGATCCTCTCGGCTCTGGAGAAAGAGGGAACAGCAGAGCTGTTAACGGATCTCTCTGGTCTGGTGAGGAGAAATGCTCCACTGTCGATTACTCTGGCTCTTCTCCTGTTTTTCCTGGGAGTGATGCCCCTCTTTCTCAGCTACTACACAGGACTTACCTGGATTTTCTACACAACTACTTTTCAAGATCCCCCACTCTTTCTGGCCCTTCTTATGGGGTTGAGTTTGCTGACCATGTCGGTGTACTCTGTGAGCCTGATAGTCAGGATTCTTTTTTTCAGGCCAAAATCTGTAGAGAAGATTCTTGCTCCCAGGCTGGCTTATCTTCACTCCGTGATCTCGGTGATCCTGATCGGAGGAATACTGGTTCTGGGAATGCTGGACGTCACCCGCTGGCTGCCCTATTTTAGTTATGTGGTGAAGACTTTTCTGTTAGCCCCCTGAAGTATGTTTTGGGCTCTGGCCGAAGCCTGCCAAAAGGAAGAGCTCTGAGGCCTCAAGCCAGGAATTTCTTTCTAAGAGTTATACTGACGTGGTCTTCCACAAATTTGGCCTTCTCGAATATGTGTCTGGCTATGAAATTGAAGGAAACTACTTCTGTGGAGACTGATGGAAAGTCCAGTTCCTTGCACGAGCGGAGGGCAATTTCCAGCAATAATGTCGCCAGGCCTCGCCCCCCATAAGAGGGGATAGTGCCCAAATAGAAAATATGGGCTGAGATGCCTCTTTTCTCACTCATGATGAGACTAACAATTTTGCCAGAATCTTTGGCCACAAAAGAGGCTTGCTTAATAAAATTAGGGTTGCCTATTAGGTGTTCAAGATCACCAGAAGTCAAACCTCCCTGGTGGTCCTCAAAGATGGCATTGTAGGCTTCCGTAAGCTCTGCCACGGAGACTTCTGTGCATTTTGCGATCTTAATACCTTTTAGCATCTTACCATCTCTCGGAAAATAATTTTCTAGATTTCTTCTCAAAGAGCATATATGAGAAATTGGCCTAAATCCCAAACTTTCAAAAAATTGTAGAGCAAGCTCGTTTCTCTCATCCACCTGAGGAGCCACTAGATTCATAAGTCCGCTTTTTGCTACAGATTCACCAGCCTCTTTGAGCATCTGTTTCCCTATTCCTCTTCTTCGAAGTTCTGGCCTAACGCAGATCGCTTTGATTACAGCCGCGGCTCCATGCTCTTCATACCGATGCATAAGCATAAACCCTGCTGGATTCCCATTACGCCAGGCTACCAGGGTAAGGGCAGGATCAAATCTCGGGTGCTGGAAGGTCAAATACCCAAGCCTGCGTACATCGAGAGGAACGAATTCAGGGGTGTCCGCATAACTCACATTATATAACGAGACCACAGAAGGTAGATCAGTCTGTTGTAAGGATTGTATCGAGATAGAGTTGCTCAATTCAGACAACAGGTATGCTACCCTTTATTTTCAAAAACAGGAATAGGCTTCTCGTAAGATTTATTTTTGAGATACTCTTCAAGGGCTTCTCGGACTATTTCCGCCTGAGACTTATGTTCCATAAAGGCGAGATTACGTAGGGCGGTCCACTGCCACTTTTCGATTATAGTAGTAACGGTTACAGGCTCTTCAAGTTTCTTTTCCACAGGCATTTTTAGACCTCCTTATATTTAATAAAAGAATACAATAGTTATTGTTATAAGTCAAGACAACAGAGAGCTCTGAGAGCTCTGTCGTCCCAGTCTTCCCTAAAGGATTTCAATTTCCCACACTAGAATGAAAATCTCTATCTGGCGGAACTGGTTCTTCAAAATTGGCTTGTAGTCCTGAAGCCAGGTCTTGCTTTCAGCACTGTCATCGGCTATAACCATCAGAGTCAGATGCTGATTGTGGTAAAGACGGCCCTCGTGGTACCAACCACCGCGAACAGGAGTTTCGTGGAGGGTGTAACCTCCGAAGCGAAGACCGATCTCCGTACAAGTTTTTTGGATCTTCTCCTTTTCCACGGGACTTCCATCGTTATAGTTTAAGGGGATGAAGATCTGGAACAACGCTTGATTCATGACCCACCTCCATAGCGGTTAGTTATGTATATCGTATTAAATATTTACTAGAAATCAAGATCTTGCGAGTGTTTGGGACGGTCACGCCATTTCCGGGTGCTTGACTAAATATTGACTAAATATTAATAATGTGCCAAATTGGAAATAACCATTTCACTTTTTTACCTATATGGCAAAAAAACTGAATCCAATACTCGTTCAAAACGAGTTGTCTAAAAAGAAAATATTCATCTTTACGCCGCTTGAATTTGAGCGTCTCTTTGGTGTTTCTTCAAAAGCAGCTACTTCTTTCATTTTTGATCATACCAGGAAAAACCTATTCTCAAAGTTGCGAAACGGACTTTATGCGTTAACTTCAAATTTGCCTTCTGAACTTCTCATTGCCAACAAACTTTATCAACCTTCTTATATTTCTCTCGAATATGCTCTTTCCTACCATCATCTCATCCCAGAGACCGTCTACACCATTACCTCAGTCACGACCAAACCTACCCGGGAATTCGAGACTCTGGGCAAGATCTATCATTATTACAAGATCAAAAAAGAAGCCTTTTTAGGCTATGAGCCCAAGAAGATTGATGGAGTGACGGTCCTTATCGCTGAGCCAGAAAAGGCCCTCGTCGATTACCTCTATTTTGTGAGCCTCAAGAAAAGGGTTCTTAATGAAAGGCTGACAACTAGAAATCTTAACAAGAAAAAAGTCTTAGAGTACGCAGAGGCTTTTAAGAGAGAAGGTCTACTCAGATTTACGGAGAAAATACTATGATTGGCAGAGATCTGGTAAAAAACCTTGCCACCAGGTCTCAAACCAGTGAACTCAATGTAGTTCGCCAATATTGCCAGCACTTATTTTTGTCCTACTTTTATCGGCAAAAGGGATCCGAAAAGGTTCTTTTCAAAGGTGGGACAGCTTTAAAAATTATCTACGGGAGTCCACGATTTTCGGAGGATCTAGATTTTTCAGGCTTTAATGTCTCAATTTCTTTAA
>CAYYBB010000028.1:0-15889 GCA_964469465.1 uncultured Actinomycetota bacterium
AGCCGCAGCAGTCGCACTCATACATGCGGGCGCTCAAGTCCATTTCCGCCTTGACATACCCGCAGTGCGAACATCGCTTCGTGGACGGATAGAACGGGTCGGCCAGGAAAACCTGACAGCCGTACCACCGCCCTTTGTACTCCAACTGCCGCCTGAACTCGTAGAGGCCCACATCCGCTATCGCCTGTGCCAGAGGATGGTTCTTTAACATACCGCTCACGTTCAGGTCTTCCAGCGCAATCGCTGACTTGGTTTTCGCCAGCAGGCTGGTGGCCTGATGCAAGGCGTTCTTGCGGATGTTGGCGGCTCTCAGGTGTGCCTTTGCCAGTTGCTTGGCCGCTTTCTGCCGGTTGACGCTCCCCGGCTGCCTGCGCGAGACGGTTCTCTGCAGCCGTTTGATCTTGCGCAGGCTGTTCTTGAGCGCCCGGGGATTTTCAATTGCTGCACCGTCGCTGACCGTCGCCAGGGCCGCAATTCCCAGGTCAACCCCTGCGACCGGCCTATCGGTCTCCACAGGGTCGGGCAGACTCATGTCGACCTGAACCGAGACAAACCAGCGTCCGGCGCGCTCGCTGACGGTAGCGCTCAAAACCTTGACCCCGTTCGTAGGCAGGTAGCCGCACTCTTTCAGGCGCAGCCGCCCCAGGCGTGGCAGTTGGATGGCATCATCGAAGATGTGGATCGCACCGGTCAGCCGGAAGCTGCCCAACCTGTTCTTCTTCGATTTGAACTTCGGAAAGTAGGGACAAGCCCTTGTGGCTACTTTGACCTTCTTGCCCGCCCGTCTTTCCTGCACACGCCGGAAGAAGTGGGCAAATGCGTTGTCCAGATTGCGCAGCGCCTCTTGCGGAGCGCACTTCGAGACTTCGTACATCCAGGACAGCTCGCCTTTTTTCAGCCGGTTCAATTCTCGGTGCAGGTCAATGGCCGTCGGGACCTTCTCCCCCGCTCGATACGCCTCGATCTTGCGCGCCAGTCCCCAATTGTAAGCAAAACGGGCTGCCCCCGCATGTTTAGCACAGGCCGTCTTTTGGGCATTGTTCAAGTCCAACTGGGTCTTGAAGGCCCGCAGGACAATCATAGTTCCTCGGCAACTTCACGTAAGGTCTCAACCAGCTTGCGGTTCTTGTGGCTGCGGCTGCCGTACAGACGGGCAGAAAAGACAGTGGTGATTTCCAGCACGTCTTGGGCCAGTTCTTCTTCAAAGCTCAGAGGCTGCTCGCCCTGGTTGATGATGACCACTTCGGTGTTGTACGCTTCGCACAGGGCAAAGACCAATTCCGAGCCAAAGCGCAAGAGCCGATCTTTGTGGGTCAGCACCAGCCGCCCGACTTGCCCCGAGCAGATACGCCAGATGATCTCTCGCAGCCCCTTCTTGTTGTAGTTCAGGCCCTGAGCCCAGGTCCTGAATGACTTCGTAAGTCCAGCCATTTGTGGTGCAGAATGACTCCAGTAACGCAACCTGCCGGATCAAATCTTCTTTCTGGTCGTGGCTGGATACTCTGGCATAGACCAGCGTTGGGCGATTTGCGGCAGGCGGGCGTGGCGCAAACCCGCATAACTTGGACAGGTCATATCGCCGGTGCCCCTTCGGCGTGCGCTCCACCTAAATTTTGCCCGCCGCTTCCCAGCGACGAAGGGTTCCCCGGGAAACACCTAGTTCTTTTGCAGCCCGACCAATGCTGACCTTCATACTGCAAATTATACGCTACCGTAGATATTACGTTTCAGAAGTTAGCCCCGCGCTGCTTAAGTACCATGGGTAGGCAACGCCCTAAGCCTCTCCCCCGCCGAATCCTCCTCAAGGTCTTGGAAAGCTTTGGAGTCGAATTTGACCGACACGGAGGTAGGGAGACTATTTTTGTCAGAAGAACCAAGGAAAAAGAGTTTGTCATCAGCATTCCCAAGAAAAGTCACAAGGAAATTCCAATCGGCACAATTAATGCAATCATCCGACAAGCAGGGTTGAGCGAAGAAAAATTCTGGCGCAGGTATTACGAACGTAAATGGTAGTTTCTCGCTCTTCATGGACCCACCTGTCCCCAAATTTCTTGAAGCTAATTTCGGCCATTACATTAGTATACAGCCACTATGACAAATGCTATTTCAGTCCATCCAATCACTTATCAATCGTAGGAGGTGCACAGCTTTTTATGTTAGCAAATTGCCTACAAACTACCTGCAATCTTCTCATGCTCAGCCGTCAGAACACGTGGATCTCAAAGTCCTTCTACCTCGACCTCTGACTGCCGTACCGTGCTTCTGACTCTTTCAGAAATAATAAGAGTTGCTCAGCACTCTGGACATAAGCTTTTGGTACCGGCCTTTGGATCCCTCTAGCGTTTTCAGCAACATGGTCTACAAAATCCTTCATTTCCGCCACTGCTCTTGGTATGCTCACGGTATTACCATCATCGGGCATATGGGGAAATGTCTTGGTATAATGTTCGAGAGTCTTACCCATCACGATGGTAAAGACATCAACCTCATTAACTGGCATACCTGACTCAAGCGTCCTGCGAGTCCACTGAACCGCATCTTCGAGAATGTGCTCTTTTGCGGAAGCCCAGGTGCAATCTGTCCACTGACTTGGTCTTTTTCGACAGACTAGGACGCAATCATGCCGGATATTGCCGTCACTATTATGCACCTCGCCCCTGCCCTCTGAGCGAACGATGGGACTTGCGGAAATATAGAAGCCTGCCTCAAGCACAGTATTCGCAATCCCTTCCCACGCCCAGGTCTTGTTGTGGTGGAAAGTAAAGACCATGATCCCATCGTCTTTCAGGACACGGTGACATTCCTTAAAAACCCTTAGCAAACTCTTGTTGAAAAGGTCTGTAGTTTTACCGTGCCTCTCATTCTTGACAATCTCATCGGGACGGTTGGAAAGATCTGGTTCAAACCAGGGGTACTTATCTTTCAAAGCCAGCCGCAGCCACACATAGAAAAAGTCAGCAAGTTCAGAATACTGAACATTATCAAAATACGGTGGGTCCGTTATGACGGCATCTACCGACTTATTCGGTAGAAATGACAGGTCTTCCGAACTCTGGCATTTCAACAGCGAGGCGTTGTCGTGCTTCTTTAGTTCACCAAAAGATTGTACAAGATATGCCTCTATACGTTCTGTGCCAGTGCGTTTGCTGAACCTATTACCTCTGGCGTTAACCAAACGCTCGTACGGCTTCTGAGCAAACTCCTTCGCTCGCCGCATCTTTTTAAAGCATTTCACAAAGGTGCCACGTCCATAATCCGTACCCCAAACGTTATTCTCAGTCGGGCGCTCAATGGGGTGGTAAGCATGTAAGGCAAAGAAAAGAGAAATCTTATGCCACTCTACCTCATATTTGCAAAACATATTATTGGTATTAAGACAGTCAGAGAAAGCGATCAGCATCAATTCCTGGATGTTCAGATCAGGTAGTTTCAGAATCTCCTCCAACAATGCAGACAGGCATAGCAGTTGTCGTTCGTTATGAAGATGCCAGAAATGCGTGTAGCCATGATTGACAGGCCTTGGATCGCTGCGGCCTTGAACGGGAATAGCCTGATGCGGGATAAGTAGCCTACTGTGACGGTGTGCAAACTCCTGTTTGGCTTTTTCCCACAGGGAAATATCCTCCTGATCGACTCTCTTAAAGAACCTTCCGCAGAGCTTACAATATCCCTCTAACCCATATAATTCTAAGCCCAATGCTGCACCTTTACGTGCTACAGCGTCTAAGATCTTCTCCTCTGTCCGGCAATCATTGCAGCGGAACATGCCTTTCCCCGAAACTCCCTTACGAGGATCAAATACAGTCTCACAATCAGGGCACTTTGTCTGTGGATCGTAGCCAAGAGTCTGAATAACCTGCAAGCATCGAGGGCAGACGGAAATATTGGTATGGTCACGGCGGGAGAGCTCGTAGCTGGGAAAGAGTCTCACCAGCGTACCACACGACCGACAGTGAGCGACCTTAACCCAGAAGAAGTACATCACTTCTGCTTCATGTCCATGTGGGCACCTGGTCTGATAGAAACTTCTGATAAAATTGCCCGCTGTCTCCTGCAAATGCTCAAAGGCAGCATCCAAGCTATTAAGGTTGACCGGTTCGATCTCCTTTTTTGTCACAAACCACGCGACCGGATTGATATCTACCCCAATAAGCTTGCAGCCCAAGCGGAGAGCTTCAACGACTGTCGTTCCACCACCCATGAAAGGGTCGAGGACGATTTTCCCATCCAGATTTGCCCCATTGCAGAATTTTCGCCAGATGATTTCTGCTTGCTCTTCAGGCTCGCTAAAAGTTGACAATACTATCATACGGAACACACTGCCTAGCCGTCGGGCCCACCACTTATGAATCTGATAGATAGGCTTCTTTGAGTTACCCTCTCCCAGTGCAACGGGGTTCAGATATTCGATCGGAAAGTCTCTCTCTACGAATGCCATGGCTACCTCACGTATTATGCCTTAACAGGTTTTGCCACATAGTACTTCCGCCTTTACCGTAAAGCCTCTCAAACTCTCCTTGCAATTCTGTGATCTTATCTTGAAGTATTTCTGCCAGAGACTGCCCTTTTGTATCTCTGAAGCTCTGACCCACCTCCCCACCTATCGCATAGATTTCGTCTACGCAATTTGGGTTGTCCGAGATAAACTCCCAAAATCTACGTCCTGAAAGCCAGTCAACACCAACGTATTTCTTAACAACGCTGCTGACTTGTTCCGAATTGCCATAGCATATCCCCAAGAGTGCTACAGATCCGCGATTCCGGCGTTGGGCTGACTGGAGAAGTTGAGTGATGCGTATTACAGCATCCTTGTCCATAGTGTAAGGGCCACTCTTCACCTGAATGTGGTGATGCTTTGCTCCTTTAGTCTTCAGGATGTCAGCACCTTCTACACCGCTGCCTTCCGAGAAGACCCTTGCTATATTTTGAAGGGCGTAACCAAAGGATGTGAATGCACCATCCATCCAACGCTGGTTGACCAGCCAAGTGATAATAGATTCTGAGTCATTCAGGCACATCTCTCTTGCAAGGACTCGGATAAAGAAAGGGTTTATGTTGAGATCTTCAATTTTCAAGTTGCGAATCGTTTTGGCTCTGTCTCGCAAGAACTGCTCAAAGATCTCCCACACCCTCTGCCGTTTTGCCGGATCCAAACTCATTACTGCGTAACCTCCGATTACAATGACACCGTGATATCATATTTGAGTTGAAATCACCACAAGCCAATCTAAGTCTTCCGATGAAAGTAGAGATGACCAGAAGCATATTTATATATTATATCATATCCGATGTCCAACCTAGGGCTTTCGCTTCTGAAATTGGGGCTTCTTGCAAACTATGCCCCTGCAAAAACAGTACCCTGATTATCGAACATGTGTTTGAAAAAGTCAAGATGTTTTTGCTAGTAGTATATGTCGCCCCTCAAAGATAATTATACTACAATATCTTGATTTGAAAATCATGAACTTGCTTAGGACGACCGGCCATGCAGCACCGCTTTTGGGAACCTCTGACTCCTCCCTACGTAGGTGGATTCAAGATGGAAAAGTACCGGCTGTCCGCATGGGAAAGCTTCGCTACGTGGTTGAAGAATTCCCTTCGAGTGGCAACGGTAATTACCCATCTAATTCTCTAAGCCAGTCTGCCAGGCGACCCAAGGGTTTCTCCTCCCTGATTTTTCCCAATCACCCAAGAGTTTGTCTGAGATCGATGAGGATACTTACGGAACTCTCTGCTTAGCCGGAAGAGGCCTTTGATGTCTTTGGGCGTTTGTAGGATCTACGTAGTGTCTCCTCGGAAAGTGTTTTATTTTGGCTGAAGAAGAGCCTGATCGGAATAAACTATTTACGCTCTTGACTATCTGTAGTAACCTACGAAAAACTTCACGAGAATTGCTCCACCAATAGCCAGCAAGATGAGGGGGGAAACTACATCAGCCTCTACTAACTGACCTATGAGAAAGGCTATTCCCAGCCCTACCAGGATGAGCCCTCCCACCGGCAAAGTTCTCTTTGCTGCCTCGACTTTGCCAACTTCCTGGCTGGTTTTTTCTGGACTCACGGTAGGCTGGGGTTCTTCACGGAACCTCCGCTCTGTGACGTATTCAAGCAAAATGATTACTCCTATAACAATTAGAATGAGGGGCCAGAAGGTAAAGATCAGATCCCACAGATCATAGTCCACATATCCCAGGTTGTTTAACAAGAACAGAAATCCGATAGCAAGAAGCACCAAGCCCCACACCAAACCACCAACTTTTCTTCTCATTTCCTCTGCTCCCTTTCTTACTCCAAGAATTCTTTATGGATTTCACCAGACTATACCTATATCTCCAACTCCCATGTCAGCGTCGATGTTAAACCTTATTGAGGCTAAGTCATAGTCTGGAGAGACATAGCTGATCTCCCTACCCAAGCCGTTTGAGGAAATCTCTCCCACCTTAATAGATCCTACACCCACATCAGCCTTGACCTTGACCCCTGCATTTGACGGCAACAAGAGATAGACTTTTCCCACCCCGTAGTTCAAGGAGATATCGATATCTTTGGCTTCTGTCTGGAGTCCAGAGAGATCGATCTTTAGATTTCCTGCTCCCCCATCCACTCTAAGCTGATAGAGGTTCACTCCTTTCAGAACGATATCTCCCTTGCCTGCTCCGAAATCAATAGAGAGCTGGAGGGGAATCTGGCTCTCGCCTAGATCTATTTGATAGCTGGACCTGCCTCCAAGCCCAACACCAATATTAAAAGATCTCTTTCTTGAGGTACTGTAACGAATGGTCAACACTCCATCCTGATAGTCTTCCACTAAAACAGGCTTTCCCCTTGCACTTGATAGTTCTGCCTGGGAGGAGAACAAGTTTGAGCTATCTTCTGGGCTACCCACTTGCAAGTTCCCCTGGTTCACCTCAACCTTGAGAATAAGAGACCTGAGATCAGGATATTTATCCCAGCGAATCTGGTGGCTAAGGGAAACCTCTCCTCTCTCAACGCTGGTTGTAGGAGCAAACACAATAAGCGTGACTACAGATGTGAAGACTATTAGGACCAGCAATATGCCCATCCATAGACCCAATTTTCCCACTTTCTAACCCCCTTTCCAGAGACCAGAATCACACGGCTTGGCCAGCTAGATAGTCTTTACGCTGAGGCTACCGAGGCCGGATTTCAGGACGATTCTCAGAGTTGGCTTTGAGTTGCCAAAGGATTGGCTGCGATACTCGTTTCCAACTCTTACAAAGCCAGCAATATCCAGAGACGAGAAAAAGTTCTCCGGAGTTTCGATCACGGCCGAAGTTTGCCCCGGAATCTCAACTTTCACCTCACTTAAACCACACTTGACCTCCACTTGTGCCGATCGGGACAACTGACCGGAAAAGTCCAGCAAGTAGCTTCCCAAACCGCCATTCAGGACCATCCTCTCAAAATTGGCCCGAGAAAGACCGTAAAACTTGAAATCTGAAACCCCCGTATTTACTTTTAGGCAACCCATAGAAATTCTGTTATCTTTGTCAAAGCTGAAAGAAGCTTCCGCAGCCCCCGATTTTATCTCTAGGGAAGAAAGCGACAATCCTCCCAAATTCAAAGAACCGTTGAAAGCCCCCAGCCTCAGAGAGAGCTCAGTAGGAATAGATTCATTCAGCCTCAGAGACCACCTGTTCTTGCTCCCTATTCCCCATAAGGCTGGAAATCCTCCCGCAATTCCTAACTTGCATTCCAGAACGTCACCTCGAAGTTCTTTTTCTACATGGGGCTCCAGGCCCCCCACCACATAATAGAACTCCCCATTTAAGAAGTCCCCTTCTCTCGCCCCATCGCTAAACCCCAGCTCTCCTGCTCCGAAATTGACTGTGAGACGAGCTCTGGTGGCACCTGAGAGAGGTATTGAGCTCTCCAAATGTCTCTTTGCGCCTTTCTCCGCCCATGTGCCTCCTCTGGAATAATAGGACATGATTACTATAATGCCCACAACAATCAGAATAAGCGGCCACAACGCGGCAAAGGAGAGGTCAAACAGGACAGATAAACTAGTAATCAGGAGAAAGACCAAACCTAAAGTGGTAAAGAGGACAGCCGGAAAGACAAGACCGGCAATCCTTCCCAAAAGCCACATTAGGATAAAGCCTACACCCACAGATAGAATGGGCATTGGCCACAAATAGGTCCAGCTCTCCCATCCAAATAATATGCTATACATGAAGACAAGACTCAACAGGGTGAGAATCGTGGCAGGCATTAGCAATCCCCACCGTCTTTCAACATTTTGAAAGGCCAAGAGGTAGAGATAAACACCAAGAGCCAGCATAGCCACTGGCCAAAAGTAGGCAAAGAGATCCACGGGAAATAGCCCCAGGTTCTGAAACAGAATCAAAACTTCAAAACTAGTCTAGAATGTGGACATCACCAGCAGTCAAAACGAGCTTCTCATTATCCTGTATTACTATTATCGACCCATCAGGGTTAATGCCATCGACTACACCCCTGATCTTTCTGCTATCTCGTTGTTCCACCAGTACCTGTTTACCTAAAAAGCATGAGCGCATGCACCATTCCTTAAGTAAATGGGAAAGGTCACCCTCCTGACATTCACCATATATCTTGTCGAGATGGTTAAGTATGTCGGCAAGAAGATGAGTTTTATCAATTGGAGATTTGGAAAACCATTCCAGTGAAGCTACTGTTTCTCTCAGGTATGGTGGAAACTCATCTTGTTTTTGGCTAATATTTATACCAATTCCCAGAACAACTACAGGTATCGATCCATTATCGAATTCAACTTCCAAAAGGATTCCCGCAACCTTTTTACCAGATACTAACAAATCATTTGGCCATCGGATAGTTAGTTCTGCATCCTGGACCAATGGCCTAATCGCTCGGTGAAGTGCAACACTGGCAGCCAGGGAAAGAAATGGGAGACATTGGCGTGGAATTGCGGGACGCAAGATTATTGAGAAGTAAAGCCCCTGGCTTTTGGGTGAATACCAGGGCCGATTATATCTACCGCGGCCACAATTTTGTTCCTCTGCAATTACCACAGTGCCTTCTGCACCGCCTGCATGGGCTAAATCCCAGGCCCGATTCTGGGTAGAATCTATGAGCACATGGTGCTCAATACCAGGATGACCTATTAATTCTGTTGTTAACAAACTGATGAGTTGTTCCGCGTTCATAACTACTGTATGTTAGGGGAAGATGGTTGCTTCTCGTCTGCGCTTATCAGAAGCAACAAATCACCTTCATTGACTCTGTCACCATTTTTGACCTTGACCTCTGAAACTTTACCAGTAACTCGGGAAACAACACGAGTAAGCATCTTCATAGCTTCAAGCACTAACAGAGTCTGACCTTCCTTAACGTGATCTCCTGGCTTTACTATCACATCTGCTACTGTTCCGGCAGTAAGCGAGTAAATTTCTCCAACCTCCATCAGTGCCAGTATTTCTTCCCGGGTTAAGAACTTTCTGTGAGTACCATCGTCGTAACCGTCAGGTTCACGTCTTTGAGCTGAAAATGGGTAAGATACATGGTCAACATTAATCCATGTGGTAATCTTTCCATCATTCGATTGCTGGGTTGGCCCAAAAACAATTCGGTGTACTTTCCCATAATGATCTGTGAAATCAACTACATCGCCTACTTGGAAACCGTTTTGACGCAGCCATACCTCAGGTCGTAAAACATAGGTATGCCCGAATTCATCCTCAAATTTAAGGAAATCTACTGCATCTTTCGGATGTTGCAGGTAAAGGACAAGTTCTTCAGCGGTTACTTTTCGTCCCAGCTTTTTCTCCAATGTTATCCTCTCCTGCTCGAGGTCAATTAATTCAACCTTTTCCGCTCCTGCTTCTTGTCTCAAAATCTGACGCCATTTAGAGCCGAAGACTGCCTTATATATTGAATCATCGGGACGATAAAATGGGAAAGGACCATATCGCTCAAGCAATAGATTTTTTAAGTCATCGCTTGCATTCTCATAACGTATGCCGCTTAAGGTATGAGAAACAGCAGTAGTCCAGAGAATTTGAGAGCCAGGGGTAACGCTCCAGATATTCCCGAGTTCACGTTGTACACGGGGGAGTTCCTTAAGAAGTATTTCAGGCATGCGATCAAGAAACCCACCCTTTTGAGCCTGCTCAAAGCTCGAGCCCATAGCACCACCTGGTAATTTGTGAATTTGTACGGTCGGGTCAAATCCTTTAAATTGCGATTCAAAGATCTCATAGTACTTTCGTATCGGCTTTAGCTTAGCAGAAACCTCAACAACTGCGTCGAGATTTATGCCTTCAGCACGGTATCCCTCATCTTCCAGGGTCTGAATTACCGTAAGCATGGGTGGAGGACCGAAATAACCGGTCATGGCATGATCAGAAGCATCAACAATTTTAGCTCCTGCCTTTACCGCCTCTACGATGCGTGCAACGTCGTTTCCATCGGTATTATGACCGTGGTAGTTTATGATGAGATCTGGGAATTGATCAAGAATAGCCCGTATGAGTTTTCTAATACGAGCAGGCGAACCCAATCCACCATGGTTCTTGATGGCCAGGATAATATCTTTCCCCGTAATATTAACTATCTCTTTAACCTTGTTAACATAAAAAGCATCGGTATGTTCTGGTCCGGTTGAAAAGCAGATGGCGGGCTCAAGATAGCATCCAGCTCGTTGAACTTCTTCAAAAACGGGCAACATGTTGGGTAAATGATTGAGGAAGTCGAAAACACGCCAAACTTGAATATGTTTAGCGAACTCCTGAACTGTTAATCGAATTACATTCTCAGGATAAGGTCGATAACCGAAGAGATTAATGCCTCGACAGAGAGTTTGAAATAAGGTGTTGGGCATACGTTGCCTTAGCAGTTTGAGTTTAAGAAGGGGGTTTATCTGTTTCCGCAACATATCAACGTGGATTGATGCACCACCGCTGATCTCAAGTGAAAAAAGCCCACAGGCATCCCTTGCTTCGGCAACCATAAGGTCGGTATGGGGTAGAATTCGGTTCTTAAAATCGGACTGTGAGAGGTCGCGCCAGGTGTTAACTATGAAGTAACCAGGCGCCTGTCTTAAAATTTGTAAACCTTCTTTAACGCTGGTTTTTAATGTTATTCTCATGGCCATTCCTAAAATCAAATCTAGAGCGCGAAAGGATTGTAGCCGTGATGATGTATTTCAGCCAGCAATCGCGCTATTTTTAATTCTTCCCGATCGAGTACTCTGTATTCAAAAAGTTCTGGATGAGAATCCAGGTAACCGGTATTAAATTTCCCGCTCTGAAAATCCGGCTCCGATGCCATACTAAGATAAAATGGTATAGTAGTTCGGGGCCCAACAATCACGAAGTCTCTTAATGCGCGCCGCATGCGAGATATTGTTTCAGGCCATGAAAATCCATGCACCGTTAGCTTGACTAATAATGAATCGTATTCATTGGGTATAGTAAAACCCTGATATACAAAACCATCTAAACGGACTCCCGGACCGCCTGGCGATTCATAAGCAATGACAGTTTTCCCTACTTCAGGAAAGAAATCGTTTTGGGGATCTTCAGCATTTATGCGCATTTCAATAGCGAAGCCACGAGTGGAAACGTCCTCTTGACGCAGGTCAAGGGAGAGCCCTTCTGCAATCCTTATTTGCTGACGAACTATATCGATGTCTGTGACCATCTCGGTGACTGTGTGTTCTACCTGAAGTCGAGGATTTACCTCCATGAAATAATAACTGTCGTTTTCATCTACCAGGAACTCTACTGTACCAGCACTGACATAACCCACGCTTTTCCCTGCCAGAAGGGCAGCCTGGCAGATTTGCTGCTCCAGTTCTGCTGGCAGTAAGCTCGGGGCTATCTCGATGAGTTTCTGGTGTCGTCTCTGTATGGAACAGTTGCGTGCCCCAAGGTGAATCACGTTTCCATATGAATCACCCAGAATTTGCACTTCGATATGACGTGGATTAACCAAACACTTCTCTATATAAATACTATCGTCACCAAAGGTGGTTTTTGCCTCCTGGCGTGCAAGTAAGATTTGATCAAATAATTCATTTTCAGCCTCAATCTTGCGGATTCCTCTACCCCCACCACCTGAAGTCGCTTTAATCATTACAGGAAGGTGGCGTTGTTTAATGAATTTAAGGACGATGTCTTTTCCTTTTCGGCCTGGTGGTAGATCAGGGGTTCCTGGCAAACAAGGGATCCCAGCCTTCTCCAGAGTCTGCCTGGCTAAAACCTTATTGCCCAGATCGCGCATTAGACTTTCAGTGGGTCCAATGAATACAATACCTTCATCAGTGCATGCTTTTACAAAATCCGGATTTTCAGCTAAAAAAACCATAACATGGGTGAATGGCCTGACAACCGGTCCTTTTGGCTGCCCAGATCATTTTGTCAATACTCAGGTAGTCACTACGGGGACCGTCTCCGATCCATACTGCCTCATCTGCAACACGTATATGACGTGCTTCATGATCGGGCGTTTCATATACGCCTACGGCAATCACACCTTCTTCATGAAGGGCACGCATCACTCTAATGGCTATCTCACCGCGATTTGCTACCAGAACCTTCTTGAATTTTGTCATGATTGTTGTAACCTCGACGTTTTGTAATCCTAATTATACGATATTAAATCAAGATTAAACTGTGGAAGAAGAGTTTGTCATTTTGACCGCCATTCCCTACCTCAAGATAGTAATCTACATCGGGGTCATCTTGCTTGGCTCAGGTGCAGTCTGGACCCTCGGCCGAGAAGCCTGGCGACAGCGGAAAGCGCCGGTCTAGAACAGGATGGAAGTCACTAGAATTTACTTATTGCCTTGATCAGCAAGCCATGAACTTGGATAATCCTGCACACATGCCATGACCTCTCTGGCAAAGCTCCGACCATAAATCTCTCCCTCCACTCCCAAAAGTTCTGCCCCTGTCTTACCCAGATCGGCAAAGGATTCTCTGGTGCCCAGATCAACACCGGCCCTGATTCTTTTCCCATAAACGAGAAGGGGCACGTATTCCCGGGAGTGATCAGTGCTCTCAGTAGTCGGGTCACAGCCGTGATCGGCGGTAACAAAAAGGACATCCTCTTCCCTCATGACCTGCAGGACTTCCAAAAGCTGGCGGTCAAATTCTTCCAGAGCTCTGGCATAGCCGGAGACGTCATTGCGGTGGCCATAGAGGGTGTCGAAATCTACCAGGTTAACCATGATGATTCCAGCAAACCTCTTTTTGGTCTTTTTTAAGGTGGTTTCCATACCCTGAGAATTGTTTTTGGCGTGAATGGCCTCCGTTAGACCCTGACCGGCAAAGATGTCCTCAATCTTACCTATGCCAATTACTTCAAAACCTTCCTTCCTGGCCAGGTCTAGAACGGTCTCCTTGGGTGGAGGCAGAGAGAAATCTTTTCTTCTCTCTGTCCGGACAAACTTCCCATCTCGGGTGACAAACGGCCTGGCGATCACCCTGGCTACCCCATATTCTCCCGTCAGGAGCTCTCTGGCTTTCTGGCAGATATAGTACAGTTCCTCCACAGGTATAGTTTCCTCATGGGCGGCCACCTGAAAGACACTGTCCGCCGAAGTGTACACAATGGGCTTTCCTGTCCTTATGTGTTCCAGACCCAGCTCCTGGATTATTTCCGTGCCTGAAGCTACTTTGTTGCCGAGGCTCTCGCGTCTGATAGCCTGGTGGAACCTGTCCATAAGATCCTGGGGGAACCCTTGAGGAAAAGTGGGAAAGGGTCTGTCCAGAATGATGCCCATCATCTCCCAATGTCCGGTGGTGGTATCTTTCCCCGGCGATCTCTCCCCCATTTTCCCATAGGAGCCCAGGGGTGGAATTGCTTTTTTGATTTGAGGAATATCTACGATGTAGCCAAGGCCAAGAGATTCCAGATTAGGAATTTGAAGGCTGCCCATGGCCTTAGCAATGTGGACTAAAGTGTTACTCCCCTCATCATGGTAGAGATGTGCGTCGGGCAACTCACCTACGCCTAAGCTATCTACAACTATGATAATAACCCTTTTCACGAAGTCCCTTGTGCTCATCATGCCGCCTCGCTTAAGGTACCTCTTCTGCTCCCTTCCCGCATTACCCTAAAAGTAGAGCAAGATTCCTATACTAGGCTCGCGGATGCCACCGGTAATAGACTTTTTTAAGGTGCTCCTGGCTGATGTGGGTATAAATCTGGGTAGTGGAGATGCTGACGTGGCCCAGCATTTCCTGAACCGAGCGAAGGTCAGCCCCATTTTCCAGAAGATGAGTGGCAAAACTATGCCTCAGGGTGTGGGGTGATACCTTGTCCTTAATTTGGGCCAGACGGACATACTTCTTGAGTATCTTCCAGAGCCCTTGTCTGCTCAACTTACCTCCTCTTTTATTCAAAAATAGGGAAAACTGGAGAGATTTTTTGTCCAGGCGGTGCCGCCCATGAGCCAGATATTTCTTGAGACTGGCTATGGCCTTACTTCCAACAGGCACGATCCTTTCCTTCGAACCTTTACCCAGACATCTGACCAGACCTGCCTGGAGGTCCACGTCACTCACCTCCAAAGAGATGAGCTCAGAAACCCGAAGTCCACTGGCGTAAAGCAATTCCAGGATAGCCTTGTCCCTGAGATCTGTAGCCGTCGAGGAGCCCACCACATCCAAAAGCTTTTCTACTTGTTGCACAGAAAGCACGTCAGGAAGCATTCTAGGGGTCCGGGGCGTGTCCAGATGTTGAGCGGGGTTGACCGAGGAAAGCCCATCACGAAGCAAGAATTTATGAAAGGAGCGGATGGAAGCTGTCTGTCGGGCCAGGGAGTTGGGAGCATATCCGCACTTCTTTAGGTCCGCAAGAAAGCCAGTAATAACCTTTCGAGTCACCTGGTCAGGACTCTGTAAGCCCTTTGACTCCAGGTGCTTGAGATATCTATCCAGATCCCGGCCGTAGGATTCGATAGTATTGACCGAAAGACCCTTTTCGGCAGCAATGTAGTTGAGAAAAGCCTCCTTATAGTCTTGCAAGGTCATGCTCACAACTTCAGGGGCTTGACTATGGCCGGATCCAGAGCGTCAGTTTTAATGTAAAAGCCCCTTTCCGTGCCTAGAGCAAGAGACCTGATCCTTTCATAAGAATTGGCGTTAAACACGATACCCGTTTTGGTCCCAGAGTTGTAATAGACCCAGGGTTCGGTATCAGAGATACCGCTTACAGCGTAGATCACACCATGGGGCCTCAGATTATGATCATAGTCTGCCGGAAACCAGTTCTCACGCCAGAAATCATCCAGATGCCTGTCATTGGTTCTGAGCTGGATTATTATTCCATTAATATTAGCATTCCAAACAAAAAGAGAGTGGTATCCCAGATATCTTTCCGCTAGTTTCACTAGCTCATTTCTTTCTTGTAGGCTAATGTTATAATTTCTGCCAATTTCTCTTGTATTGTGGTCAGCCATCCTCTTATCTCCTCCTAGGGTGATCCGCGGTTATTTCTTCAACTAAGCCGCTGCCTGGCATTAGTGTACATTATACCAAAGAGCTTAACACTAAGAAGCATTTAAGATGTTTTCCATCAAGAATTCTAGGCTGTCTTGCGGCAATTATTCGGAAAGAGATATTTAAAAGAAGTTAAGGGGCAGTTTCTCGAGGTAAAAGCCACCGTTCTCGGTGTTGAGGAAATGTCACAAATTAGTCAAGCTTCTTATCCGAATTATTTTTCATGCAAAGCTTGCAAAACCTTCAGGCTTATGAAGCTAAGCATCCTTACCCCTACATTCAATGCCTCTTCGTCTATATCAAATAAGCTATGGTGAAGAGGATAAGTGCATTTTTGGCTATCTGTGAAGCCTGTTCCTAGTTTTAAGGTAACTGCTCAATAACCTGTGGAAAGGTATCAGTTAGTAGGCATAGGTAGGG
>CAYYBB010000029.1:0-15740 GCA_964469465.1 uncultured Actinomycetota bacterium
CCCAGAACCACCTCGTAAGCCCGGCGGAGATGCCTTCCTTTTTAGTTCGGAAGATGAAGAAGAACGAGTTCTGGCGGTTAAGTATGCTGTAAGAACGATGGAGATAGCTCATCAGTTAGGGGCCAAAGCGGTTGTCTTCCACCTGGCCCGTGTCCCCATGGAGTCTCGCATGGAGGAAGTTATTGAGCTCCACAAGGAGGGAGGTGCTTCTTTGGGGAAAGCGCGAGCCATAGTCGGCGAACTCCTTCGTCAGAGAAAGGAATTACGGGAGAAAAGCTTCCAAGCGGTACTTCTGTGCCTGGAGGAGCTCAACAAAGAGGCCGAAAAAGGGAATCTTTATGTGGGCGTAGAGAACCGCTACTTCTTCCATCAGATCCCTGATTTCGAGGAAATAGGCTTGATCCTGGACCAATTCAGAGGAAGCAACCTTCGCTACTGGCACGATGTAGGACACGCTATAATCCAGGAGAAACTGGGGGTGTCAAGCCAAAAGGAGCTCCTGGAGGCCTATTCCTCCCAGATGGTCGGAATTCATCTCCACGATGTGAAAGATTACAAGGATCACTTTGCTCCCGGATCTGGAGAGGTGGACTTCACTTTTGTCCAGAAACACATGTCACCTTCCACCATCAAAATAGTGGAAGCACATCCCTATGTCAGTCCGGAGGAGCTCTCCGAAAGCCTTCGGTTTCTAGAAGGCATGGGGATTAGCTAGTTCACGCTGAAAAATAAGCTTCACGCTGTGGCCCAGAGCAAAATCTACTCCCCGGCCCTTTACTTTCACCCTGTTGATATGTCATTTTTCAGCGTAAACTAGATAGCCTTTTTCATCTGATGTTTTTTGAATTTCATTATCTCAGTGTGTATCTCATCGATGGATTTGTCTTCCCACGTCTTTTCAAACTCTTTGACAGAATCTCCCTCTCCTGGCTCAAAAGCCAAAACAAACTTAGTTGCATCAACAACGCCAAGCTCTTCCACCAGTGCTTTCCAGCCTTTTCTTAAAATCTTTGGGTCAACTATTAATTTAGCCATCTATTCTGTACTCCTTTTCTTAATAAACTCAATAGGTGTCATCACATTCAAATCATAACCTAAAACCTCAATAATTTTAGCCTTTTTATTTCGAACCTTATCATCACAAGTAATGAAGTAATCAGCTTTGTCCGCCGCTGCTGAGGCAATGTGCAACGCATCTCGTGGCTTTAGACCAGCTTGCTTCAGTAGCTTTTTGCCAATCTCAACAAGCTCATCACTTTCTTCCACATGGGAAGAGCAATAAACCTGGTATGACTTAGCCCTTTCCCTCTTTATTTCATTTGGGTGTTTATCTATCTCTACATCAATTATATCTGAACCTATGAGAAAAATTTGCTTTTCGATGACCGACTGCAGAATCTTAAGGAAGGCAAGCGTCTCTCCTCTAATTCTTTTCTGATTTTGATCATCAAAAGGCCGACAATAGACGTTAGTATCCAGATATATCTTCAGCAATGAACTCTTCTTTTCCTCAAATCAAATCCTGACCTTATCTTACTTCAGAACCTGAGTCATGTAAATTTTCATCTATTAGGGGGCGCAATTCACAAAGAGATCATCTTTCCCACTCTCAGCTAGGCCAGCGAGATCCAACATAGAATCATCTTCAGCTATTTTTGTGTTCTCAACATGCTCCTTGATCCAGGCGTGTCTCGGATCGTCAGACCAGGCGGCGTACTCTCTCCCCTCGCCGGCCAGAGCCCAGAGATAGTAGAGCTCATAACCCCCGCCGGCCACTACTGGATGATAACCCCGGGTGATAACCACCGTGTCGTTATTCTCCACTACATAGATCTCATTTAGGGGATCAGCAGCATCAGGATCGGTATAGATCCACTGGATGGCAAATCCCTCAGACGGCTTAACTCTGAAGAAATAGACTTCCTCGTAGGGGGCTTCCTGAGGTGGTCTCCGGGTATCGTGCTTATGAGGAGGGTAGCTGGACCAGTTACCAGGTGGAGATATGGTCTCTCCTACAATCAGCCTTTCTGCCTTGACCTTGTCTCCAATGGCCAGAATAACTTCCCGTCTCCAGTTAGAACTTCCTACCCAATTAGAGGAGACATCTAGGGGCGAAATCAGAGTTGGTGGGACCGTACAATTAGAAGGTGCTTTAAAAATTCCCAGCTTGACTTCAGGGGTTCTGGCCATTATCTCTAGCTCCACTTGAGGTGGAACATAGACCATGGTAGGCTTTCCAGAGAAGACATCTTCCCGGCCACCAAGACTCTCATAAATCAAAGGTTCAAAGAAACTGCCCTGAAGGCGAACGTCACAACTTCCCTCTAAAACACAGAGAGTTATTTCTCTATCTTCGCTTCTATCTTTGTACAAGTCTCCCTCCTGCGGGAGGTAGATCCTCCCAAACTCCAGCCACTTTAGGGGACTGTTCTGGGGGCCGACGATGAAGTTGTAGCCTTTCTTGGTATCTTTACCTTTATACAAGAAATTCATGTCCCAACCTTTCTTCCCCAATTGTGTATTCAAAACCTTTGATTCAGCCTGATTTGCTTTGCCATCTAGTTTGGCTACCCTTTAACTTTAAGAGCATCTGGACAATCCAATCATAATCTCTGTTTATATCCTCTACGCTCCTGCCCTGCCTGCATGACCCATTGAGACCGAAAGTTCTCTTCTTAGGAGTATTATCGAAGGGCGAGATAAATACTCCCCTTCCCTCACTCACCACCTCTCTTTTTTCGCATACTTATCATAATCAAATTCAAATGGGGCTATATAAGGTCTACCTTTTACAGTTCTTATGGGATCGGCAGGGAGTATCGGTGCTTCCTGCCGTGACTGACTGGTCGACGCAAGATGCCCCCTTCCCAAGCGGTCTGGAACATGGTCCGGATATTCTCATCTGGCGTACCATACTCTACGCCCACGCTGGAAATGGAGAAGCGATCCAGAGGAGCTCCTCCGCGAATAAGCTCTAGTACGTCCTGTCTTATTTCCTCCTCAGAGAGAGTGAGCAATCTAACTGGGCTAATACGAGTGTTAAGCTGGATGTTAGGAAAATACTTTCGGATTTTAGAAATACTTGAGCCCCACCCAGCTTCTAGAAAACTGAGATTCTCTACTTTAGCGTATCCTTCCAGATAGTCATCCATCACGCCACAATGGTGGATGCCAAAAGGCTGCAGAGCCTGGGAGAGCATGTTATCATAGGGCAAGAGATACTTCTCATACAACTGGTTAGAGATCATGGTCACAGAACAGTTACTGGTTACAAAAAGATTTGCTTCTGCTCGTGTGGTGACTGTTTTGGCCAGACTACCCGTTCTCTTCTTTACATAGCTCGCCACCTGGATCATAGTCTGGGTCATTAGGTGAAGAAGCTTATAGGCCAGAGATGGATTATCAAAATAATCCAGAAAGAGTTGCTCCCCTCTCATCTTCATGGCCAGATTTTGGACACCCTGACAGTTTAGATCTCCCTCTAGCCGACCGTACTTATTCTCCAGGTAGTCCATCTGCCGGATGATTTCGGTCATAGGATAAGTATGCTCAATGTCCGGTATCTTCAGATTGCAGATCTCTTTCTCCGAGAGTTGGAGCTCCTGGACCCAAGGATAGTTGTCATCGAAAAACTTTATGGGACAACCGAAGAGTGCCGGAATGGTGACGATACCGAATTCAATAAAGGGGGAAGGATGAGGATCGGGATCCCCCAGACCCAGATCGCCAAATCTTTGGTAAAGAAATCTGGCCATCTTCTGTCGGGCAGATACCCTGGCGTCCGGATTGAGATAATATTCCTCACCAAAAGAGATGCCGTAGTTCTTATACCACCAGGAAGGGTGAAAGTCTACTCCCACTGGGATGCCTTTCCCATCCTCTAGTAAAGTACTCTGATTTACTTCTTGGCCCATTCTTCCACCTTATCCTTTAACGTGTTTCTGATCTGTGTTGGCTAGCAACTTCGGTCTTTGGTCTGAAATTCTATCTTCGAATTTTCCTTCTCCCGATGGTGATTCCTCTTCAAATAGCTCTCTGCTATCCTTCATATTGCCCATAATTTTTGACAGCTTCCACAGCTCTCTGGATATTTTCATAGGGCGTGTCTTCCTCTAACCAATCAGAGCCCGAAAAGATATATCCTCCACCAGGGGCAGCAACAGAAATTATTCGCTTGACTTCTTCCTCAACTTCTTCGGGTGTAGCCTTCTTCAAAAAATCTATCTGGTCCATATTTCCGACCAGGGCAATAGCGTGTCCCACCCGCTTTTTAGCATCTCCTATGTCTGCGTCCCCATGAGGAGGGGGGGTGAGGGTCTCTAAAGCATCGATGCCCACCTGGAGGTAACATTCCAACAGGTTAGTGATGTATCCACAGTTGTGGTAAAGAACGGGGAGCCCGGTGGCTTTAATATCATCTACCAGCTTTTTCTCAAAGGGAAGAATGTACTTCCTGAAGAAGTCGGGACCCACCAAGACACCGTTGGCTACATTTGCTGCCAGTGCAATACAGTCAGGATTGGTCTCAGCTAGAAGGAGGGTATACTCACGGCTCCTTTGGTAAACCAACTCCATCAATCTCTCGTAGAAGGATTGGTTAGTTAGAGGCGCTACCAGGAGATCGTTGAGCTTATAAAGACTAGATGCTTCATTGAATATTGTTCCCGCCCCCCAGGGCACCACTATACCATCGTTTCCCAGGAGTTCTTTGGCATGATCCATCTGCTCCTTCATGACATAATAAACATTGTGGTTTATTGGAGGCACAAATTCAGTAAAGAGATCCAGATCGTTTTCATCCTTAAGAAGATACTCCTCAATGGCGGTAAAGCTTCTTATCTGGCTCAAACGTGTGGTCTTAGTAGTCTGTCTCAGATCTCCCTTTGGAGTAGTTATCTGTATGAGCTCGTAGGTGGCCTGACCCTCTTTATATGTGGATACACTAACTTCCCACCCAGAACTACTTTGAGTGAAAGGCACACTTAGCCAGTCTTTAGGACGGAGCATGATATCCAGGCCAAAGAACTTTCCCACCTGGTAGGCGTCATCGATCCGGTTTACTCGCTGAGGATCCTGAAAAAAGTAGTGGCAAAAAACTTCTTGAATGAAAAAACTAACCGGTACGCGATCTGGTGTCTGGTTGTGAAGCGCAGTAAGTAAACGCTCTCGGGGGCTCATCGCCTCTGTCATCGATTTCGTTTGGCTCCTAGCAGATTTTGCGATTTTCCCAAACACCAATGTGTACAATTTGGGGTTGATCCCGATTTCACCCGGTTCCTGTTAGGTTCATTTTTGACTCTGGACCATTCGCGAGCCGCTTGCAACAAAGCATCAATGTTCTCAGCGGGGGTGCCTGGCGAGACGCCGCCGCCGAAGGAGAGGATCATGCCGCCCCCTGGAGCTCCCTTTTCCAAGCATTCTCGCGCCCACCGTGCCACTCCTTCGGGTGTACCGCGCACCCCTACGTCCAACGGGGGTACATTCCCCATCATTGCCACCCGATGTCCCATCTTTGCTTTGACGTCGCCTATGTCCATCTTGTGACTAAAATTAAAGATATCGAAATTGGCTTCGGCCAGGCTCTCCAGCAAGTGCGGGCAGGGTGTATCGTTGTGGTAGATACGGATCAGGCCGCCGAATTCATTAAAGATGCGACTCAGGTGAGAATGAATGAGTGTCTCATAGTGCCGTTTTGACACCATGCCAACGAGGTCATCGAGCAACATGATACCTTCTGGCTGATGCAGGATGTCCAATTGGGCTTGTAGCCAGCGAATGATCGTGGTAGTCACTGAGCTCAAGATACGAGTCACCACGTCGGGGCTGCTTACAAGCCCCATCATCAAAGAAGAAATACCTACTAGCCACGCCGCCGTGGTCATCGGTCCTCTGGCGCAGACCATCTTGATAGCCTGTCCTTCAGCAAGCAGGCGTTGATCCATTACTTCATAAAGACGGAGTACCAGGGGCATCAGCCCGTCCTCCTGCGGATTGGCTGGCTTCACATCAGCCCAGAAAGAAAGATCGGTCACCAGTGGCTCAACGGAGGGGGGCCTATCGGAATGAAAGTGCAACTTGACACCAAAGGGGGATGGTTCGACCGCCATACCATATTCCACCCAAAAGCCAGGAATCCAAACTGCGTCCAGGAAACGCTTTAACAGCCCCAGGTTGATCTCTAACCACTTGTCGGGAAATAGAAAGTAATCCCGCGTGTCGATACCCGCATAGCCGGGCAGCCAGGGGCTATCCACAATGAGGCCAACGGGGATTTGCTCCGGCTCGCCCAGGCGAGCAGCTTGTTTAAAACGTTCCCAAGGTGTGCTCATTCTTGTCCAACCATTTTATCGGAGTCGATTTTACGGAGTGCCACATATCTGCATTGAGGTCTACTTTAGGGTGAGATCGATAGGCGGCTACTCCATAGCGCCGATAGTGCTGAATGACCTCAAACATGGCAAAAAAATTCTCGTCAGGCGTACTATAGTCCATGTTGATGCAGCAAACTCCCACTTGCTCCAGTGGTCCGGCTGCCACCAGTAACTTTTTCGTATCCTCGGCAATCTCTTGCGGCGTGCATTGCAACCAACACCTTTGCGATCAGAGCAAATGCAGTGAAGAAATATCAGTCGTAACCTATTCCGACCAAATCCAGCTCCTTTACCAGGTGACAGGCGACCCAGTGGTCGCCGCCCAAATTGCGCCAATCGGGAACTTCGAGCTTGCAGATATCACGGGCATATGTGCAACGAGGATGGAACTTGCAACCCGGGGGCGGGTTAGCCGGACTGGGGACCTCTCCTTGGAGAATGAGCCGCTTCTTTTCGTGATCTGGGTCAGTGCGAGGAACCGCTGAGAGCAGGGACTCTGTGTAGGGGTGCATGGGGTTGGTGTAGAGTTCTTCCGCTAGCGCTAGCTCAATAATGCTGCCCAGATACATCACAGCTACCCGATCACTGATATGTTCCACCACCGAGAGATCGTGGGCAATAAAGAGATAGGTCAGGCCAAACTCTTTCTGCAGATCCTTAAGCAGGTTGAGCACCTGAGCCTGGATGGAGACGTCCAGTGCTGAGACCGGTTCGTCAGCCACGATCAGCTTCGGCCGCAGGGCCAGGGCGCGAGCGATACCGATGCGCTGGCGCTGTCCACCGCTGAAGGCGTATGGGTAACGGTTCATGTGCTGGGCCCGGAGACCAACGGCTTCAAGAAGTTTCCGGACCTGTGCTTTGAGCTCCGGGCCCTTGGCAATGCCATGGATGACCAGGGGTTCGCTGATAATATCCATCACGGTCATCGTCGGATTTAAGGAGGAAAATGGGTCCTGGAAGATGATCTGCATCTGGCGCCGGTATGCCTTCATGTCCTTCTTGGGGAGTCGGGTGATGTTCACTATCTTCGCATCCTTGCGAAACAAGACCTCTCCCTCAGTTGGTTCAATAGCCCGTAGAATGAGCCTACCCGTTGTCGTCTTGCCACAGCCGGACTCCCCAACCAGGCCAAGGATCTCTCCCTCCCGGATGAAAAAATCCACTCCATCTACGGCGCGCACATAACCCACCACCCGGCGTAAGAGCCCTCTCTGAATAGGAAAGTATTTCTTTAGATTCCGAACTTCCAGTAGGATTGGTTTTTCTTGTTCCATATCGCTCTTTCGGGATTCGTCCATTTACCACCTGAAACAACTCAAAGATACAGGGTGCACCGCACCTTGTGGCCGGGGTCCACCTCGACCAGCGGTACTTCGCCGCTGCAGGCCGGCTTCTTCAGAGCCGGGCACCGAAGATAGAAAGCACACCCCTGGGGCACCGAAAACGGGTCAGGGACGCTGCCAGGGATGGGGGTCAGACGCTCCTTCACCTGATAGCCTAGCCGCGGAATGGAGCGCAGTAAGCCCACTGTGTACGGGTGAAGCGGACGGTGAAAGATGGTGCGTACGTTACCACTCTCTACAATCCTGCCCAAGTATATCACACTCACCCGGTCGGCCATCTCAGCGACCACTCCCAGGTTGTGGGTAATCAGAAGGATCGCCATCTTAAACTCGTCCTGGAGGGACTTCATCAGTTCGAGGATCTGGGCCTGGATAGTGACGTCCAGTGCCGTGGTCGGCGCATCGGCAATGAGGAGCGACGGATTGCAGGAGAGCGCCATGGCAATCATCGCCCGTTGCCGCATGCCCCCCGAGAGCTGATGGGGATACTCATGAAAACGCTGATGCGGCATGGCGATCCCCACCTGTTCCAGCATCTGTATGGTCCTCTCTTTAGCCTCCTCCTTTCCTACTTGCTGGTGGAGTTCCACCGCCTCTGCAATCTGGCTACCCACTGTGTGCACTGGTGAGAGGGAGGTCATAGGCTCTTGAAAGATCATGGCAATCTCGTTCCCCCGGATGCTACGGATGAGGTCTCCTCCAGGATCAACAGTGGTCAGATCAATCGGCGGATTGCCATCTCCTCGATCAAAGAGAATCTTGCCCTGGACAATGCGGCTTACCTTCAAAGGGAGCAAGCGGAGGATCGAAAGAGCCATCACACTCTTCCCACATCCCGACTCGCCGACCAGGCCGAGAGTCTCGCCAGGCCTAATCTCGAGGGACACACCATCCACCGCCCGGACTATTCCGTCCAAAGTAGAGAAGTGTGTCTTCAGATCTTCGACTCGAACAATATAGCGCCGGTTGCCGGATATCATCGTGTTCATACCGTATAGGGGTCAGCGGCGTCACGCACGCCATCGCCAAGGAAGTTGAAGGCAAGGATAACTACGACGATGGCGACCGCCGGGGTGAATACCCATGGATAGAGAGCAATAGACTGAAGATTCTGGACTTCCTTAAGGAGCACACCCCAACTGGTGATTGGAGGGCGGAGTCCTAGTCCCAGGAAACTCAACGCTGATTCTGCCAGGATCATCGCTGGCATGGCCAGCGTCGCGACAACAATAATGTGCCCAAGGGTCATCGGGATGAGGTGCTTGAAAATGATCCGGGCATCGCTTGCCCCGGCCAGTTTCGCCGCCAGGATGAAATCTTCGTTGCGCAAAGCCAGCACCTTCCCCCGAAGTTGACGGGCCAACCAAGTCCAGCCAATAAGCGACAGAATAAGGGTTATGAAAAAGTAGGTCCGCAGTGGCGGCCAGTGAGGGGGCACTGCAGCCGTCAAGGCCATCCACAGGGGGATAGCGGGAAAGGAGCGGACCAATTCGATCAACCGCTGTATGAGGTCGTCGCCCCAACCGCCATAGTAGCCCGAGACGACGCCCAGGACCGTGCCAAAGAACAAACTCAATAACACGCCTACCAAGCCGATGGTTAACGAAATCTGACTACCATAGAGGATACGCGAGAACATATCACGCCCTTGGCGGTCAGTACCCAGTAAGGAGATGATCCCCCCTGGGGCTTGAAACAGGTGTATATCGGTTTCAATCAGCCCGAAGAGTTTGTAAGGCTCACCGTGAGCGAAAAACCGGATCGGGATTTTTTTAGTCAGGTCAGGTTCATAGATCTTACGGAGGTTTTCATCGATGGTTAACTTCACGTCGTAGACAAATGGCTGGAACTCCCCATCGTTGAAGAAGTGGATACGCTGCGGAGGCATGGAAATGTATCTGCTGAACCGCGTCGATAGGGTATACGGAGCCAAGAAGCCGGCAAACAGCGCGGACAGGTAATAGAGCAGGATGACGATCCCTCCTGCGATGGCCACTTTATTGCGAACGAACTTGCGCCACATCAACCGCCATTGCGAGGCTGCGTAAATGGCTTCAAGAGACTTCGCAGTGGCCAGATCCGCCGGCCCGGCTTCCTCAAGGTCTTCTTCTGTGTCGGCCAACTTCTCGTAAAGCTCGAACAGTTCCTCGGATCGAGTTTCTATGTCGCTCATGTGCACACCGTTATATCACTTATGTGTATACAATTCTCGGGTCAGCCCATGCGAGACCGATATCAGCCAGGAGATTGGCTACCATCAAAAGCAAGCTCATAAACAGCAAGAATGTTCCAGCCAGGTACATGTCCTGGCTGAGCAAAGCACGTAGGAGCAGAGGGCCGGCCGTTGGGACCGACAAGACAATGCCCACTATGATAGACTCCGAAATGATCTTGGGGATCTCCATGGCCATAACACTGATCAAGGGATTGATGGCTACCCGTACCCCGTACTTGGTAACCACCTTTCGCTCTTTGAGTCCTTTCGCCCGAGCAGTGGTGATATATTGTTGCCCTAGAACATCCAGCAGGCTGCCCCGCATGATGCGTTGGAGTTGAGCCGTACTCGCTAAGCCCAGGATAACTGCCGGTGGCCAAAGGTGATTGAGATAATCCAGGACCTTAGCCAGGCCCCAGGAGGCATCCGCCAGTTCGCGTGAAATTGTTCCTCCGACGGGGATACGCAGAACGACGATGCCAATGAACATCCAGAGCAGCGCCAACAAAAAGCCGGGTAGAGACAGCCCTAGGAATCCCAGGAAAGACAGTGCATGGTCACTGAAGGAATACTGGCGCCTAGCCGAATGTATTCCAATAGGAATGGCAACGGCCATCATGAAAAGCAACGACAGCCCACCCACCAAGATGGTGTAGCGCATTCGTGCGAGTACCAGAGGCAAGACTGGACTGTTCCATTCAAGAGACCACCCAAAGTCACCACGGGGGAAGCCAGAAACCCATCGCAGGTACTGAATATATAGTGGCTTATCCAGTCCGTACCGTTCCTGCATTACCTTGACTGTCTCTTTATCCTGTCCCCCGCCGGTTTGGGCTATCTCGGCCTGCAGCGTGGTGAAAAAATCGCCCGGCGGCAACTGGATGATGATGAACGTGACGACGGACACGATGAAGAGCGCAGGTATCATAGCTACAATACGCCTCAAGATATAGGCTGTCATATTGGTCACTCCAGTGATATCTGCCAATGATAAGCGGGACCTGTGTGGTCCATCGATGTGAAATACGCTCCCATTGCTTGCATGTTCTTTGGGGGAGGAGGGATTAGCCTGAGGAGATCCCTCCTCCCTAAACCTACTCCAGTTCGCTACTATGGCTCAATCCAGAACTGGGGTGGATCCATGGTTCCGGGGGTAAAGACGAGCCAGTCAGAGGTGTGGTTTTCCATGACGTTGTGGAAGTTGTGCTTGACGACCACAAGGCCGGGCGACATGCCCACCGTGCCAATGGCGAACAGGCCCTCTGTGGATCTCCTGACGATTTCCTTGGCGATTCTGAGTTGCTCGTCGGGGTCCACGGTAGCCTTGTACTCGTCGTAAAGGTCCATCACCTCCTTGAGGTGAGCTGGCGGCTCCTCACCCAACTCCCCGCCAGACTTGTACCACATGCCGAACGCCGGCCCCATCCACGACCGGTCGTCGAAGGGGAACTGGTAGATCGGGTCTACCATCGGAACCAGACCGCGGTCGGTCTCCCACGTCGCTATCATGACTTCGTTGGCGGTAGCCCTGGGCCAGTATATGTCTCGCGACATGGTCTGCAAAACCGCCTTGAGACCGATGGCATCAAAGTTCTCGGTCACCAGCTCCAGAGCATCCATACTGGCGCCAGCCACGACGTCTGTAGCCTCGATGATGAGCTCCACCCGCGAACCGTCCGGGAAGGTGTAGAAGCCATCTGGGCCTTTCACCAACCCGATCTCTTCCAGCAACGCCTGGGCCCTATCAGGATCGTACTCGGCATAGTAGGTTTCGATGTCCGCCTGGAATAGGGGCGAATCGCGCACAACACTAATGGTGCGGGGGATGCCCTGGCCCAGGAAGGCGACGTCGTTGATCAGGTCTCGGTCTATGGCCAGCGACAGGGCCTGGCGGAACTTCAGGTTCTGCAGCAGCTCGCGGTATTTCGGATCGGCGTAACTCTGGTTGGGGAAGAGGGTGATAGTGGAAGCTTCCGCCTTGTCCCACAAAAGCAAGTGGTAGCCGCCCGCTTCAGCGTTCTCCTGGTAGACTGTGTACTTGGCGAAGTCAATGCGGCGGTGTTGCATGTCCAGGTCGCCCGCGATGGCCATCAGGTTGACGGCCTCGTTATCCTCGACCAGGGTGAAGTGAATCCGGTCAATGTAGGGCAACTGGTTGCCTTCGGGGTCCACCTTCCAGTAGTAGGGGTTGCGCTCGGCGACCATTTCGGTAGCCCCGGGCTCCCATTGCGCAACCTTCCAGGCGTACATCACCGGAAGCTCGGTGTTGAAGTTGAACGCCTTCTCCTCGAAGGCCTCGTAGTCCGAATCCGGGTTGTACTTGGGGTGGAACTGTTCCAGATAGTGCCTGGGCGCGAAGAAGCCGAAGCGTTCAAAGCCCAGCGGCCACTGATTGCCATGGAAGGCCAACCCGACCGTCTCGGCCAAGCCATTAGGCCCAGCAAACTTCAGTTTGATGGTGGTGTCGTTGACCTTCTCCAGCTCCATCGGCTGGCCATTGACCACCCATTCGCCGTGTGGGGCGGGCGTGATGTTTTCGTCGAGCTCAATGTCCTCCCACCAGAAGATGATGTCATCCACGGTGAAAGGCGCGCCGTCGGACCACTTGAGATCCTTGCGGAAATAGAGGATCAGTTCTGTGCCGTCAGCCGACCATTTCCAATCCTTGGCCAGGCCCGGTTGTATCGGATCTGCCGGATCGCGCGGCCAACGCAGCACGGACTCATAGATAAGGCGCCCAAGGGCGTGGAAGTCCTTGACGCCGAGGAAAGCCCGGTGCCAGGTGCCACCGTACTGCCCTATCGACTCGACGGGCACGACTACCAAGGGTTCCTCGGGAAGGCGCTGTTCCACAGGCGGCAACTCTCCACTCTCCACCAGTTCCGCGAGCATCGGCGCCTCGTTGTACTTTACAGGCACCTCCTCAGGGGTCACCTCCTCAGCAGGTGTTACCTCCTCTGGGGGCGTCACCTCCTCCACAGCAGGCGCACAGGCTGCCAGCAGTGTCAACAGAATCACCACTACAGTGATGGCTGCCACACCTGCCATCTTGGTCTTGCTTAACATCTTACTTTCCTCCTCTCTCCTTATTCTGGGGATCTTATCTCGATACCACACTCGCTAGAACGTGATACACTTTTGAACCAGGTCTCACCTCCTTCGATTTGAAGAATTCTTTAGTCTGTCACTGGCAATTAGCTACTCCTTTGTGAATAGACATTCCCCCTTTCGGTACGAGCAACCTAACCAAGTTCCTCTGGTGAAGCTCCCCGGCTAGATTCCCGAACAACCAATACAGGCTCAAGAACCATGTCGCGAGTAATTAGCTCTTTCCCCTCGACAATGTCTATGAGCATTTCCATAGCTGCCTTTCCCAGAAGTTCTTTATCCTGACGCACTGCGGTAAGAGGAGGGCGGGTGTGGGAGGCAAGGATAGTGTCATCAAAGCTCACTACCGCTATTTCCTCCGGCACCTTGATCCTGCGGTCCTGTAAGGCATCAAGGGCCCCCACTGCCATCAAATCGTTATATGCAAGGAGTGCAGTGAATTCAGGACCATGATCAAGAGCCTCAATTAACCCTTTGTATCCGCCTTCAATGGTCGGCCGATATGATCGAATCAACTGAGGATCGAAGGGTAGACCATGCTCAGCAAAGGCACCAATATAACCGTCCTGTCGAAAACGGGCTCCCTGACTGGCGCTGGGGCCATTCAAAAGGAGGATCTTCCTGTGTCCCTTTTCAATTAGATGGAAGGTCGCCTGTTGAGCACCCAAGGAGAAGTCAGTGCGAACACATGGGGTATCAGTACCTTCTAAATATCTATTAATAAGCACAAAAGGTATTTTGTCCCTTTTGAGCTCGATGAGATGCTCATCGTTCATACGGGTAGCCGAAATGATAATGCCAGCAACTAAGTGATTGCGCAAAATCTGCATATATCTGGCTTCCTTTTCTGCACTTTCATCAGTGTTGCAGAAGAGAAGATTGTAGCCCCGGGAGTTTGCTGCCCCTTCAGCACCGTGCACTAGCTCGGTAAAGAAAGGATTGGTTATATCCGTAATAATCAGACCCACTGTTCTGGTGCTCCTGGTAGCCAGACCCCGAGCTACATAATTGGGGTAGTATTCGAGTTTCTGTACTGCATCCAGCACTCTTTGCTGTAGTTCGGGCTTTACCCCCGCACTCTCATTCAGGACTCTGGATACGGTAGATATGGAGACGCCTGCCAGCCGGGCCACATCAAAAATGGTGGTTCTTCGAGAGCCTTCTTTAGCACGACCTTGCAGTTTTCGCCTAGGGTTTTGAAAGCGTTTTCTAATCATCTTGGGGTTAATCATAAACATATCGACCCCGTTTTGTCAAGGCTTTTCTTCAGATTTAAATTTGCCCTTAACACGATCAGGAAGGCGTCGTAGCATCAAAAAGAAGTTGTAGAAAACGCTTTCAATCAACGAATAGTTTAAGTGTAAGATGCTTGGATTTGTTTCCCAAAACTTCAACGAGAAGAGAAGGAGTTCTTGCCAACGTTCCGTAATCCATTGACCTTTAACTGGCAAGTAACAAATAAGGGGATACTAAATCGATAATGGAAGATTACACAAGAGCTTGTTCTCTAAGTATCTCCCAGCATATCAGAGCATCCGAAGAGGGTAGCTTCCTCAAATCTGCAAGGGAATTCTCTCTGAGCCGCAACTGCTCCCACCGCGCACTCCAGGGCCTTTTGCCATTGATGGTTATAAAGCTTTTAGCCCGGGAGAGAACTAACCCTTCCCTTTTCAGCTCCTCCTCGTCAGCAAACCGATGCTTTTGTCTGGCCCGGATGATGCGTCGAGCAGAGGTGGGACCGATGCCGGGTACTCGCAGAAGAGTCTCGTAAGGGGCGGTATTTATTTCTACAGGAAAAAGGTGAGGATTGGCCCGAGCCCAGGCCAATTTAGGATCCAGGTCTGGAACCAAATTATCCTTCTCATCAAAGACCAGTTCGGAGAAGCCGAAATTATAGAAACGGAAAAGAAAGTCTGACTGGTATAGCCTGGCTTCCCTGATTGGAGATGTCGGTCTCTGGTCTTCCAGGGGTGTCCGAGGAATAGGGACAAAGGCACTGAAGTAGGCCCGCTGCAGCCCCTTTCCTCGATATAGCCACCCAGTGGTCTTCAAAATCTCCTGGTCCGATTCCCCTGCTGCCCCGACCACAAACTGAGTGGTATATCCAGAGGGCACTCCTGTGCCTTCCTTTACAATTTTGTGGATCTTTTCTATAGGTTTCAGAATGTCTTCCAGGAACGCCTTCTGGCCAGCGATCCGCCTTAGCCTCTTCTGGCTGGGAGCTTCCAGATTGATAGATATTCTGTCTGCCAAGCTGGCGGCAGTTTCGATAAAATCGTCACTAACTCCGGGCAAAATCTTGAGATGGATATATCCAGTGAAATGATACCCGTGGCGTAGAATCTCCGCGGTGTTGATCATCCGCTCCATGGTTCTCCTTCGATCTCCTCCCATTGCGGAGCTCAAGAATAGACCCTGCGCATAGTTGCGCCTGTAGAACTCCATAAATAGACGGGCTAATTCATGAGGGGAGAAGCTTACTCGGGGCGTGTCCCGGCTGGCCCGGTTAACGCAGTAAAGACAATCGTTCTCGCAGACATTGGTAAGCAGCACCCGAAAAAGGGAAATGCACTTTCCGTTGGAAAGAAAGCTCTGAGAGATGCCAAATGAGGAAGGATTTCGTAATAGCCAGCGTCCCTCCACTCTCCTTCCAGAACAAGGGCCGGAACAAATGTCATATCTGGCTGACTGGCCCAGAATGTT
>CAYYBB010000030.1:0-15562 GCA_964469465.1 uncultured Actinomycetota bacterium
ACTCGTCCTAGAGAGACGGAGTATCTCATCCAGCTCCGGGAGAAGCAGAAGGCCAAGAGGATCTATGGACTGCAGGAGAGGCAGTTCAAAAATTATTATAAGAAGGCCAGTGCCCAAAAGGGTATAACTGGAGAAAATCTTCTGAGACTACTGGAAACCCGTCTGGATAGCGTAGTATACCTGATGGGACTGGCTTCATCTCGGAGCGAGGCCAGGCAGTTGATCAGCCACGGCCATGTTTGGGTCTCCGACCGCAAAGTGGATATATCTTCCTTCCAGGTAAAGCCCGGTTACATTATCGAGGTAGACGGAAGAAGCAAAGACATGGACAGGGTAAAATCAGCCCTGGAGTTATCTTCGGGATTAGAGGTGCCGGAGTGGCTGGAAGTAGACCGGGAGAATCTTAAGGGAACGGTTCTCAGATATCCTTTGCGAGAGGAGATCAAAGTGCCGGTCCGAGAGCAACTTATCGTGGAACTTTATTCCAAATAGCCGCCAGTGCAGGAGGGGAAACATCCGTGTTGATGCAGAAACCGGAGATCAAGATCGAGAAGATAGATGACTACGAAGGTATATTTGTTACCGAACCTTTGGAGCGGGGGTTTGGGCACACCCTGGGTAACTCTCTGAGGAGAGTGCTCCTTTCATCCATTCAAGGGTATGGCATAACTTCCATTAAGATTGAGGGTGTCCTACATGAGTTTTCGACCATCGAGGGAGTAAAGGAGGACACTACTGAGCTTATTTTAAATCTAAAGAAATTAGTCATCCGATCGAAATCTGAGGAGCCTATCAGGATAACTTTAAGAAAGAAAGAGCCAGGGGTGGTGAGGGCAGGAGACATTCAGGTTCCGGCTGAAGCTGAAATAGTCAATAAGGACTTCTATATAGCCACACTTAATGAGGATGGCCGTCTGGAAATGGAGATGACGGTCAAAAAAGGAAGAGGGTATGTTTCCGCTGAGGAGAACAAAAGAGGCCGGGAGAGTGTGGGCGAGATGCCCATAGATACTATTTTCTCTCCTGTGCTCAGGGTTAATTATGAAGTAGCAGAAACCCGGGTTGGTCAAAGGACGGACTTTGACAAGTTGACTCTTTATGTCAAGACTAATGGTAGCATTAAGCCAGATGAAGCCCTTAGCCAGGCAGCTAAGATTCTCGACAATCATCTAGTGCTATTGATGAATTTATCGGCTAAAAGCATGGAGGAGAGGGTCTTCGACGCCAGCGAGCCACTTCTTAAGCACAGTAATCTTCCTGCCATCGAGGATCTGGACTTGTCGGCCAGGTCCTTTAACTGTCTCAAGAGGGAGGGCATCGATACTATAGACAAGCTAATCAGTTACTCCGAGGAGGAGCTGTTGGAGATAAAGAATTTCGGAACCAAATCTATTGACGAGGTTAAGGAAAAGCTCAAGACCCTGAATCTCAGGCTGAAGAGTTAAATTATGGCGTGACCGGCGCCTAGCAGGGGGAGTAGCATTTACATGGTTAAACCTAAAAAGGGTCCCCGATTGGGCAGTGATAGTAGCCACCAAAAGGCTATGCTCAGAAATCTGGCTATTTCCTTAATCGAACATAAGAGAATTAGAACCACAGAAGCTAAGGCCAAAGTAGCTCGCTCCCTGGTGGAGAAGGCGGTCACCTTTGCCAAAAGGGCGGATCTGGCTGCTCGTCGACGATGCTTGCAGCTTCTGGACAACGAAAAGGCTGTACGCAAACTATTTGAGGAAGTAGCTCCCAAATACGAGAATAGAGAAGGTGGATATACCAGGATACTCAAGATCGGGGGTCGTCCCGGCGATAATGCTCCCATGGTGTATTTAGAGCTGGTGGATCTGGAGCCACAGAAAAAGAAATCTCCCAAGAAGCGGACCGCTCCCCAGAAGTAGGGGAAGGCGTCCATTTTCTACCAAGGATATGGGGTTTCAGGCAATTCATGGACAATCCGCCGAGCAAAAATGTGAGGCTGGTTCTGGAATATGATGGTACCAGATATCATGGCTTTCAGAGACAGGCGGGGCTGGCGACTATTGAGGAAGAACTGCTGGCCGGGATGGAGAAGATCCTGCAACAGAAGGCAAGAATTCGCTACGCCGGGAGGACGGACGCCGGAGTCCACGCCCGCTGGCAGGTAATCAACTTTCATACGACCAGAGACATAGACCTTCATAGATTTAGATGGGCCTTGAATTGCCTGCTTCCTCAGGATATTGTGGTTAAAAGAGCAGAGATAGTTGCTCCGGATTTTGATGCTCGGAAAAGTGTCCGGGAGAGAGAATATAGATACTACATTCTTAACAGGCCGTATCCCAGTGCCTTTAATCAGAGATGTTTGTTAGTAACCAGAACTCTGGATATAGAGGGCATGAAGGAAGCCTGTGGGCACCTGGAGGGAACCCACGAGTTTACCTCCTTCTGTAAATTGGAGGGAGAAGAGGCAGATACCGTAAGAAGTATGTATAGATGTGAGTGTCGAACCGAGGAAGATTTTGTTATTTTAATCTTCAGAGCTAACTCCTTTCTTAGGCATATGGTCAGGAGTATGGTGGGAACTATAATGGAAGTAGGTCTGGGCAAGATGGCGCCGACGGATGTAAGAGAAATATTGGAATCCAGAGATAGGAGTAGAGCTGGAGCTACGGCAGAAGCCCGAGGATTATTTTTGTGGGATGTAAGGTACTGAGCTCCATTGGTCAGGGGGATTTATGAGTGACGACTCCCCGCAACAAGTTGCAGGGCTTCTCGGTGACACCACAAAGTTCGTGGCCAGAGCCGAAGGCCCCGTCCGGGCCTGTTTTTTGTACCAGTGACACCCGACGTGTTTTACGTCATGCGGGATTTAGCACAACAATCCCTTAACACGACTTATGTCAAAGTGTAAATACTTGCAGGTAGTATTATAGCGCTTAAAGCCTATTTTGTCAAAGAAAGGAGGTATGGGCTTTTACCCCCTCCCTGAAGGAAGGGGTTTTTCCGTCCATATGAATAAATTGGCCAAAACTTATGTGACCAAGGGAAAGGACATTAGCAGAAACTGGTATGTAGTGGATGCTCAGGGTCAGACACTGGGGCGTCTGGCCAGCCGGGTGGCTACTATCCTGATGGGAAAACACAAACCTATCTTCACTCGCAATTTGGACGTGGGCGATCATGTCATTGTTATTAATGCCTCTAAGATAGTACTGACCGGACAAAAACTGGAAGAAAAGAAGTACTACCATCATTCCGGATATCCGGGCGGATTAAAGGAAGAGACCTACGGAGATCTGATGGCCAGAAAACCGGAGTTTGTGGTAGAGAAAGCCATTAAAAATATGTTACCCCATAACAAGCTGAGCAGGCAAATGTATAGAAAACTCAAGGTCTATGCGGGGTCAGATCATCCCCATCAGGCTCAGAAGCCCATACCTTTGAAGATCTGATACCTGCAAACTGAATTACATTCAGGAGGTCTGGCATTGGCAGAAGAATTGAGATATATGGCAACGGGTAGAAGAAAGACATCTGTGGCCAGAGTCATGCTGGTTCCCGGCGAGGGAAAAATAACGGTGAATAGGAGAGATCTGGCTGACTACTTTCCTCAGGATACTCTGATCAAAAAGATAAAGTATCCCCTGAGTTTGACCAACACCGAGAGTTCCTACGATGTAATAGTCAGGGTCTCAGGGGGAGGTGTATCCAGTCAGGCTGGAGCAGTAGCGCTGGGAATTGCCAGGGCTCTTTTGCAGGCCGACGAGTCCCACCATTCTGCATTAAAGAAAGAGGGCCTTTTGACCAGAGACCCTCGAATGGTGGAGAGAAAAAAGTACGGACTGAAGAAGGCCAGAAAACGGCCTCAGTTCTCCAAGAGATAAACCATGAGAAGGCTCTTTGGTACCGACGGAGTGCGGGGAATAGCTAATCTAGATCTGACACCAGAGCTGGCCTTCAGGCTGGGATTTGTGGGTACCAGGAAGATCGTCGGGGGCAAAGGAAGAGGGAGGATCATTCTGGGACGAGATCCAAGACCTTCTGGAGATCTCCTGGAGGCGGCCATCATCTCAGGTGTTTGCTCGGCCGGGGTGGATATTTACAAAGCTGGTATAATTCCTACCCCGGCCATTGCCTTTTTGACCCGGAGAGAGGGCTTTGATGCCGGAATTGTCATCTCCGCGTCTCATAATCCAGTGGAGGACAACGGGATCAAGTTTTTTTCCCGAGAAGGCCTTAAACTTTCCGATGAGCTGGAAGAGGCGGTAGAGGAAGAATTGCAGTTGGACCAGCCCTTCGTAGACCGACCTCTGGGGGTCAGGGTGGGCAGATGCTATGACAAGAGTGATGCTGTGGAACTCTATATGGACCATCTTCTCTCCACAGTATCGGTAAATTTGGGAGATTTTCAGTTGGCTCTGGATTGTGCCAACGGTTCAGCTTCTTCTGTTGCTCCTCTCGTATTCTCCCGGTTAGGGGCTCAGGTCCTGGCCACAAATACTGATCTAAAAGGAGACCGGATAAATCTGGAGTGCGGGTCAACTCATCCTGGGGCTATTCAGGAGCTGGTCAGCTCAAGCCGGGTTGACCTTGGCCTTTCTTTCGATGGAGATGGCGATAGGGTCATTGCCGTAGATGAGAAGGGCGATATTCTGGATGGCGATCATATTTTGGCTATCCTGGTTTGCCACCTTCGACACCAAAACCTTCTTGGCCATCCTTTGGTAGTAGTCACGGAGATGACTAATATTGGTTTCGACATGGCCATGGAAAGAGTGGGTGTAAAGGTGATAAGAACCAAAGTGGGAGACAGATATGTTCTGGAAGAGATGATCAAAAGAGGCGCCTTTTTAGGGGGAGAGCAGTCTGGACATATCATCTTTTTGGATCACGGTACCACAGGAGATGGTATATTGACAGCTCTGCAGCTTCTCCAGGTGATCAAAGAATCTCAACAACCTCTCTCTGAGCTGAAAAAGGTCATGGAAAAGCTGCCCCAAAGACTCGCTAACGTGCGAGTGAAGGATAAAAGAGGAGTTATCAGTTCCCCGGGTCTTCTGGAAAGGCTGGATCTTTACAATAAGAAACTGAAAGGTCGGGGCAGAGTGGTGGCCAGACTTTCGGGTACGGAGTCTGTGGTCAGGATTATGGTGGAATCAGAGGATGAAGAGGAGACCGCTCGGATTGTTGAGGAACTGGCGCAGTTGGCAAGAGATTTGGATAGAGGTCAGGAAAAGTAGAAATCAACAAAATAGACAAAGAGAGGGCTACCGTGTGTGGAATAGTGGCCTATGTAGGCGAGAGAGAATGTCAGGAAATCCTCTTTAATGGTCTTAAGAGGCTGGAATACCGGGGCTACGACTCTGCTGGTCTGGCTGTTTTGAATGGCCAGCAGGGTGAGGAGGGTATAGTAGTGATTAAAGAAAAGGGCTCTCTGGAAGTTCTGGGCAAAGCTCTGGATGGAAAATGTCTATTGGGAAGGCTGGGCATTGGGCATACCCGGTGGGCCACTCATGGAGTACCCAGTGCTCAAAACGCCCATCCCCACCTGGACTGCTCAGCAAGATTTGCTGTGGTGCACAACGGAATCATAGAGAACTTCTCCTCATTGAAGCGGGAACTGACCCAAAGGGGGCATCGCTTTGTTTCGGAGACAGACACCGAGGTTCTCTCCCATCTGGTAGAAGAGTACTATCAGGGGGATCTCCTGGAGGCGGTGGGGAAAGCCGTGTCCAGAATCCGAGGATCAGGGGCGGTAGTATTTCTCTGTCAGGAGGAGCCCTACAGGCTGGTGGCTTTCAGGATGGCCAGTCCGCTGGTAGTGGGACTGGGTACCCACGGCAATTTTCTGGCTTCAGACATTCCGGCCCTTCTGGGACATACCCGGGAATTTATTATTATCAATGACGGCGAAATAGTGGAAGTAACCAGAGACGGGGCCCAGATTTTTGATCTTCAGGGTAGGAAGATAGAGAGGGATTCCATTCAGGTGGACTGGGATGTCTCTTCTGCCGAAAAAGCAGGCTTTGAAGATTTTATGTTAAAAGAGATATTCGAGCAGCCCGTAGCTCTTGCAGATACTCTCAGGGGGAGAGTAGTCGACCATCAGGTCGATCTGAGGGAGATGGGGCTTAGCGACAGTCACATTTGCCATATGAATAGGATCCATATTGTGGCCATGGGTACTTCCTATCATGCCGGGATGGTAGCCAAACAAGTTCTGGAAAAGTGGGTGAGGATTCCCACCGAGCTGTTTAACTCTTCCGAATACCGATATCAGGATCCCATTCTGGATGGTCAGACGCTGGTCATAGCCATCACTCAGTCCGGCGAGACCACAGACACCTTGGCTGCGGTACGGGAGGCCAGGGGCAAGGGGGCCCAGGTGCTGGGCATAACCAATGTAGTGGGAAGCTCTGTCACCAGGGAGGTAGATGGCCTTCTCTTTACCAGAGCTGGTCCGGAGATCGGGGTGGCGGCCAGCAAGACTTTCACGGCTCAGATTCTGGTTACCTACCTCCTGACTCTTTATATGGCCGAGAAGAGGAACGCTCTCAGTGCCGAAGTGCGAGCAGATCTGATGAGGGAAATCGGGAAGATCTCCGAGATGGCTGCTCAGGTCCTGGAGGATACCGATGAGATAAAGAGGTGTGCGGATCTCTATCAGTGGTGTCCGGATTTTCTTTTCCTGGGCCGTACCTTCGGACTCCCCGTAGCTCTGGAGGGCGCTTTAAAGTTAAAAGAGATTTCCTATGTGCATGCTGAAGGCTATGCCGCTGGAGAGATGAAACATGGTCCTATTGCTCTGATTGAGCCTAGCTGCCCCGTGGTGGCTGTATCTCTCCAGGGAAGCGTCTACGAGAAAATGATCAGCAATATTATGGAGGTAAAGGCCCGTAACGCCACCGTCATTGCTGTAGCTAGCCGGGGAGATGAGGAGATATCCAGGTATGTGGATCATGTATTTTTCATACCTCCGGTTCGGGAGGAGCTCTCAGCTATTCCGGCAGTGATACCTCTGCAATTGTTCGCCTACTTCGTGGCCAAAAACAGGGGATGCAATGTGGATCAGCCCCGAAATCTGGCCAAGAGTGTAACTGTAGAGTGAGGACGGGGAAATTGTGTTGATGTCAGTGAGCATTAGAGTTAGGAAATAGATTCTCCGTTCATCGTTCTAGATGCGGCTCTCGAATGACAATTAGTTCTAACAACAATTTGCATCTGATTCATGTCTACTGACCAGGCATTTTATCTTGTTTGTCTTAGAGGGCCAAAACTTCCCATTAATATTGGGGCGGTTACGACAGGCGGAAGTTCAATTCCAATCTAATCCTCAGTGTGGACTCACACAAGACTGGGAATAGCTGCGACGCAAAGGAAGGAACGAAGCTCTTGTCTCAGACTATTAAAAGCAAAAATACCAGTTCTCTTCAGAGATGGGGCCTGGGTGTGGACATAATCGAAGTGGAGCGTATCCGTAAAGCTCTGGAGAGACACAAGCGCTTTATGAGCACTATCTATACCCCCTCAGAGATCGAGTACTGCCTGAAAAGCAAACTTCCTCACAGACATTTCGCCCTCCGTTTTGCGGCCAAGGAGGCCGTCTTTAAGGCTTTAGGTACCGGATTAAACGGCTTTCAGTGGAAGATGGTGGAAGTTGTGAACAGTAAAAGGGGTCGTCCCTGCGTGCTCCTTCATGATGCTGTTTTAAGATATGCCCAGCATTCTGGTGTGGAGGGTATAGAAGTCAGCCTGTCTCTTTCCAGAGAAAATGCTATAGCGGTAGCCATGGTGGTGAGGAAAGATGATCGCAGGTAGGGTCCTGACTGGAAGAGATGCCGAAGTGGTCGACCGGCAGACCATAGAGGGGGGCGTTCCCTCTCTGGTGCTGATGGAGAGAGCTGGAGTGGGTCTGGTTCGGGTTATGGAAAGGAAGTTTAAGCCTCTCTATGGTAAAAAAGCTCTTATTATCTGTGGCAGAGGCAACAATGGCGGCGATGGTCTGGTTATCGCCCGCCATCTCTTTTTGCGAGGGGTTCAAGTAAAGACCTACTTGGTCGGAGGTCAGGAAGGTATAAAAGCCGATCCTGCGGTCAATCTGGAAAGACTGAAAAGGATGGGCCTTTCCCCTAGAGACATAAAAGAGGACCACGATCTTCAAGAACTCAAGGAGGAAATTGAGGGTGTAGATTTCCTGATCGATGCCGTATTTGGCATTGGATTGCACGATGAAGTGAGAGGGATAGCTCGGAAGGTTATGGAGACAATTAATGATGTAGTATTTAAGGAAAGGGCTGAGTCAGTGCGCGGCGGACAGCAGTCGACCAAGCAGCTCTATGATCCAGCCAGAGACGCTGCCTGGAAGCCAGATACAAGAGGGCCAGGATGGCTGGCTGCGGCTTGCAGTGGCAGAGGTGGTTCTATCTTCCCATCTCTTACAAGGGTGGATATGAGAGCTTTGCGTAGCGGAGGGCGTAGTCCTATCTTTCCGTCCCCAGTGGTTATCTCTGTGGACATTCCCTCCGGTGTAGATTCGGATAACGGGCGCATCCTGGGGGTGGCCATAAAGGCTGACCTGACCGTCACCTTTGTGGCTCCCAAATTTGGCCTCCTAAATTATCCTGGAGCTGCCCATGCCGGGCAAATAGAAGTGGTGGACATCGGAGTAGATGAGGCTCTCGTAGAACGGGAAAGCCGGATCTTTGTCACCTCTGCTTCCAGAATTGGAGAAAGCTTGGTCAGACGCCGGGAGGATGTCCATAAGGGAGAAGTGGGAAGGATTTTAGTGTTAGCTGGTTCCCTGGGCATGTCTGGGGCAGCCATCCTCAGTGCCAAATCAGCGCTGGTCAGCGGCGCTGGCCTGGTTTATCTGGCGGTGCCTAGATCTGTGCTTCCCATTGTCAGTACCGCCCTGGTGGAAGTGGTGGGAATACCCATGCCGGAGAACCCCGATGGCAGCCTGGCCTATGAGGCCTACTATCGCATCCTCGATCTGGGCCGGGACATGGACGCTCTTCTGGTAGGACCGGGTCTCTCCCGGGATTCAGGAACCCAGAGGTTGGTGCGGGAGATTTTGTTGGGCCTGGAGAAAGATATAGTCCTGGATGCTGATGGTCTGAATGCTCTTACCCAGAGCACAAGCATCTTAAAGGAGGCCCCAGGTAGAGTGATCATTACACCTCATCCTGGCGAGCTCTCGCGGCTAATTGGGAGACGCGTCCCCAAAGAGGAGAGACTTGAGATTAGCAGAGAGACATCTGCAGAGCTGGGAGTTATTTGTGTTTTGAAGGGAGCGCGAACTCTTATCACTGAACCTGGCGGCCGATCTTTCGTCAATCTTACTGGGAATAGCGGCATGGCTACCGCCGGGAGTGGAGATGTTCTGGCAGGGATCATCGTCTCGCTGATAGCCCAGCACAACGATCCTCTTGTAGCTGCTGTCTCCGGGGTTTACCTCCATGGCCTGGCTGGAGATCTTGCGGCTGAAGAATTGGGCGCAAGATCCATTATCGCTTCGGATATTATCCGCTACTTGCCTCGTGCTTTTGAAGAGGCAGAAAGCCTTCCAGGATCCGATGGATCGGGAGAAGGTCCCAAAGTCCATGCTGGAGCCTCTGAAAGTGCACTATGACTATTTTTTGTGTTTGTAAGAAGAGATTAGACGACATATGCCGCCTTCCATACTGCTAGCTTATCCACTGTTCGACAACTGCCGACGCTGGACAAGATTCGGCTCATTCGCATCTTGGCTGAAGATGACGTGCCGCTGATCCTTGGGCACGAAGTTCTTTATGGAGTTTGAGATCTGCTTCTATCGCCCTAAACTCGAATTCGAGGTCAAGCCCAAATCATCGTAGTGCCAGACCAAGGCACCGCCTGACAGGCGGTTGGAGCGGACACAAAAAACCGCGCCGGTCAACCGCAGGCTGCTAGCCCGCACTATGCCTTTGTCATCTACAAGCGGTCTCTGTCCCGTTGTGCTATAATAACAAAGAAAGCGTGTGCTGTGTTGAAAGGTGGTATGTGCTATGAACAATCTGCTTGACCGAATCACAATTGACCCACAGATTTGCCACGGAAAACCAGTCATCCGTGGCTTACGTTATCCCGTCGAAAGCATACTGGAACTGATGAGCGCTGGGATGACGATAGACGAAATCCTCGCGGATTATGAGGATTTGGAGCGTGAGGACCTGCTCGCTGTCCTGGCCTTTGCCACGCGATTAAGTCAAGTCAAGCGGATGGAGCCACTCGGCGTATGAACTTTCTGGTTGACGCTCAACTGCCTCGCCGACTGGCATACCGCCTGCGCGACGCTGGTCATGACGCGCTGCATACGCTTGATTTGCCCAAGAGGAACCGTGCAACCGATACCAACATTTACGAGATTTCCGCACGCGAACGTCGCGTCGTCATCACGAAAGACACTGATTTTGTTAACTCGTTTCTCCTGGCCCGTAAGCCGTACAAGCTTCTGCTGATCTCAACGGGGAATATCAAAAACGCCGACCTTGAGGCACTCTTCGTTCCACAGATCTCAGCGATCGCCGCTGCCTTTGCAACCTATGATTACATTGAGTTAACCCGTACTGCACTTGTCTTCCATATGTAAAGGACGACATACGGATTTTTGGGACATTGAGCGTGCCAATATAGCCCTGCGGGCTAACATGCGGCTGCAGCGGACGCAAAAACCGCGCCGCTCAACCGCAGGCCGTTAGCCCGCCTCGCGGCAATCCAGGCGCAGGCTGACACGTTCTCACAGAAAGTATCAAGGAGCTTCTATGGCTGAGATTGAGGGGGCGAAAATCATCTTACAGGCCGTTCAAATATTGATTTGGCCCGTAACAGTTCTCGTCATTCTCCTAATGTTCAGGCGTCAAATATCAGGAAGGTTGTCGAGCTTTACAAAAGCTGAATTGCCAGGCGGTCTAAAATTTGAATAGTGTCCCAGGTTCGTACATGGCCTGGGTAAAGGAGTAAAATAGGGCTCACCAAACCCCGTAAGAAGAGGTGAGCCCAAATGGAAATAAGCATTCGGATTGAAGCTACTATCAGTATACAAGATGGAGAAACGAATATCAACGAGGTTCTCTGGACAATGGGGAACTGGAGCCGTGAGGTTGGGTTGAAGGTCATCCAAGGAGTGGTAGAGACCTACCAGGGGCGAATCGTTGAACTGCTTTGTGCGGGCCAAGGGCAGGCGAGTTGGGTCGCTCACGAACGTAAAGGGACCAAAGGGCAGATGTGCGTCGGGGGCAGCTACGGCAGAGGTGGAAAGAGAGAGCACCGTGTCCTGAGGACGGAGTTTTCAGAAGCTGCCGATTCAGACTCAACAGATCGTGTGCCGGAGGTGTGGGAAACGGTTTCGAGTGCTGGGGCCGCTGTTGAAGATAGCGCCGCATTCCAAGCCGACGATCTGCTTGCGGTACATGACAGCGGAGACGATGACGGACTTGAGTTACCGCAAGGGAAGTGCGCGGATGGTTGGATTGGCGCAAATTGCGGTTCCTAAGAGTAGCGCTCACCGCTGGATGACAGCAGAGAACTGGGAGGTGCTGGGGGAGGGGGCCTACAGCGCTGCGAGTTGGGGGTCGTTTCAAGGGCTGCTGGCTGATGGGACAGGATACAGGCGGCAAGGCGCCGAAACGACAAAGGGGCAACTGCGCTTGATGATGGGGATGAGCGACTCGCCGCGGAAGTTGGTCCCCCTGGGTGTGTGGGCAGACAAGAGCTGGGAGGAGATCGACCAAGAGCTTTTGGCTAAGCGTCCAGAGGGGACCTGAGCCCCCGGTGGTGGTCACGGACGGGGAGAAGGGCCAGGAAACCTTGGAAAACTTGGCGCAGGACATCCAACGGTGCCAGTGGCATACTGCTCACCAGTTGGGCTACTTTCTCTGGAAGGACAAGGTAGCCAAAGACGACCGGACCCCCTACTTGGGGAAGCTGGCGGGGTTGATGAAGATTGAGCTGCCGGCCGGAGAATACAGGGCGGTCCCTGAGGAGTTCAAAGAACAGATCCAGGGACAGTTACTCGAAAGTAGGCGGACGATGGACGAACTGATTAGGACCTTCCAACAGAAGGGCTACCTGGCCGCCAGCGCCTACCTCCGCAATGCCACTGCACATACATTTACGGTTGTGGAGAAGTGGCTGGAACTGGGCTACATGCCTCCTAAGGTCATCAGCTTGTTGGAGCGAGTCATGCGGGAAATGGGCAGGCGCATCAAGAAGATCGGTGCATCCTGGAAAGACAAGGGCCTGCTTGCCGTAGCTAGAGTTTTGCTGACCCGCATCTACGACCCGGAGCATTGGAAGGCCTACTGGGAGAAGCTTCTCGACCTGCAGGGTCGATGCAGCGTCAAGTCTTACTCAATTCATTTCTCACTTGTATGACTATATGTACGAACCTGGGACACTATTAATTTTTTGGAAAAACTTAACTATTACCAAGAAGGTGTGTCATGCCTGAAGTACTGCTGGACGTGGTGAAGATTTTGGGAATAGTCATTCTTGTATTGGTCGTGCTCGAGCTCCTTGCCTTGCCAGATTGGATCGGGCGGAAACTTCGTGGGACAATGGGCAGGGCCGATGTGGAAGAAAGGATCCGCTCAATTGAGTCGCGCCTAAAAGAGATAGAAGAGAGATTGCCTCGTTGAGTAATAACGCAGTGATGAACAAAGGTAGGTCGCGTGGCATGGCGGGTACAAAGGGCAATTGAAAGTTGCCAGCCGCTGAGACATAATGTTGGCAAGAGTTGATGTCTCGTTGGTTATTCGCCAGCGGCGAGAAGGGCGTATTGGGGCGTGGGGTCTTGCTCTGGAGTCGGGTTACGCCCAACATTGGCTGCAGCGGACAGGGCTTCGCCCTGGTGGTACGGGGCGACCTCGCTGGCAATCGTTCTGGTTTGCGGTGGAGTCTTGCCATCACGCCCTGCCGCTGAGCCTTACCGTTAGTTCACACTGAAAAATGAGGTATCGCGAGAGTGTAAGTAGAAGGCCCGAGAGTAAATTTTGCTCTGACCCACGATACCAAGCCTATTTTTCAGTGTGAACTAGTTAAGCGAAACAACGACCAGGAGAAAAACTGATGGAGAACTGGCAATACATCGTCGGTGTTCAGCTCGATCGCCCGAAGGAACCATCGGAGGTTTCCCTCGAAGGCTGAGAAATCATAGAGAGTCATACCCGTCCAGAAGTATGGCTGAAGAGGAAAGGTAGTGAAGGCTGGGAATTGGTGGTAGCGATACATCGAGGCGACTATACTGAATTCTTCATGAAGAGAAGAGCAGGAGAGGCCAAGAGCAAAGATATTGATCCGACTGCCCAATTTGAGCGGCAGGCTATCTCACTTGCTCGGCAAGCAGAGGACCATTTTAGTCGAAACGAGTTTGACGAAGTTTTGTCCAAGCTGAAAAGAACTCCAAAGGATTGTTTCGAAGCATGAAGAAGATAGATGATGATCATCGGTGAGAAAACCAGGAGGTAGAAAGCATGAAATTCGAGCGTGTTACCGTAGACCCTCATGTTTGCACCGGCAAGCCATGTATCCGTGGGCTTCGTTTTCCGGTTTCACGCTTGCTTGGACTGTTGGCTTCTGGAGAGACCAGGGAAACGATTCTCAGGGCGTACCCTTACCTGGAGGCCGAAGATATTGAGGAGGCTTTGCGCTACGCTGCTTACCTTGCAGAAGAAGAAACGATGGAATTTTCTCGATGAGGTTTCTTGTTGATATGCCATTGTCACCGGAATTGGCCGTCTGGCTTGGGCAACAAGGGCATGATGCTGTTCATGCTCTTAAAGCAGGATTAGATCGCGCTCCGGACGAAGTGATTTTGGAGCGTGCTCGGAATGAGCAGCGAGTAGTCGTCACGGCTGACTTGGACTATCCTCGGCTTTTTGCTTTGGCGCAAGCTGAAGGGCCTGGCCTGATACTCTTTCGAGGCGGAAATTATAGTGAGCAAGAAGCTGTGGAGCGTCTAAGGCGAGTCCTCGAAACGGTTCCAAACGAGGAGTTGCCAAATTCCATCGTTGTCATTGAAAAGGGGCGGATTCGTCGTAGACGTTTTCCACTTGAACCAGGTCCTTAACGGAACAGAGCCGCTTCGCCTAACCAACGGCTGCAGCGGACGGCGTTCCGCCGCCGGTGAGCCGCACCCTTAGTTCACACTGATAACATGAAAAATGACCTGCCGATAGGATAAAGGCAGAATACCGGAGAGTAAATTTTGCACTGACCTACAGCGCCAAGCCCATTTTTCAGCGTGAACTAGTTAGCTGGCACCAACTTGAGTTTCTGCTTCATTGAGGTGATGAATTGGCCAAGGGGAGGTTGTGGTGACTGGAGAAGTCGTTGCTATTGATAGCCTCGGAGACAGCCTAGAAGACCTAATTGACGACATTGGGGCTGCATACCCAGATGAGATCGTTGATTCTCAGCGACCACATCCTTCCAAACTTCTACCAACTGTACGTAGCGTAATTGTGCATCTTACCTCTCTTCAAAAGACTATAGACAGGTATAAGCGCGGTGGCTGGTGGATCAATAGGTATCTCCATGTGAGACATGTCAATGAACTCATCGAAAACTTTCTCCGAGAAAGAAACTTTGAATCCTTTGTACCCTCCCCGTATAGTAGCAACCCAAACAATGCGGTTGCAAGAATTACGTTTAAACTTGCCGGTGTAAAGGCGGGGCTGGGTAGTTGGGGAAGGAATCACCTTCTGATCCATCCGGAATTTGGACTAAGGTAGTGCTTGGTGTAGTTCTAACCGATGCAAAATTCGTTCGCACCGATAGGGGGGCCCCATCATTCTGTAACGGCTGCGTCCTATGCCTAGATGCCTGTCCTCTACAGGCAATATCTCAATCCGGTGAGATTGATAGAATGAAGTGTTTCCACAGGAATAGGTATCTATCATCACCATGTAGGTTTCTGTGCATGAGAAGTTGTCCCGTGGGCAAAGACTATGGATGTTAGGACAAGATTAATCAGTCTTTGGTATGGTGCCAGCTAACATCTCGCTGGAGCGGACGGAGCTGAGCGTGGCGGTTAGCCAGGTTGGTTGTGGGCCTGCCAGTGGGTCAGTAAGCGAGCGCTTCTTGCCTGGGCCGCCCCGCCGCTTAGCTCGCACCCGTTAGCCCGCTTGTTACAGTTGCCGCAGTCTGCAACTGCGAAAGGAGTGTACCTGTGGACGAGACTTTCTTTGCCGGAGTGAGAATCGAGGAAGTAGAGCTTTCTACTGGGGTTCGCATTGGACTCCCTGTTCGTTACTATGACTGGTCAGTGATAATGGCCCATTTCCCTGTGCCTACCACCACCGTGCGGAAGCTGTTACCCACCAACAAGCTCAAGCCAGCCCAACTCATGCCAGGCACAGCTATACTGTCTATGGTGGCTATGGAGTATCGTCGAATCGCTGATGTCGCGCCCTACAATGAGTTCGGGATCATGGTGCCTGTTCTCTATGAGCCGACAGCCAACATCCCAGGGCTCCCCTTGCTTTTCCCTCACTGGTTCAAGCGATTTGGCCTTTATATTCACCATCTGCCTGTGACGACGCAAGCAGCGTATGACTTTGGCGTCGAG
>CAYYBB010000031.1:0-6509 GCA_964469465.1 uncultured Actinomycetota bacterium
TAGTTAGCATCTACCTATGAAAATTTGCGCCTTCGTATTCAAACTTCTCTCATACTTCACTTTAGCCTTTGTCTTAGATAGTAGATGCCATCTCTGTCTACCCAAATGGCAGACTCCCAGAATAGGACATCCTGTGAAATCATCAGGATCGCGTCGACATCTTGAGATAAGTCTGTATAAACTCATCGATATCTCCATCCAGCACGGCCTCCACGTTACCTTTCTCCAGTTCAGTCCGGTGGTCTTTCGCTAGTTGATAGGGGTGGAGGACATAGCTTCTGATCTGGCTTCCCCAGGCGATCTCTTTTTTGGCTTCCCGCTCCATCTCCATCTCTTTGGCCCGAAGTTGCCTCTCTCTTTCGTAAAGCTTAGACCTCAGAACCTTGAGAGCTGTCTGGCGGTTGGAGATCTGGGATCTTTCCTTCTGACACTGAACCACAATGCCTGTGGGCAAGTGAGTGATTCTTACTGCGGAGTCAGTCACGTTCACATGTTGCCCCCCCGGCCCGCTGGATCGAAAAGTCTCTATGCGAAGATCTTTTTTGTCGATCTCTACCCGAATGGAATCTTCAATCAAGGGAGTGACATCGACTGAGGCAAAAGAGGTATGTCTTCGATTGGAAGCATCAAAGGGGGAAAGCCTCACCAGTCTATGAACGCCTTTTTCTGCCTTCAGAAGTCCAAAAGCATATTTGCCGCTCACGGACAGGGTAACGCTCTTGATCCCCGCCTCATCTCCTGGAAGAAGATCCAGGATGTCGGCTTTCATCTCCCTTCTATCCGCCCAACGAATGTACATTCTGAGAAGCATTTCCGCCCAATCCTGGGAGTCCACTCCCCCGGCACCGGGATGTATAGTCAGAACAGCATCATTCTGATCCAGTTCATCAGCAAAGAGCTTTTCTATCTCTAATTCCTCCACCCTCCGGGTCAGAATTCCCAGCTTTTCCTCCACCTCCCGACTGGCTTCCGGATCCGATTCCTCCACCGCCAACTGGTTGAGAACAAGGAGATCCTCTATCTCCTCTTTTAGGGTCTGGTACGATTCTATTTCTCCTTTCAGGGTAGACAGTCTCTCCATAGACTTCTGGGCCCGGGTTTGGTCATTCCAGAAAGCAGGCCGGGATGATGCTCTCTCCAGTTTCTTGACTTCCTCCCTGGCCTTCCTCAGGTCAAAGGCAATCACCCAGCTCCTTAAGTTTTTTTCTTAACTCCAATATCTCATCTTTGTAGTTTTGCAGCATTTTTCTCTCCTGTAGCGGTTATCTTCCACAACATTTTTTATACTTCTTGCCACTGCCACAGGGACAGGGATCGTTGCGTCCTACCTTCACTCTGTGCACAGTAGTTTGCTTCTTCACTGCAGGCTGGTTGCTAACCAGCCTGAGAGGCTGCGGCCTGGCCTCCTCTTTCACCACCTTTACCCGGAACAGATATCTGACTATATCCTCTTTCATGTTCTGGATCATGGCCTGAAACATCTCATAGCCCTCGTGCTTATACTCTACCAGAGGATCCCTCTGCCCAATGGCCCGCAGACCTATGCCCTCCTTGAGGTAGTCCATTTCGTAGAGATGTTCTCGCCACCTGTTATCGATAACCCGGAGCATGATATATCTCTCCAGTTGCCGCAAAGTCTCAGCCCCTATTTCTTCTTCCCGCTTCTGGTAAAGAGCGAGGGTTTTGCCCACCAGATCTTCCTCTAAAAACCCTGGCGTCAGATCTTCCAGATGATAGTCTGATCCCCGCACTTCCACCGGGATAATGGAGCAAAGATAAGATAACATACCCTCCAGATCCCACTCCTCGGGATAGGAGCTATTGCTGGTAAAGGCTCTTACCACCGAGCCCACTACCTCTGTTATCATCTCCTTTACTTTATCGCTCAGATCATCCCCCTCCAGGATCCTATCCCTCTGCTGGTAGATGACCTCCCTCTGCTTATTCATAACATCGTCGTATTCCAGAACATTCTTGCGGATGTTGAAATTCCTGGACTCCACCTGTCTTTGAGCAGTCTCAATGGACTTGCTGACCAGATTGTGACTGATAGGCTCATCCTCGGGGAAGTTAAATCTATCCATGAGGGCCCGGACCCGATCCATGCCAAACATCTTCATCAGGTCATCCTCCAGAGAGAGGAAGAATTGAGAGGATCCAGGATCTCCCTGCCGCCCAGACCTGCCTCGCAACTGATTATCTATTCTCCTGCTTTCATGTCGTTCCGTACCGATAATATGAAGGCCGCCCAGATCTGGCACCCCTTCTTCCAGGACGATGTCCACGCCTCGGCCAGCCATGTTGGTAGCAATAGTCACGGCGCCCTTTCTGCCCGCCAGAGCGATTATCTCCGCTTCCTTCTCGTGATATTTAGCATTGAGAACCTGGTGAGCTATGCCTCTCTTTTTGAGTAACTTGCTCGATCTCTCTGATTTCTCTATGGATATGGTTCCTACCAGAACTGGCTGTCCTTTCTCGTGCCTTCTGACTATCTCCTCCACCGCAGCCCTGAATTTGATATCTTCGGTCTTGTAAACCACGTCCGGCATATCGATACGAATCATGGGCTCATTGGTGGGTATGACCACTGTGTCCATCTGGTATATCTTCCTGAACTCCTCAGCTTCAGTGGCTGCTGTGCCGGTCATGCCAGCCAATTTCTCATACATCCGGAAGTAGTTTTGCAGAGTAATGGTGGCCAGAGTCTGGTTTTCCTGCCTTATGCGCACTCCCTCCTTGGCCTCAATGGCCTGATGAAGCCCTTCGGAATACCGGCGGCCAGGCATAAGGCGGCCAGTAAACTCGTCCACGATGATAACTTCACCATTTTTGACAATGTAGTCCACGTCGCGCTTGAAAAGAGCATGGGCTCGCAGGGCCTGATTGAGATGGTGAACCAGTCGAGTATTCTCATGCTCATACAGGTTGTCCACTCCCAGCATTTTCTCTACTTTGAGCACTCCCTCTTCGCTGATGGAGGCGGTCCTGGTCTTCTCCTCTATCTCATAGTCCTCCTCTACCTTCAGTCGAGGAACTACGCGGGCGAACTGATAGTAGATTTCCGTGGACTCTTCCGCCGGTCCGGATATAATAAGAGGAGTCCTGGCCTCGTCTATGAGAATGCTATCCACCTCGTCCACGATGGCAAAATGGTGCCCCCGCTGCACTTTGTCCGGCAGGCTGGTAACCATGTTGTCCCGCAGATAATCGAACCCAAACTCACTGTTGGTTCCATAGGTCACGTCAGCCCGGTAAGCTACTTTCCGTTGAGAGGCGGGCAGGTCATGCTGAAGAAGACCGACCTCAAGACCCAGAAATTTGTAGATCGGTCCCATCCACTGGTTGTCCCTTTTGGCCAGATAGTCATTGACCGTGACCAGATGAATTCCCTTTCCTTCCAGAGAGTTCAGATATATGGGGAGGGTGGCTACCAGGGTTTTTCCTTCCCCTGTCTTCATCTCCGCTATTTTCCCTTCATGGAGAACGATCCCGCCCAGAATCTGCACATCAAAATGGCGCATGTTCAGGGTTCTTTTGGCTACCTCTCGTACCACCGCGAAGGTCTCGTACAAAAGGTCATCCAAACTTTCTCCCTGGTCAAATCGCTCTCGAAATTCTACGGTCTTTCGGGCCAAATCCTCATCGGAAAGACGGGATATCTCTTCTTCCAGAGAGTTGATCCTTCCTACTTTTTCCCAAAGGTTCTTCATTTCGCGGCCTTCGCCAAAGCTCAGGACCCTGCTCAGTAGATTGACCATATCCTCATCACCAGACCTTGCAAACAGGCCATAAATTCAGACAATTATCCAGAAAAAACCGGCTCACTGTAGCCAGCCTATCTTTCGCACCGCTCAAGTCGCTACACCCACCGAGCCTACGGCTCCGCTCCAATTTCGCGGTGCAAAAGATAGGCTAACGCTACTTAATCAATCTCATTAAAGGTATTTTGCGGGCTCAGAACTTGTTCAAAAATTACTGATAAATGGGCTCGATCAGCCCATAGTTATTATCCTTCCTTCTATAGACCACATTGATTTCTTCCGTCTCCGAATTGGTAAAGACATAGAAGTCGTGGCCCAAAAGTTCCATTTGCAGCGCCGCTTCCTCTGGTGTCATAGGTTTGACCGCGAACTGCTTCACTTTAACAATCTTCAGTTCCGTAGCCGGCCTGCCGTTGTTGACCAGATCGGCCACAGGTTCAGTAGACCTGGGCTGCTGGGTCCTGTCTATCAACTTGCCCTTATATTTCTTGATCTGCCTCTCCAGTCTGTCTACCACCTGATCGACGGAGGCATACATATCCGGACTGGCCACCACAGCTCGGATGACTGGTCCTTTGGTGAAAACGGTCACCTCGGCAATGTGGCTCTGGGATATGCTGGGGTTCTTCTCATAGGTTAACTCCACCTCGATCTCCAATCTGCCATCTAAATACTTTCTTACCCTTTTTATTTTATCTAAAGTATACTCCCTCAAGGCATCGGTAAGCTCGATGTTTCTGCTCTTGATCCGAATGTCCAAAACTTTCCCCCCTGTTTTCCAAAGTGGACTTTTTAACCTAACCATTATGGGTAAAATGCTCAGACCTGGCAAGAGGAGGCCAGTCGGCAGGGTGGGCTCACAGAAGCTACCCCAACCGGCTCTCCCGGAGTAACTACAGAAATAGATCAGGAGATCTTGGTTACGTTAGCGGCCTGGGGACCTCGCTCTCCCTCCACTATCTCGAACTGCACCACATCACCCTCGGAGAGGCTTCTGAAGCCCTCACCGACAATAGCGGTGAAGTGGACGAAGACGTCCTGCCCATCCTCCTGCTGGATAAATCCGTAGCCTTTCTCCGTAGAGAACCATTTCACTTTGCCCGTTTTCATCACTACCTCCTATGCCAGAGTGGTACACAATGTTTAACCTATCTTTCGCACCGCTCAAGTCGCTGCACCCACCGAGCCTACGGCTCCGTGGGTACCCGCTCGCTGCGGTTGGGCTCGGGGAGGCCGCAAACTCGCTCCACTCGCTGTCGCTCGCTGCGCTCAGACATGCAGCCTCCTTTTTCCTCACCCTCCCTTGCTCGCTATACGGCTTCGCTCCAATTTCGCGGTTGCGAAAGATAGGTTAAAGGCTCCTACGGCTTCTCATACGTACACCTGCAATTTCTATGTTCCCTACTTTCCTACACGGCTCCTGGGGACCTTTTTTGACACTGCGGGCCAGAGTCAGCACACACACCCGGTATGCTCCGCCCCTCTTGAGAGCCACGGCACACTCATTCACCGTGGCCCCGGTAGTGTAGACATCATCAATAAGCAGAATACTTTTGCCTCTCATAACTCCTCTGTCTTTGAGCGCAAAGGCATCCTTCACGTTGTCCTCCCGCTCCCTATAATTGTCCACCCTGGCCTGGTCTGGGGTCTCTCTCGTCTTAACCAAAGCCCCGGACAGAGGTATGCCGGTCCGCAAGGAAAGAGACCTCGCCAGTAATTCCGACTGGTTAAACCCTCTTTCCACAAGCCGCTTTCTGGACAGGGGGACAAATTCCAGAAAATCAAACTTCTCCTTCCCAAAGAATTCCTGATAAGTCTGGTGGATGAAGGAAGCCAGGACAGCGTGGAGACCTCGGACCCCCTTGAATTTGAATTTCTTGATCATCTCCCCTAGTTTGCCCTCATACAGACCATAAGCCCTGGCTTTCTCAAAGGAAAAATCCCGGTTGCGACACTCATGACATCTCACTACTGGTGCGGAGACCGGTGCACCGCAGAAGAGGCAGCAGGGCTCGTGAATCTTTTCCAGTTGCTCCATACAGGTGGTACATAGAAAATTCTCCTCAGGGCTTCCGCAGACAGCGCAGACCGGAGGATAGACCAGATCCCGAAGTCCTTCCCATACCTTGAAAAGAAGACCGCTCTCTCTCCGGCTCATCTATCTGTGCTGCCTCAGTGGCGATCATTTTCTACGATCTGATTGGGCATTACTTTGACGCTAGAATGAATGACGGTTCCACCCTCAATGACACACCCCGATCCTACCACAGCATTCTGCAGAACTGCCGACTGGTCCTTGAGAAAAGTAGCATATCCTACTATTCCTCCGATGACGCTGGCATCTTTGCCAATGTAGCCACTTCCCCACTTTATACCCTTGTAGAGTACCGCTCTCTCATCGACCACTGTGTCATTACCAATGATCACCGGCCCCAGCAGTTTGGCATTCTTCTTGATCAAACAATTATTGCCAATACAGATGGGGGGAGCCATAATAACTCCCTCCTGAATTTCGCAGTCCTCTCCTACCCAAATTCCCTCCTGGACCAGGGTTCCTGGTATTTTCACCTTTACCTTCCCTGAAAGGGCATCAAAATTTCCCTGCTGATACATTTCCAGGTCACCCACATCGTTCCAGTAATCAGAATGAGTGTAGCCACAGAAGGGGATTTTCTTCTCTAGAAGAAGTGGAAAGAGATCCCGGCCGAAGTCATAGAACACCCCTTCCGGAATGAGGTCAAAGATCTC
>CAYYBB010000031.1:6609-15074 GCA_964469465.1 uncultured Actinomycetota bacterium
GAACCATCCTTAAAATAGCCCCGGATGGCCTCAGCGTGCCAATGAAGATTGGCAATGACCTGGCTCAGGCCGTGGGCAGCCAGAAGTTCCAGGATATGTTCCATGACTGGCTTGTTGACTATAGGGGCCATAGGTTTGGAAATGGACTCCGTAAGAGGCCTCAGGCGAGTCCCCAGACCCGCAGCTAAAATCATGGCTTTCATCTCAACTTCTCTTCTCCTTCATGAAGAAGATTTAACTCCTCTATTTTCTCTTTAAAGGGGGGGTAGAGTACTCCTGCTTCGGTAACAATAGCGTTTATATTTCCCCCCGGTGTGATGTCAAAGGCAGGGTTGGCCACCTGCACCCCCTCTAGAGCAATTCTTCGGTCATTGATCATCACCACCTCCTTATAGTCTCTCTCTTCAATGACAATTTCTTCTCCACTAGCGATCTTCGGATCTATAGTGGAGGTGGGAGCAACTATATAAAAGGGTACTCCGTTCTCCCTGGCCAGAACAGAAAGGCTATAGGTTCCGATTTTGTTGGCGGTATCCCCATTAGAAGCTATCCTGTCTGCCCCCACCAGAACAGCATCAATCTTTCCCCGAGACATAAAATAGCCAGCCATATTGTCGGTGATCAGGGTCATCGGAATCTTCTCTCTCATTAACTCCCACGCGGTCAGCCTGGCCCCCTGTAGAAGGGGTCTGGTCTCATCCACATAGACGTGGATCTGTTTGCCCTGAAGAAAGGCGGTTCTGATCACTCCCAGAGCAGTACCATAGTATCCCGCTGTGGCTAGAGCACCGGCGTTACAATGGGTGAGCAGGTTGGAGCCGGATTGGATAAGTTCAGCTCCTTTTTCTCCAATCTTCCTATTGACTTCAATATCCTCCTCATAAATTCTTCTAGCTTCATCCACCAGAGAAAAGATAATCCTTTCTACAGACTGATCTCGGTGTTGCTGCATAATCCTTTTCATTCGATCCAGGGCCCAAAACAGGTTGACTGCCGTCGGCCGGGTGCGAGAGAGAATCTGGCAGGCTTCTTCCACATTCTGCAGAAACAGATCCTTGCTTCTTTTACGAGCTTTCAGGGCCGCCAGGGCCACGCCAAAAGCAGCGGCCACCCCAATGGCCGGTGCTCCCCGAATGGCCATCCCCTTGATGGCTCTGGCCACTGAGAGGTGATCTGAACAGGTGATATACTTTTCTTTGCGGGGCAAAAGACGCTGATCTATAAGTCGGACGGAGTTACCCATCCACTCTATGGTTCTGACAGGATCCACTTCCATGAGCGAATTACTCTCTTGATCCAAAGCGCTGCCCCCAAATGGCTGGGCTGCCTCTTCTCTTGATCCAGGGATTCATCCCAGCCTGGCCAGATTTTCCTTAAGGACTCTAATACGTTCCACCGGCGTGGGATCCACTTCATTGAGAATAGCCAGATAGACACTGGTAACATCCCCCAGGTAGATCAGACTGAGCAGCCGGGCCAGGGCAGACTCTCCCCGGGCTTTGACTGCAGTTACCAGTCCGAATTGTTTTTTGACCAATTCTTTGGTTATCTCCATTCTCTGGGCGTTTCTTACCTTTCCCCTCTCGTCCTCCAGCAGGACCAGGGCGAATCTTCGGGTAATGTCCTTTAGCAGCTCCCAACCCACAGTCTCATTGTGGTTCAGCTCGGGGAAGCTATTCCAGAAAGAGGGGATCTTGCTATTCTCATTAAACTGGCATTTCCAACGCAGGGCTGCAGCCCCACTTATGCCCTCGCTTCCGTAAACTATGGGTAGCTTACCCCATAGAAGTGCGGCCAGTTTCTTGGCCTGGTTATCTTTGGCCGGAGTCCTGAAAGCCAGCTCCTCGGCCATATCCGAGAGCACCTCAAAGCTTTCCTCTAGATCTGCCTGCTCTATCTTGAGGATGCCCAGCTCGCTCAGGGAGAGAAGGAGGGGAAGAAAGAGATAACCTATGGCTGCCCTGGGCTGCAGCCCTGCGGGCACTTCTATCAGAACTTTGCCATTCTGTCGAGCAAAGTCGGCCAACTGACCTCCAGAGGTCAGGCAAATAAGCTCCGCCCCTCGGAAAAGCATGTCCCGAAGGGGAATCAGAGTCTCCTCGGTATTTCCAGAGTAACTGACCGCAAAGACCAGGGTCGACTCACCCACAAAACCAGGAGTTCCATATCTTTTGTTGACCAGAAATGGTACCTCTAAAGTCTCCTCCACCAGAGCTTTTACCAGATCTCCACTGACTCCCGATCCTCCCACTCCCTGCACTAAAAGGCAGGAAAAGGGGCCGGACACTCCCGAGAAATCCGTTCCTTTGGCTATCTCTACTGCCTGAATACACTGATTGGGAAAGTCCTCCACTATCTCCAACATGCCGTGGACGTCTATCTTTCTTATCTCTTGGTAATTGTCCAGAATATCTTCTCTATCCTCTGACAAAATCCAATCCCACCTCCATCAAGTTCTTTAATCTCTCCTCACTCGAGGCCTCTGCATAGATACGTACCACATGTTCTGTGCCGGAAGGTCGAATCATCAACCAACTGTAATCCTGAAAGATATACTTAAGCCCATCGATGCGGCTTATCTCCTTGACCTTTTCCCCTAACCGGGGGCCTGGATCAAAGAAGCTCAGCTCTTTCTGAATCTCCCTCTTTCTCCCTTCATCGACCTCTACATCCTCACGCCAGTATAAGGAGTCTCCGTACTCCTTTCGCAGATCATCCAAAAGCTCTGCCAATCCCCGGCCTTCACAACTGATGAGCTCAGTCAGAAGACAACCCATGAGGGCACCATCCCTTTCTGGAATGTGGCCCTGGACCCAGATACCACCACTTTCCTCTCCCCCCATTAGAACTCCGCCTTTGAGGATATGCTGGGCCACATACTTGAAACCCACTGGAGTCACCAGGACTTTCTTCCCATAGGCCTCTGCCATCAGATCTATGAGGCTGGTGGTGGATATGGTCCTGACCACAGAACCATCAAGCCCCTTGTTCTTGACCAGATGTCTGAGAAGAAGAGCAAAGATCTGATGGGAGTTAACAAAGTGGCCCCTTTCGTCAATGGCCCCCACTCTGTCGCCATCTCCGTCCACGGCGATACCCAGATCAAATCCCCCTGACAGGACCCGAAAACGCAATTTGGACAGGTTCTTGGCAATGGGCTCGGGATTGACTCCTCCAAATATGGGATTTTGCTCGCTATTTATCTCCTCTACCCGACAACCCACTTCTTCCAGCAGGCTGCCCAGAAATCCCTGAGCTGCGCCGTACATGGGATCCACACAGACCCTGGGGCTGGTGGCAGAAATACAGTCCGTATCTACCAGAGAGACCAGGTGCTTCCGATACTTCTCTATCATATTTTCCCATCTCAAAAGACCCCTTTCCTGGGCCTCCTCTCGCCTGAGCATCTCATATCCTCTTTTTCGGCCCAGATTATCCTCCAGGATGCGGGAGATCCCTTCCGCTATCTCTGGAGGAGCAGAGCCCCCGAAGGAGGCTTTTACCTTGAAGCCATTGTACTTGGGAGGATTGTGGCTGGCGGTTATCATTATCCCCCCCTCGTAACCTCCAGAGTAGGTCTCGTAGGCCAGGGCTGGAGTAGGAACAAAACTGTCGCTCATGGTCACCTGGACCCCATTGCCTGCCGCCACCAGGGCCACATTTTCCGCAAAAAGATCAGAAAGAAATCGGGTATCGTATCCCAGAGCTATCCTGGGGGACGAATTTTTAGCTCGATAGTAGTCACAAACAGCCTGGGAGACGACTCTGACGTTCTCGAAGGTAAAGCCGTCGGCAATGATATCCCGCCATCCGTCAGTGCCGAAGACAAATTTCACTGCCTCTTACCTCCTTTGCCAGAAAGCCCCGTATGTCAATGCGGGGTGAATGGCAGCTCCTTGACATTAACTATCCCTTGTGCTACACTTGTACTAGCACTTTGAAATGGCAATATTGGGCGTTGCTGGCCCAAGTCCTGGCCAGCGTAAAATATTGCGGGCGAAATAATGAGACTGGGGCTACAGTCTCTTGGTTGAAAGTCCATAGAAGCTCTCGAATTTATTCGGGAGAGTGGTCACCGACCCTTTCTCGCCAGTAGTCAAGAAGATCCTTCAGGGTAGCTTCCAGAGGGATGCGCGGTTCCCACCCGGTCCGTTCTTTGAATTTAGAACAATCTCCCACTAGAACTTCTACGTCGGAGGGCCTCATCCGCTCCGGGTCCTCTTTAACCTCCAGATCTATCTCACTCAAAGAAAGGAGCTGATCCAGAAGCTCTTTAATCGTAATGGCCCGACCGGAGGATATATTGTAAACTTCACCCGGCTCACCCCGCTCCAGAGACAACCAGTAGGCCCGCACCACATCCCGGACATCGGAGAAATCTCGTCTGGCACTCAGGTTTCCCACCCGAATGACTGGCTCCTTCAATCCTTTCTCTATCTCCACTATTTGCCGGGCGAAGTTAGAGCAGGCGAACACCTCTCCCCGCCGGGGACCAGTATGGTTAAAAGCCCTGGTGCGGACGATGTTGAGACCGTAGCTCTGAAAGTACTGGAAACCGAGAAGATCCTGAGCTACCTTACTCACGGCATAGGGGCTCAGAGGCCGCAGAGGGTTGGTCTCTTTGACCGGGATTTCATGGGGCAAGATCAGGCCATACTCCTCACTGGATCCCGCCACCTGAATCATGGGGTTGATCCCCAGATCTCTCACCGCTTCCAGGATATTGAGCTCTCCAATTACGTTGTTGGTCAAAGTTTCCTGAGGGCAGTGCCAGGAGGTGGGCACAAAGCTTTGGGCAGCCAGATGGAAGATGTAATCCGGCCGGGCGGCCTTGAGGAGATCTCTTACCGAAACATAGTCCTTGAGATCGCACTCGATCAGGTGGATGCGATCCTCAAAACTCTCGATATTCTCCCTGCGGCTTCTCCAGCGGATGGTACCAAAAACCTCCGCCCCCTGGTCCAGACAAAACTCAGCCAGATGGCTCCCTGCAAATCCAGTAATTCCAGTAATCAAAACCTTCAACCCACAACCTCCTCTAGAATTTTATGGACCCTTCTTTGAGATGGGTGCCTGGGAAAACCCGGATGGCCCGCTTCAGTTGATTATCTTTTTCAATAAGGCAATTGTCACCAATGACCGAGTTGTCCAGAACATACACCTCATCCTGAAGGCTGACTCCTTTGGAAAGAATACTGTCTTTAATCCGACAGGCTCTGCCTATGGTACAGTCGTCCAGGATCACGCTTCCTTCTACCGTGGTCCTCTCCCCCAAGGAGCAGCTACTTCCCAGCACGGCTGGGCCGGTGATGGTGACATCAGCTCCAATGTGACACCCATCTCCGATTACCACTGTACCCAAGATGCGGGCCGAGGGATCTACAAAAGTACCCTCTCCCAGACGGGTGTCAGGGCTTCCTTTGATCCCCAGAAAGCCCGGCTCAAACTTGCCATCCAGGATATCCCAATGAGCCTTAAGGTATTTTTCCGGATTTCCAATCTCCATCCAATAGGCCAGAGATGGATAGCCAAAAAGGGGACGGTCCCTCTCCAGAAGAGCCGGGAAAAGGCCCCTTTCGAAAGAATAATTCTGGCCCGGAGGAACCAGATCCAGAACCTCCAACTCCAGAATGTAAGTTCCGCCATTGATAAGGCTGGTAGTCACCTGGTCCCAACTGGGCTTTTCCAGAAAACTCTCCACCCTTCCCTTTTCATCTACCAAAACCAGGCCGTAGGCCGTGGGGTCCTCCACCGGTGTGAGGTAAATGGTCCCCACTGCTCCTCTGGTCCGATGGAAAGAGATCATGTCCTCCAGGTTCAGAGAGGTGATGACATCTCCATTGAGGACTATAAAGGTCCCGTCCAGATATTTCTCCACGTTTTTGACCGCGCCACAGGTACCCAGAGGTTTTTCCTCGGTTACATAAGTTATGTCCAGACCAAATCTGGATCCCTCACCAAAGTAGGATTCGAATACTTGCGGGAGATAGCCGGTGCTGAGAATTATCTCCCTTATCCCATATTGTTTCAGATGATTGAGGGTATATTCCAGAAGAGGAATGTTGACCAGGGGAATCATGGGTTTAGGCGTATTGATGGTCAGAGGACGCAGTCTGGTCCCCTCACCTCCCACCAATATCACTGCTTTCACAGGACCTCCTCCTACCCAGTACAAAAGCTATATTAGCAGAACTTAAGCAAGATAACAATTTGGCGAATTGTAAAAACCAGATTTTGGGCCAATCTACCTCTTTAAGGATCTGACATCTCTTTCCTTATGGAAAAGGTTTCCCGCCCAAAGAGCTCAAGTCTCTGGCCCCCGATCTTGTTTGGCCATTTGCTGTCCGATTCTTACGCGGTCCTACGGAGAGTCCGATACTCTTCCCCTCCAGTAGTCCAAAAGATCCCGCAGGGACTCCTCCATGCTTATGGCAGGAGACCATCCGGTATCCTCCCGAATCCTGCGATTATCCCCCAGGAGAATAGGCAGATCCGAGGGCCGGAATCTGTCCTCGGTCACCTCCACTTCTATTCTTTTCCCCGACATGGCCAAAAGCATCTCCAGGGTCTCCCCAATAGCGTAAGCCCGGCCAGAGCAAACATTATAAGGCTGCTCCGGCCTTCCCTTGCGGATCAGCTCAATGTAGGCTCGTACCACATCTCTCACATCGGTGAAGTCTCTTTTTGGCTTCAGATTTCCCACCTGAATGACTGGCCTGTGCTGCCCGGCCTCGATCTGAGCAATCTGTCTGGCGAAATCGGAGCAGACGAAGGCGGGGCTCTGGCCGGGGCCAGTATGATTGAATGACCTGGTCCTCAAAATCCTCATCTTATAAGCACTATAATACTGGTACCCTAGCAGATCTTGAGCTACCTTGCTCACCGCATAGGGACTGTCTGGCCTCAGAGGATGATCCTCAGTTATGGGGACCTGCTCAGGTGAGACCTTACCGTACACCTCGCTAGAGCCCGGTATGAGCACAGAGGCTTCCACCTGGCTCTTTAGCAGGGATTCCAGCAGGTTTAACTGACCAAATATATTAATCTCATAAGTCTGTCGAGGATCCTCCCAGGATAAGGCCACAGAGCTTTGAGCGGCCAGATGATAGATCTCGTGGGGACGATATCTTGTGATCAATTCCTCTATGGCTGGGGCGTCCAGGACATCAGCAAGAATCGCCTTAAATCTGGGATCTCTGGGCAGACCCTCCCGGTCTGCTGCATGACGGACAACGCCCACCATCTGGCTGACCCCTTCCTCCAGGAGTCTCTGACAGAGATGTCTTCCCACGAAACCAGCCACACCGGTGACTAATACAATCAAGAATACCTCCTACCTATCCGGTATCTGCCTATCCCGGAAAGCTCCAGTTCAACTTCCGCCTACCACAAGCGAAAGAGAGCAAGACTGAAGTAGCTTTTCCCGCTCTCTCTGGTTTGCAATATCTGCTGTGGCCTACCAGGTCTATCAGCTTCCCCTCCTTATCCTCTCCAGGGTGATCACTATCGCTCCCCTGACTATAAGACCCCCGTATATCAGGGGCAAGAGTAGAGCTCTCCAGGTTCCCACATACCTCTTGTGCAGAAATTTGTAGATGCTTCTCTGGTGTTCTATGGTCGTTCCGACACTCCGGCGCTGGCTGCTTCCCCCAATATGGTGAAGAACCACCGCATCAGGAAGATATTTGACCTGCCAACCTCTCTCCTTAAGACGCTCACAGAGATCCATGTCTTCCAGATACATGTAAAACCGTTCGTCAAAAAGGCCCACCTCATCCAGAGCCTGCCTCCGCAGCCCCATGGCTGCCCCGGAGACCCAATCTACCTCTTCTACCTCCCGGTGATCCCATCGGGCCAGCTTATATTTCTGGGAAAAGGGGTTATTGGGTATTAGTAGACCCAGAAAGGCATGGATAGTGGCAGTGATGAAGGAAGGGAAACGCCGGCAAGAATGCTGAAGCGAACCATCAGGATTAACGATCTTCAGGCCCACGGCCCCTACTCTCTCCTCCCCGTCCAAAAAGTCGATCACTCTCTCCAGGGTACCCTCAAAAACCTCGGCATCGCTATTTAAAAGAAGAATGTATCTCCCGGAAGAATTCTTTATGCCCTGGTTGGCCGCCCTGGCAAAGCCCAGGTTCTCCTCATTCTTGATCAATCTAACCTGGGGGAAGCTTTTGCTGACCGCCTCTGTACTGCCGTCGGTAGAGCCATTGTCCACCACCAGGATCTCCAACTTCTTTGGACTGGCGTGCCTGGTGATGGATTGCAGGCATTGTAGAAGAAGCTCTCGGGTGTTCCAGTTGACAATGACGATAGATAGATCAGAGCTCATATTGTTGGTAGCTCAATTACAAAATCAGGCCCAGAAAGCCCCGCAATTTATTGCTGGGGATAAATGGCCCCTTGTTTTCTTGTTCCTAAGGTGCTATCATCCTTGTAGCACTTTGACAACGTATGAGGTT
>CAYYBB010000032.1:0-14817 GCA_964469465.1 uncultured Actinomycetota bacterium
AAAGAGTCAGCCCCATAGCGGGCACTAAAAAGGCCTTAAAATAGTAAGAAATTACAAATGCTAATAATAACCCGGCTAAAGAAAAGGGCAGAGAAACCTTAAGCGATGAAAAGCCCCTCAATTTGAAAAATAGCTCATCAAAGGAGATCCCCAGTATAACGCAGAGATTTACAGTCAAAAAACCAGTAAGTCCGAGATTGGGCCAACGGTATTTAAAGAATGGAATGAAATAGGTAGCCATTTGAACATATTTGCTTCCGCTTAATATAGCCAGGTCTAATAAAGAGAGAGCCACAAAGAAAAATAAGATAGCTCTTGACTTAGTCTTTCTAAAAAAGGCATAGATAAGAAAGACAAGGGAAATCAAAGCCACCATTGAGCCAATGTAGGGGTTGCTCACATAACTTTTAGTCGGAATAACCAGGTGTGTCAGGTAATCGGTGAAGTTAAATTGATAGCTATGCACCAATTTTAGGAAATTCTCAAATGTTAATTCCACTGCCTGGGTGCTATTTTTTAAATTTTCGAGCACTGGCAGGACTTGGATTGAGGACAGCAATACCCCCGAGAAAAAAGAGCAGAGGCTCAAGAACAGTTTTCTAAAGAAATCTTTGATATGGTTATAGCTCTTTGTTGGTGAAATGGTCCTGAAAATCAAGAAAAGAAAAGCAAAAACCAGGGAGTAATAAAAAACTCAGGGTATCCACTTAGAGAAGAAAATAGGATGGAAAAAGAGAGGATGAAGAGGTTTTTGAAATTGAAATCCTGGCTGACTTTCTCCACCCCGTAAAGCATGAGCGGAAACCAGATCATAGTTTGTAGCATCGGGGGAAGGGCTATCTTTGGCAATAGAAATCCGGAGAGCGAAAAGCACAATCCAGCCAAAATGGCCGATGCCCTTTTGATATTCAAAGAGCGCAAAAAAAGATATAAGAAGAGGCCGCCTAAGAGAAAGTGCAGGAAGTTGCTTAAGCCGTAACTGTAGTTGATTGGAAATAACAGGTCAAGAATTAAATTAATGGGGTAAAGCAAGGCCGCCTGAGGATTGCCTATTACTGTGACCCCACCAGCCTGATAAGGATTCCAGAGGGGAAAGATCCCGGAAGATATACTGTTTTTTATGAATACTCGAATTGGCACAAATTGGGTCATGGGATCCATATAATTGGGGACTTTACCCAGAAATACCATGGGGTAGAAAATTGCCAATAGGGGTAAGGCAATGGCCAACAGCGGGACTATTTTTTGATATTTTTCGGTGATATGAAATGATTTAGTGAGCAACGATATTCCTTTACCCTTACCCTTCTCGTCTCTAGGATCTTGAAGTTCTTATTGAAGGTCAGGAAAGTACTTTCTGCTTCTGAATCACAGAATCCTCATGGCAAACCTCTTCATAGGATTATGCCATATGGCATAGCTAAGGTTAAAAATTTTCACCACCCGGGGCAGTTTCATTAGCAGTCTTTCCGCCAGCGTTATGTGTAAAGCGCAAACAGATGCAGGATTTTTGAGACAAATGTTTAAATAAGTATAACATGATGTGTCCTGTTATATGTTCTCAAGTTGACATAAAGACCAAAAGCTGAGAAAATCACGGGCAGTGTATCGTGGCGGTTTTGCTCTGTTTGTTTACTTAGAGGCGAAGAGATGCAAGAGAAGAGGGAAATTTGGGAGATTTTAAAGAAGAGAGTCCAGGGCACACAAGAGGAGCCAGCTTTGGAGGAGGCGCCAGGACATTTTCAGAAGGAGAATCCCTTTTTTATCGACTTCTCCAATCTTAAGCACGAGCTTGGTGTGGTTACAGAGCTTTGGAATCCAGCGGACAGACCTCGCCCCTCACTTAGAGACAACCCTATCCAATTTTTGGTGAATTTGGTCAAGTACCTGTATTCCAGGCTGGTTTTTTCCCTGACCAGGCCGTTTCTGGGACAGCAGGTAGGTTTTAACGCCGCCGTAATGCGAGCCATGACCTACCTCTGTGACCAGCAAGTGTATATATCTGAGCAATTGCAGGATCTGTACGACAGACTTTTAAGGATGGATGAGGACCTGAACACCATTTTAGTGGCGAATCATAAGAGCATTGACCAGATAGAGGTGGAAGTTAAAAACATCGGTGAAAGGCTTCTGAGAACTTTGGAGAAGTTAGACAGGATAAATGGCTACCTGAGAGCTCCCCTAAAGGAGCTGGCTGATTTCAATTTTCGAAGATTTGAAGATAGATATAGAGGCAAGGAGACAGAGATAGCTGCCAGACAGGAATTTGCCATTCATTTCTTCAAGGACGATGCGGAGGTAGTGGATCTGGGCTGTGGACGAGGTGAGTTTTTGGAACTCCTCACTGCACATGGAATTAAGGCGGTAGGGGTGGATAAGGATCCCCAAATGGTTGAGCATTGTAAAGCTAAGGGTTTGCAGGTGGTGGAAGCGGACTGCTTCCAGTATCTGCGCGACCAGCCCGACGGCAGTGTGGGAAGTGTTTTTGTAGGTATGTTGGTGGAGCACCTCTATCCCTATCAGATCATAGATTTGTGCACCCTTTTATATAAGAAGATGAAGAAGGGATCCCATCTGGTGATAGAGACCATAAACCCCCGTTCCTTTGAGGCAGTCAGAAACGCTTTTGTCCTTGATCCCACCCACAAAACTTTAGTCCACAACTTAACCCTGGAGTTTATTCTGGAAGAAGCTGGATTCTCGAAGGTTAGCACTAACTTCAAGTCTCAGGTCCCCCCGGAGCTAGGGGTACAGAAAATTGAGCTTACAGAAGAACTTATACTAAACCAGAGGAAGGTGCTGGAGCTGATAAACCAAAACTACCAGAGGTTGGAGGAAGCTGTCTTCGGCTGCAGGGACTACTATGTCACTGCCGAAAGGTGAGCTGTCTGGTAACTGAGCATGGAGGGAAACTAAAGTGAAAAGAGTAGCAGCACTGATTTTAGGGGTAGGCGTGTTTTTAGCCCTATTTTCTCCCTGGTTAACCAGTACGGCTCAGGCTGCCCCTGCTGATTACCTGATCGTCCTTGACCCTGGCCATGGAGGGGAGATTGGTGCAACCGGTCCCACCGGCCTGGCAGAAAAAGTTGTAAATTTGGACGTTGCCCTAAAGGTAAGAGCCAGGCTCATAGCTGCAGGATATCGGGTGGTTATGACCCGAGATGGGGATAGCACTGTTTCCAACGACCAAAGGGTCGCCATTGCTAACCTTAACAACGCCAGCATATTTGTATCCATTCACACCAATTCCGTCGGTCGTCCTGATATCCACGGCACTGAAACCTATTTTAGCTCCCGCGGCGCTGCTTACGGAAAGCAGTTGACCCATCACATTCAATCCCGAGTAGTGGCCAGTATTGGCTCTCAAGATCGGGGTATCAAGGACGGGAATTTTTTTGTCCTCATCCACACCAAAATGCCTGCTGCCTTGCAAGAGGCTGAGTTTATCTCCAACCCGGATAAGGAAGCTCTGCTAAAAACCGATAGCTTTAGGGACCAGATTGCTCAGGGAATATTTGAGGGAATAGTAAACTTTCTCAATCAATATGGAAATGTCACTGCCACCAGCTCTCCTGCACTGGATCCAGCTAACTACACCTATACGGCCGCCTACAATGACTACCAGAAGACCCCCTCCTCTTTAAGCCCGGGCCAGAAGGTAAGCTTTGCCTTCGCGGTGAGAAACCTGTCCAACTTTACCTGGTCCTCCTCCCCACCCAATCAGGTCAACCTCTCCTACCTCATCTTCGATAGCCGGGGAAGGGTAGTAATCGACAATGGCCTGCGCTCCCCTCTGCCCAAAAATGTGGCCCCCGGGGAGGTGGTAGACCTCACCATGACCATCCAGGCTCCCACCACTCCGGGAACCTACCAGATCAAATACGACATGGTGCATGAAGGAGTGACCTGGTTCTCCCAGAGGAAGGCGGGGGTGGAGGTAAGGACCTTCAGCGTAGGAGGAACTACCTCAGCCAGCCCCCTACCTATAGTACTTGCAGCAGCAGTCACCCCTACCTCTACCCAGGCCAGCCCTACTGCGCAGCCCAGTCCAGCCAAATACACCTACAAGGCCGCCTACAATGACTTCCAGAAGACCCCCTCCTCTTTAAGCCCGGGCCAGAAGGTAAGCTTCCCCTTCGCGGTGAGAAACCTATCCAACTTCACCTGGTCCTCCTCCCCACCCAATCAGGTCAACCTCTCCTACCACATCTACGATAGCCGAGGAAGGGTGGTAATCTATGACGGCCTCCGCTCTCCCCTGCCCAAAAATGTAGCCCCCGGGGAGGTGGTAGACCTCACCATGACCATCCAGGCCCCCACCACTCCGGGAACCTACCAGATCAAATACGACATGGTGCATGAAGGAGTGACCTGGTTCTCCCAGAGGAAGGCGGGGGTGGAGGTAAGGACCTTCAGCGTAGGAGGAACTACCTCAGCTAATCCTACGCCCCCATCCTCAGGAGCGGTCAGCAATGAGACCAGTCTGGTGGGTGTGAGTCAGGTAACAGAACAGCAATTAGTAGATCTATTTCGGAAAAAGGGCTTCACCGCTCAGATACCAAAAGCCCAAGAGCTGGCTCCCTTGTATATAAAATGGGGGAAAAAGTTTAATATACGGGCAGATATAGCCTGGGCCCAGATGGCCCATGAGACAGGATTTTTGACTTTCGGTGGAATTGTCCCCGAGAGTGCCAATAACTTTTCCGGAATTGGGGCTACCGGGCCACCTGGAGTTTACGATACTTTTAAGACTCCTGAGTTGGGAGTAATCGCCCACTATGCCCATTTAGCCTGGTATGTCTACCCTGACCATATAAACGAGTATTGCAACAAGCAGTACGACCCACGGCATTCGGATACGCACAGGTATAAAGGGGATGAGTTGGGAGTTCTAAATGGTAACTGGGCTCCCAGCCCAACCTATACAGATAAGATAATCCAGTTTGCTAATATGATTGGGGGGTAAAGCTAAGCATTAACCTTAAACCACTCCACAGTCTTAACCAGTCCTTCCTCCAACGAAGTTTTTGGCGCCCACCCCAGTGAAGTTTTTGCTCTTCTGTTATCCAGATAAATTCTTTTTAAGTCTCCCAGAGGTAAGGGGGCATGAAGGGGCTTTTTTTTGTAACCTGAAATCTCTTTCAGCTTTCTAAAAAGAGCATTGACCGAGATTCCCCGGCCAGTCCCGATATTTAATATCTCGCCATCCCCGCCACCCAAAGCTTTCACGTTGGCATCCACTACATCATCTACATAAATATAGTCTCTAATCTGCTTCCCATCTCCATTTATGGTCAGGTTATCATCGGAAAGCATTCTGCTTATAAAAATAGCTATGACGCCTGCTTCCCCACTATGGTCTTGTCTGGGACCGTAGACATTGGAATATCTCAAAGCAGTGAATCTCAGACCACAGAGAGCGGAATAAAGACGAAGATAATGCTCAAAGGTGTGCTTAGAAACACCGTAAGGACTTCCGGGATCAATAGGGTGATCCTCATCAACCGGTAGATAGAGAGGTTCCCCGTAAACAGCCCCCCCTGACGATGCAAAAATGAACTTCCTGACCTCATATTTAAGACTGCATGCCAGTAGGTTCAAAGAGCCACAAATATTTATGTCAGCATCAAACAAAGGATCCCTGACAGACTTTCGGACATCTATTTGAGCGGCATGATGGTTCACTATCTCGAACTCTTCTTTCTTAAATACCTGGTCCAACTCCTGCAGGTGTCTAATATCCAGCTTGTAAAATTTTACATCAGGATTTAAATATTTTTCCTTTCCCGCTAGAAGGTTATCGACCACGGTGACCTCATGCCCCAGAGAAATACATCTGTCAACTACATGAGACCCTATGAATCCTGCTCCACCCGTTACTAAGATTTTCATTTGGCCTTCTTTATACATATTTCTGAATTTAGATTAGCTATTCCCTCAGCATAACTCTCATCAAAAACAGTGAACTTAAGAATATTGGTCCTCCAATCAAAATATCTCCGACCATCGTTACGCGAAATAGCCGCAGTGACGCGGTAGCTGCCCTTAATCAGATCCATTTTTTGACTGAAGTTGACCTCCACTCTCTCGCCTTTCCTGAAGGTCCTGGTCTTAACTCCTTGAATCCAGCTATTGGTCCCATATACGTTGATATCTCTCTCATCGGTAATCCTGATGCCGAAAATGGGCCTCTCGGATTGCTCTCGGAAAACCACTCTTAAGGAGATGGTGGCATCTTCACCGGCGTGGATAGCGTTGACTTCCCTACCACAGTTGTCTAGCAGGGACACTCCTTCAATTAAGGCCTCCCCCGAACCAAACCTTTCACCAGTCTGAGGAATCTCCTCATTGGCTACAGTGGCCTGAACTATTGATTTCTCTCTTTCCGTCCTTTCCATATAGCTTCGGTATCCTCTTACTACATCGTCTGCTCTTCCATATTCCAAGACTCTTCCCTGGGAGATGAAGAGAGCTCGCGAACAAAGATTCCGGACCATATCCAGATCGTGAGAGACTATAACAATGGTCTTCCCCTGTCTAATAAAGTCGAATATGGCCCCCAGACACTTAGACTGAAAAGACTGATCTCCTACTGCTAGCACTTCATCTATCAGGAGAATGTCCGGGTTCACATTGATGGCTATGGCAAAGCCTAGCCTCACATACATCCCAGAGGAATAGTTTTTCACCGGCGTATCAATGAATCTTTCCAGCTCGGCAAAATCTACTATCTCTTTAAACTTCCGGTCTATACTCTTTCTATCCACCCCTAAAATAGAAGCATTCAAATAGATATTTTCCTTGCCGGTCAGATCGGGATGAAAACCAGCTCCCAACTCCAGAAGTGCAGAGACAGATCCATTAATAGCTATATTTCCTGATTCGGGTCTGATAATCCTGGCCAAAAGTTTGAGTATCGTGGACTTGCCAGATCCGTTAGGCCCTATAATCCCGAAAGTTTCCCCTCCTCCGACACTGAAGGACACTTTATCCAGAGCCAGAAACTGCTCAAAAGTAGATCGTCTGAGATGGATGAGGGTTTCCTTGAGGCTGGGATTGGTATCATGGTAAATGCGGTAGATTTTGCTAACAGAGTCAAAAACTATAGCATCTTCAGAAGTAGCTCTAGCATCTTCAGAAGTAGCTCCAGCGTCTTCCGGAGTAAGATCTAACTTGTATAAATTTTTCTTTTGATCCCTGGTAAAATTTCTAAACATATCAACTCTCTACAGAATTGCTCTTATCCTTAGGACTTACCGCAAAGGGAGCAACCTCCTAAGAAGTATTTGAATTATAGAGGCTTTCCAATTTGGAAAGGATTCTGTCCCAGGAAAAATATTCCCTGGCATATCGGTGACCCTCATTTCCCAGTCTTGTGGCCAGTTCCCTGTCTCTCAAGAGCCGGAGGATAGCGTTGGAGAGCGCCCCAGGATCCTTCTGGGGAACCAGAAGGCCGGTTCTCTCATTCTTAATCACATCTCCAATGCCTCCTACATCAGTGGCCACAATGGGCTTTTTATAGGCCAGAGCCTCCAATAGAACTACTCCCAACCCCTCTGTATCTCCGCGGGAGTCTACTATGGAGGGAAGAACGAACACCTCGCATTTTTCATACAGCTCCTGGAGATGGCCAGTGGGTATTCTGCCAGCAAATATAACTGTCTCTTCCAAACCTTTATCTCCCACCATCCTCTCCAGTTCTTCCCGACGGTCACCCTCCCCCACTATTACTAACTGAGCCTCTATCTCTGCTACTACCTTGGACATTGCCTCTATCAGGTAGGGAAGACCTTTCCTCTCAATGATCCTTCCCACAAAAAGAACAATTTTGGGCCCTTTTGTGGAATTTGCAGTCGAGGACTTTTCTGCAACTTCCAAAGGAGCCCCGTAGGGAATAACCTCAGGTTGTACATGGGTAATTCTCATAATCTCATCTTTGGTAAAAGAGGATATGGCAATGACTTTATCCGACTTTTTGGTGGACCATCTAACAAAGTTTTTGACAAAAGGGTATCTTTTCGCTAAAGCCAGCTCGGCTCCGTAAAAAGTGGTAACCATTTTGGCTTTAGTAGTGACCTTCCCTATATAGCCAAACCAAGCATGCGGCACGGGCCAGTGAACATGGAGAACATCAAAGTTCTCCTTAGTACAGAGCCTCCACATACTCAAAGAACCACAAAGTAGATAAAAAGGAACCAGAACCAGGTAAAGAGGGTTTCTAATTTTGACCGGGGCGCTCTCCCCATGGGTGAGTTTCTCCCATCTTCTAAGAAAGTAGCGGAACCTCTTAACCGAAATCTGTCCTATGCTGTGATTCTGGAGACCTTTAAAGGATGGGGCATATACGGTTACCTCCGTCCCTCTGGCCTTTTGCCTTTTTACAAGCTCCAAAAGCCAGGGTACCTGGGGGTCCTTTTCGTCTTTGGGAAAAGTGGAAACTATGTGACATACTTTCACGAGAGCGTTTAGCTTTCAGGGAGAGCTTCTACCCACTATCTTAGTTTTTTTCTAATGGAATAACCCTGGTCATCCTTTACGTGACTTCGGGTAATCATCTCCGCCAGTAACCCTGTAGAAAATAGTTGAAAACCGAGGATTACTAGCAGTATTCCTAACATTAATAAAGGGAAACGATGTTGAATGCTTCCAGTCGTGATTCGGATATAGGTGATATAGAGGTTAATCAGAAAGCCCGTAACGAAGAATATTAAGCCGGTCATCCCGAAGAAATGGGAGGGCCTGAGAGTATATCTGGTCAGAAACATGACCGTCATGAAGTCTAAAAATCCTTTTAAAAACCGCTCAATCCCGTACTTGGTCCTGCCAAACTTTCTGGGGTGGTGCTCAATCTTTACCTCACCGACTCTAAAGCGCTTTTGGCCAACCAGGGCGGGAACAAAGCGGTGAAGTTCACCGTAAATCTGTAGTTCATCTATTACCTCTCGCCTGTAGGCTTTGAAGCCACAGTTGAAATCGTGAATCTTTATGCCGGTGAAAAGTGCCATAACCGTATTAAAGATCTTAGAGGGGATGGTTTTGGAAAGGGGGTCTCTGCGCCTGTACTTCCAGCCGGATACCAGGTCGAAACCCTCCTCTATCTTGGCTATGAATTTGGGAATTTCCTTGGGGTCATCCTGCAGGTCTCCATCCATAGTAATAATCACGTCGCCGGTAGCCTCGTTGAAGCCCGCTGTCAGAGCCGCAGCCTTCCCAAAGTTACCTCTAAATAGGACAGCCTGGAGGTGATTATCATTTCGATGAAGATCTTCCAGGATGGCCGAGGATTTATCAGTACTCCCATCATCAACGAAAATAATCTCATAATCCGTATCTAAGGCCTGGAGAGCTTCCTTCAGGCCTGAATAGAGAAGAACCAGGTTCGCTCCCTCGTTATAGACCGGAATGACCACGGATATTTTCTTAAGCGTATTTGAATCATTCATAGGCCATGGACCCCAGATTGCTCATTCACTGATCAGCCTCTCTATAACTTTATCCCAGGTGATCTTCCTGGCTATCTCATAACCCTGCTGGCCCATCTTACGGCAAAGGGCTCGATCGTAATGTAGTCGGTTCACGAAATCCGCTATTTCTTCAGGCTCTTTCTTAGCCACAAAGCCGGTCTCCTCATGCTTTACAAATTCCAAAACGCCTCCGGAGTCCAAAAGGGTGATCACCGGCTTGCCAGAAAGAAAGGATTCGATGGTGATGAAGCCAAAATCCTCGTCATAGGGGGCAAAGTACACGCAGAGGGCATTAGCATAAAGATCAAAGAGTTCCTGGTCACTGACGAAATCCATAAAAGTTATCCTGTGGCTTAGATCATTCTTTTGGACCATCTTCATTAAGGTGTCCTTTCCCCGCCCTCTACCTACAATGATGCCCTTTACTTCAGGCACCACATGGCGCATAGCCTCCACTAAAAGCTCAACCCTTTTAATGGGGTCAAGGCGACCTACAGAAAGAACATAATTTCCGAACTCCCCCCTATAGAACTTTTCATGGTTCTTGGGAGGAGGATAGAGGGGCACGGAGTCAATCTGATTGTACTTTTTGAGTCTATTACTCACATTTCTGGAGATAGCATAGATTTGCTTTGACTCTAGCAAGGCCTTCCGGTCAATCTGCCACAGAGATTCTCGAAAAGAGCTTTCCTCTCTGTTTTCCTTGCCGTCATCCTCTCTTAGGGCAGAGTACTCTGTGCCTGCCAGCTCATAGGCTTGTCTGTACTGGTGAAAAAGCCAGGTGACTTTGTTGGGATGTTTGACCAGGTAAGAAGGGAACTTGGTAGCGATAACCAGGTCGATCTTCAGGTCATTAAAATCGGTGAGATCAATAAGGCGCCAGAGCAGACATCCTTTCTTTACGTCTAAAATGGGGTGTGATTTGAAGGGAATATTGATAACCTCAGTCCGAAAGTTCCTGCTGGTTAACTCATTTCTCAGAGTCTTGACCAGAGTTTCTGCTCCGCCATATACAAAGGGAGATTGAACAGCACAGATACATACATTTTCTATCCTATTTTTTAGACGCCCCCCATTCAACCTCTCCTGCCACCTCGAATCTGTCTCAGATGTGATCAACACTAGCTAAAAGAAACATTCTTGCTCGTCCGCAGTAAAACATGTTACAGGTATCGTAAAAGCGGGGCTCTGACTTTACCTGCTCATAGTTTTCCTTAACTCCATCATTTCTCCCAATACCTCTCTCAATCTGGCCTGCAGAATGTCTTCAGATTGAGCTTTTTTGATTAGAGTCTCATTCAGCCTATCAATAAGCTCATTAAACTTCATATAGAAGACCTGAATCTCGTCGTTCTGCAACTGGAAGGCATCGACCAAGTAAATCAAGGCTCTTGCTACAGCACTGTTAAATTCTCGCTGTCGGTTAACCAGGGGCCTATTGATAAGAAAGATAATTCTGGAAGCTATCTGTTTCAAGAGACTGCCAAATGCTGCACCCTTTCTATCTTTCTCCTCCTTGTCTCTCGCCAGAGCCAGATCTTGCCTGGCTTTGGCTTGTTCCACCTCGGCTTTTAGCCGATCCAGAAGTTTAGCCTGGGGGACAAAATAGCCGAAGAACTTATCTTCATCCTCTACAACGAAGTCCTGATAGGTAAATTCTCCGTAATCTTTCACCCTTTTAGCCAGAGCCTGAATAAATTTTTCAATCTCTTCCCGATCCTCGCTCATGTCCCTCCCTATAAGGTCACTCAAATTCACATCTTTGGCCCATAGTCACCCTTGCAGGTATAATGGCCGTATCTTAGGAGTATTTTAGCACAATTCTTCTTAAGCCATTTTTCAAGACATAAAAAAGAGCTTCCAAAATAACCCTACGGTTTAGCTTGGACTTCCCCCGCTGTCTATCCACATAAATGATAGGCATCTCACCAATCCTAAAGCCCTTTTGTTGACAAAGGTAAAGTATTTCGATCAAGAGAGAATAGCCCTCGGATCGAATCTTATCCAGATTCAGACTTTCTAAGACTTCCCTCTTATAGCATCTATATCCACTGGTACAATCTCTTACAGGTAATTTCAACATCGTCCGGGCGAAAGAGCTGCCCAGTTTACTTATTCCCCTTCTGAAGATGGACCAATCGGCCACTATTCTCCCGCCTTCTATATAGCGGGAGCCAATGATCACATCGAAGCTGTCGAATTGAGATAAAAATTTGTTTAGTTCCCTGGGATCATGGGACAGATCGGCGTCCATGGTACATACGTAGTCATAACCGAGTTCGATCCCTCTCTTAAGGCCTTCGAGGCAAGCCTTGCCGTAGCCCCTCTCATTGTTGCGGTGAAGGATCTGAAAGCGCTCATATTGCTGGGCCAGCATTTCCCCTATCTCTCCGGTCCCGTCAGGGGAATCGTCATCAACGACCAAAACATCCACTTTTAAAGAACCGGAAAAGATTTTCTCTACCAGGTTCCTTAAATTGTCTCTTTCGTTATAGGTAGGTATTACGACCAGGGATCTCAATCTGCCTCCTGACATCAAAAGGTCAATACTCTCTTTCAGGGTAATCCCCTTGCGGGAAAAATAGAAATACTCCTAAAAATCTGGTATCCTGGGAGCCTGCCAGATCTAACAGAGGGACAAACCCCTGCCTGGAGCTCACAGAAAGACGATAAGAATAATCTTCTATGACTACTTGTTTTCTTAACCTGGAAAGATCGAAGTTTATCACTTTAACCTCATCAGGTTCGAATCGAGCAGAATACTTTAGGTTATCCACCTGGACCGTTACTTCGTTGGCAATGGGCCCATTTCCAATTTTCAATCTCAGGCTCTTGAGAGGAGACTTGGTCCTTATAATAAAGTCCCCCCGACTGTGGCCCCTAATCCACGCACCCTCTTCTTCCCAAAGGTAAGAATCCTCGTCGGTCTTGAAAAGCTCGAGCCCCTCTGCCGTCCTCACCTTAGCCTGAGGGTAGTCGTTGTACAGGTTACTCAACTGAGTAAGCTCCACGGGCAGATAGGCAAAGGGTCTTTTCAAGATGATGCGGGAATGGTCATAGATGACCCCCTGAGGAGATTGGAGATAAGGTCCCAGGAACAGAGAACCCACTAACACGGTTAGTATGCCAAAAGGGTAAAGGAATCTCCTGGGCGGAAATTCCGAGGTCAGAAACAGAAAAGCGGGAAGGATCTGAAGAAGATATCTGTTGCCAAAGGAGGTGGCACCTCCGTAATAATTATTGGGCGTGTAGAGGAAATAAAAGAGAACGTAGGTCAAAATTCCCAGAAAAATGAGCATGTTCTTTTTCCAATTCCCCCTATATCCCAAAGGAAGAAGAAAAAGAAAAGCAGGGAAGGCGTATATTAGGAGACCTGTCTGGCGACCCAGGAAAAAATAATAAACATTGGGTAGAAGAATTCTCGGGGATGATCCCCAGCCAAAAGGGTTTCCCGCAATCTGGCCGGAGACGCCCTCTACACTGACCCCGGTCCGCACTCCCTGGGGCTCCTCCTGCTGCAAGTTCTCCTCACTAACCGCAATCGCAAGATCCTGTCCCGACCGAACATAGATCCTATCCCCACTATAAGGAGACCAGCGCCCAGTTTGATAGAAGTTTACTGAACTTACCAGGGAAAAAGTAGCCAGCAATAAGAAAGAGCACACAAAGACCGCCTTCAGCTTTCTCCTAAGTAGCACGTCCAGTACCATCAGGCCGGCGAAGGCAGCCAGAGTGGGTTTCTGGTAAATGGAGAGGCCAAAGAAGATAGAGGCTATCAGGTAATTTCCACCTCGTGATAAGAAGGCTAGAAAACTCAAAAAGAGATTTCGAATCTTTGAGTCTATAGCTCGACTGAGTTTCTCCTTTATGTTGGCGCCTTCGCTCTCAATCCCGGCTAAAGGGCGACTAAAGTCATATCGCCAGAAGAAGAGGGCTAACAGAAAAACCAGGGCGATGAAAAGATCGGTATATATGGCAAAAACAAAAAAGTAAGCCGTGGAAAACAGGTAGTACAAAAAGGTCACCGCAAAAGCCAAGGCATCTTCCAACTTTTGGGCTAAATAGAGAAAGCTGATGAATAAAAGACTGACGAGAATTATGGAATTGAAAACGAAAAAGCCTTTGGACTCGAAGATCCTTACCAGAGGCGCGGCCACAGCAGAATAGAGGTAAGGCTTGGCATAGAAAAGTTTCCCCCTGTCATTTCTAACCAGGAATAGCCCCCGGGGTCCCTCCTCTCGACCATCCATAAATAATCTTCTCAGATCATTCTGGGTATATCGGAGATCAAAATCGTAGGCCAGGCTCTGAGCCTGCATCAAATAAGTGGCTTCATCCCCATAGAGTCCAATCTTATTAGGACTCAAGAAGAGAGAGGATAATACGAGAAAGAATAGAATGCTGATAAAAAACAAAAAGTAAATTTTCTTCAACCGGGTACCTTTCTATACCTAGAAAATAGTCAGCATTTTCATGGTTCGTGAGTGATGGCCCCATCATGGCGAATTACCTATCTTGTATGCATCATTACGTAGCCGTAACTGAGAAACGATGAAAATACTACGGCCCCTGAACCGCTGGAGACCGCCATTTGAGCCCAGGGCATTATTTATTTTTGGGGGTATCCACTTGACGCCACCTAATACAATATATTGCGGCCAAGGATATCAAGCTCTTACTATATCTTGTGGTTAGGGGAATCAAGTGCATACCCCAATTTATCTTTTTGAGGAGACTGCTGATCTTCCCGTAAACTCTCGCTAGCCATCCCCTCAATTTTCTTTCGAAGCAGGGCGTTCTCCTGGGCCAGAATCTTTATTTGATCGGTCAAATTAGAGATTCTAACCGAAAATTGAAGAGCTATAATGAGCAGAAACAATACGCTGAAAAAGAAAATCACGTTATTAGGAGAGAGGACGCCCAAAAATTTGGTCAGGGCCATAATGAGATCGAAACGAAGCATAAAGATTATCATGCTAATGCCAATAACGAACCAGATAAAGGAATATTCTTCTCTCAATTTCTTTTTTCTTACCAGATCAATGATGTATATCACCAAAATAGCACTGGCCAATAGTCCGAAAATTTTAATCTGAAAGCTCATTCTTTGCTTACCTTCCTTAGTATATGTTTTTTGCTGAGTATAGTAACCAAAATGGACAACACCATCTTAAAGATATAATAAAATGATTTGAGACCCTTATGCATTGACTTATCCACGTTCTCATACATTCTAACCGGTATCTCTCGGGTCTTAAATCTTGCATAATGCAATAAAACTAACACGTCAGCATCTGGGTAGTCTACAGGATAAACTTCCTGGGAGAAAAATTTTAAGACTTTGCTGTTCAGA
>CAYYBB010000033.1:0-14739 GCA_964469465.1 uncultured Actinomycetota bacterium
ATCTGATCTCTAACCCGGGTCGCCTTCTCGAATTCCTCCTGCCGGGAATAGTCCCACATCCGTTGCTCAAAGTGTTGGATTAAATCCTGGTGCCTTCCCTTGAGAAAGAGGATAACCTGGTCTATCATTCTACGGTACTCCTCCTCCCTCACTTCTCCCACGCAGGGAGCCAGGCATCTCTCCAGATGGAAGTTCAGACAGGGAGTACCGGTGCTTTTGCCCGGCCGGGGACCCTTGCAGCTTCGGATGGGGAAAAGGGTCTGGATGGATTTGATGGTCCGGCGCACTGCCTTGGCACTGGTGAAGGGGCCAAAATAAAGGGTACCATCCCGAACAATTTTCCGGGTGAAAAAAACCCGGGGAAAGGAATCATTGATAGTAATAGCAATGAAGGGATATTTCTTGTCATCCTTCAGGTTAATATTATACTTAGGCCTGTGTTTCTTGATCAGATTACATTCCAGAATGAGCGCTTCCATCTCATTATCAGTGATAATGAACTCCAGGGAAGCGATGTCATCTATAAGATATCTCACGTTGAAGGGTAGAGTTCTGGGGGAGTGGAAATAGTTCTGTACCCTCTTGCGCAGAGATTTAGCTTTCCCCACGTAGATAACCTCACCGGAGGCATTTCGGTAGATATATACTCCCGGCCGGTCGGGAATTTTTTTGACCTGTTCCTTGACTGGATTTTCCATGGTTTCATTTAGTGATTACCCAATCCTATCTTTCGCACTGCTCAAGTCGCTTCGCCTACTCGCTGCGGTCGGGCTCGGGGAGGCCGCAAACTCGCTCCGCTCAGACATGCGGCCTCCCTTTTCCTCGCCCTCCCTTGCTCGCTATACGGCTTCGCTCCAATTTCGCCGTGCGAAAGATAGGATTAGCCTACTTTCATTATACTAACACCTTGCCAGAACTCTCTTCAAGAACTGTCCTGTATAAGAGTCACCATCCTGGGATATCTCTTCCGGAGTTCCCTCGGCGATAAGATAGCCCCCTTTGTCTCCGCCCTCCGGCCCCAGATCAATGATATGATCGGCCATTTTTATGACATCCAAATTATGCTCGATAACCACTACTGTATTGCCGGCATCCACCAGGCGATCGAGAATATTGAGGAGCTTTTTAATGTCGTCAAAGTGAAGGCCAGTGGTCGGCTCATCCAGGATGTACAGGGTTCTGCCGGTACTCTTTTTGGATAGCTCGGTAGACAATTTGACCCTCTGAGCCTCCCCGCCGGAGAGAGTGGGGGCGGACTGTCCCAACTTAATATATCCCAGACCCACATCGAAGAGAAGCTGCAGCTTTCTTTTTATGCTGGGGATGTGGGCAAAAAATTCCAGAGCTTCCTCCACAGACATATCCAATACCTCTGCGATGTTCTTCCCCTTGAACCTGACCTCCAGGGTCTCCCGGTTATACCGTTTCCCCTTACAGATCTCACAGGGAACATAAACATCGGGAAGAAAGTGCATCTCGATCTTGATGGTACCCTCGCCAGCACAGGCCTCACACCTTCCTCCCTTGACATTAAAACTGAAGCGACCAGGCCTGTAGCCCCGCATTCTGGCTTCGGGAGACTTGGCGAAGACCTCCCGGATATAAGTGAAGGTGCCAGTGTAGGTAGCCGGATTGGAACGGGGCGTCCGACCGATGGGCGATTGATCTATTTCTATGACCTTATCTATGAACTCAATGCCCTCTATCTTCTCATGCTGTCCTGGCCTGGCCTTGCTGCCATAGATTTTGGAGGAGAGGGCCCGGAAAAGGATCTCATCAATCAGGGTGCTCTTGCCTGATCCCGAAACTCCGGTCACGCAAATAAACTTACCCAGCGGAAAGCGGATGTCCAGATCTTTGAGGTTATGTTCTCTGGCTCCTGTGACCACCAGGGCTTTGCCATTGCCCTCCCGTCTTCTGGGAGGCACCGGTATCCTGAGCTCACGGGAGAGATATTTTCCGGTTATGGACCTGGGCTCGGCAATTATGTCAGAAAGAGATCCGGTGACTACAATTTCCCCGCCATGAGCTCCGGCTCCGGGCCCAATATCCACGATAAAATCGGCCTCCCGAATGGTCTCCTCATCATGCTCTATGACGATAACCGTATTTCCCAGATCCCGCAGCCGTTTGATAGTGGCCAAAAGACGCCGGTTATCTCTCTGGTGGAGCCCGATGCTGGGCTCATCCAGAATATAGAGGACTCCCACCAGGCTGGAACCGATCTGGGTGGCCAGCCTTATTCTCTGGGCTTCTCCTCCAGAGAGGCTGCCGGTCATTCTGTCCAAGGTAATGTAGTCAAGGCCGACGTAGCGCAGGAAGTCCAGCCTCTCCTTGATCTCCTTGATGACCTGGCCAGCGATCATGCGCTCCCTCCCGGTCAGATTAAGCTCCTGGACGAACTCGTAAGCTTTAGATATGGAGAGAGTAGTGAAGTCGTAGATAGAAAGGCCTTCAATGGTCACAGCCAGGCTCTCCGGCCGGAGGCGCTTGCCCTCGCACTTGGTACATGGCCTCAGACTCATAAACTCTTCTATTTTGGCCCGAGAGTACTCCGACTCCGTCTCCATATATCTTCTCTGGAGGTTTGGAATTATCCCCTCGTAGGCAAAGTGGAACTCTCTCAGGTGCCCTTGCCAGTTCTTGAAACTAACTTTGATATTCTCCTTCCCAGTACCGTAAAGAATGACCTTCTGGGCCTCCTGCGGAAGGTCTTTGAAGGGAGTATTCAGAGAGAAACCGTACTTTTCCGACAGGGACCTTAGAACCTGAGGAAAAAATTCAGAGGAAGAGGATACCCAGGGAGCAATAGCTCCTTCCCTCAGGCTCTTGGTGCGGTCGGGGACCACCAGATCTGGGTCTACTTCGTACTTGTAACCCAACCCTCCACACAGAGTACAGGCTCCATGAGGACTGTTGAAAGAGAACATGCGGGGAGAAAGCTCCTCGAAGCTCACTCCACAGTCTATGCAGGCAAAATGCTCAGAGAAGGACAGCGTATCGCCGTCCACCACATCGATGTAGACGATCCCCCCTCCCGTCTTCAGGGAAGTTTCCACCGACTCAAAGAGTCTGGTTTTTATGCCCTCCTTCATGACCAGTCGGTCCACGACTACCTCGATATTGTGTTTAACATACTTGTCCAGGGTCATCTCCTCTTCGATATCGTAGATTTTGCCATCCACTCGCACTCGGGTATAACCCTGCCTCCGCACCTCATCGAGCAGGTTCTTATACTCACCTTTTCTTCCCCGGACCACAGGAGCCAGGATCTGAAACCTGGTTCCGTAAGGGAGAGTGAGGATCTGATCCACGATCTGCTCCACGCTCTGCCTGGCAATGGGCTTGCCACAGATGTGGCAGTGAGGTTTGCCTATCCGGGCGTAAAGGAGACGGAGGTAGTCGTAGATCTCGGTCATAGTGCCCACGGTGGAACGAGGGTTTTTGGAGGCCCCTTTCTGATCGATGGATATGGCTGGAGAGAGGCCACCTATGTAATCCACATCAGGCTTCTCCATCTGGCCCAGAAACTGACGGGCATAGGCGGAGAGGGACTCCACGTATCTCCTCTGTCCTTCAGCATAGATGGTATCGAAGGCCAGGGAGGACTTACCTGATCCAGAAAGGCCAGTCATGACTACCAGCTTGTTCCGGGGTATATCCAAGTTTATGTTTTTCAGATTGTGTTCTCGGGCCCCTCTGATAACAATGTAATCCTGAGACATAGATCTTCATTCACCATCTTCAATTTAGAAGATTCTCAATGGAAGAAGGGGGGTTCCTTCATTTTCTCTGTCATTTTCTCTCATCTTCTCGCCCCGGTCCCAAACTGCTCTTTGATCTCTCTGATCTCATCCCTGATCTTGGCGGCATACTCAAAACGAAGCTCCTCCGCAGCTATACGCATCTCTTCCTCTAGAGCCTGGATTAATCCTGGCAGATCCTTCTCGGAAATATCCGGTCGGCGGGGCATGGCGGTCGGTCGGGCCTTGTACCTGGCTCCTCCTTCACCGACTCTGGTAGCAGTCAGAATATCGCTGACTTTCTTATGAATGGATTTGGGCTCAATGCCATGTTCTATATTGAATCTGGTCTGGATCATTCTCCTTCTGTTGGTCTCGGAGATGGCCTGTCTCATGGGTTCAGTGATAGTATCAGCGTACATGATGACCTGCCCATTGATGTTGCGGGCTGCCCGGCCTATGGTCTGAATAAGAGAGCTCTCCGAACGGAGATATCCCACTTTATCTGCATCCAGAATAGCTACCAGGGAAACTTCTGGCAAATCCAGACCCTCTCTTAAGAGGTTTATCCCCACCAGGACGTCAAACTCTCCGCTCCGAAGACCCCTGATGATCTCAATTCGCTCCACCGCATCGATCTCCGAGTGCATGTAGCGAACCTTGAGTCCCAGATCCAGAAGGTATTCACAGAGATCTTCAGCCATCCTTTTAGTAAGAGTGGTGATGAGAACTCTTTCGTTGCCCTTAACCCTTCTCTTTATCTCATCGTAAAGATCATCGATCTGGCCTCGGGTCGGTCTGACCATGACCTCCGGATCGATCAGTCCGGTAGGCCGGATAATCTGCTCCACAATCTGGGAACTGACTTTTCTCTCATAGGGTCCTGGAGTAGCGCTCACAAAAATGGCATGCTCTATTTTTTTCTCGAACTCGTCGAAGCGAAGCGGCCGGTTGTCCAGAGCTGAGGGAAGCCTGAAACCGTACTCTACCAGAGTTTCTTTGCGGGATCTATCTCCCCGATACATTCCATTTATCTGGGGAACACTAATATGGGATTCATCAATGAAAACCAGAAAGTCATCGGGAAAGTAATCCAGAAGAGTATGGGGGGTTTCGCCAGGCTTCCTTCTGGTGAGATGCCGGGAGTAATTCTCAATTCCCTGGCAGAAGCCTACCTCCCGCAGCATCTCCAGATCATAGCGAGTTCTCATCTCCAGACGCTGAGCCTCTAGAAGCTTGTTCTGGCTTCTTAGCTCCTGAAGTCTCTCCTCCAATTCTACTTCTATATCCTGAATAGCTGCCTCCAGGCTGTCCTCTGCGGTAAGGAAGTGAGTTGCCGGAGAAATTAGAACCGAGTCCATGCTTCCCAGAACCTCCCCGGTCAGAGGGTCAATCTCCAGGATGCGGTCCACCTCGTCTCCCCAAAAATCCACCCTGATAGCGGTATCCCGATAGGCGGGAAAGATGTCCACCGTATCCCCCTTGGCTCTGAACTTCCCCCGGCTGAAGTCGATCTCGTTCCTCTCATACTGGATCTTGACCAGGGAAGAAAAGAGCTCGTGGCGATCGTAGGAGCGCCCTGCTTCCAGAACCACCCTCTGGCCCTTATATTCCTCCGGAGAACCCAGACTGTAGATGCAGGAGACACTGGCCACGATGATAACATCATTTCGGGAGAAGAGGGCATCTGTGGCGGAGTACCTCAGCTTTTCTATCTCGGCGTTGATGGAGGAATCCTTTTCGATATAGGTGTCGGTCTGGGGGATGTAGGCCTCCGGCTGATAGTAATCGTAGTAGCTTACAAAGTACTCCACAGCATTTCCAGGGAAAAACTCCTTAAACTCATTACAGAGCTGAGCAGCCAGGATTTTATTGGGAGCCATCACCAGAGTAGGTTTCTGATAGCCCTCAATAACCACCGCCATAGAGTAGGTCTTGCCTGAGCCAGTAACTCCCAAAAGGGTCTGATATTTGTAGCCTTTATTCAGACCCTCTAATAACTTGGCTGTAGCTTGAGGTTGATCACCCTGAGGCTCAAAAGGGGCAATAAGCTTGAATCTACCCATAGAGTCATCCCCTCTCTCCGTTGAGCTATCTATTTATTATATCTCAAGAGGGGGATTGGGCTCCAGTGGGCCAAAGTGACAAAGTTCTATCGAGCCCTGGACCATCTCCTTAGGATGAAGAAACAATGGAGAAGCACCCTGTATTTACATTTGCCTGTTGATATCATCTCGAGTACTTTTCAATGGATGCAACTCGATTTGGTGACTCTTATCCTCATATGGTATATACTTTGAGCGTGTAAATATCAGCATAGAAAGGGCAATTTCGTATGGAACGTGTGATGCTTACTTTGCCGCTGGATCTCTTGCAGCCGGTAGACACTTTGGCACAGCGGATGGGGCGGAAGCGCAGCCACGTGGTGCGTCAAGCCCTCCAAGATTGGCTAGAACGGCAGCAGCAGCAAGAATTCGAAGCCTTGTTGGCCGAGGGGTATCAAGCAATGGCTCAGGAAGCCGCTGCTATTGCCTCGGAAAGTCTGTCTTTGCAGGCCGCTGCGGACGAGGGAGTCTGGCGCTGGGATGAGTGAGGAACAGACTTTCTGCCGCGGTGATGTCGTTCTGGTGTCCTTCCCGCACGTCACCGATTACGGCTTTTTCTAGCGAATTCATCCCAAACCCTTCTCACTTCTCTAGCCAACTCCTCCCTGTCACCCTCATTTCTAATAACAAAGTCTACTTTGTGGGCGGGGATTTGGAGATTTTGGCCTTGGATGCGAAGACGAGCCTCCTCCTCGGAGAGACCCGTCTTTTGGATCAGCCTTCTCAGTCGGAACTCGTCATCGGCGTCCACGCAGACTATGTAATCACAATTCTTCTCATATCCGGTCTCGAAGAGCAATGGAGCTTCGAGCACGATTGTCCGACCGGTTCCCCTCAGACGACGAACTTCAAGATCAATCATCTCTATGATGGGGGGGAGGATGATGGAATTCAGTTTCCTCCGCTTCTCCTCCTGGGAGAAAATCAGATGGGCCAGCCTGGCTCGATCTAACTGACCATCGGGAAGGAGGATGTCCTCCCCAAACTCCTCGGCCAACTGCGCTAGAACCGACGAACCAGGAGCTACCACCTTTCGGGCAATGTGGTCAGACTCAATGATCTCTGCTCCCAGTTCTCGGAAAATGCTGAGAACCTCGGTCTTGCCCGAGGCCATGGGTCCTACCAGACAGATTAACATATCCTTTTCCCAAATTTACTCCACGTGCACTTTGCATCAGGTAGAAAAGAGATAATGTCTTGCTTAAAGGGCCGCCTCCATGAGTTGGGGCAACAATGACATTTCATGGTCCGGGGTAATGATCCATAGTGACCAATCACTTGATAAATGGTGCATCATTAGAGAAAGGAGTTTCCGTTGGAAACTCCTTTCCAAATTGGTCCTTCTTAGCCTTTGGTTGGAATCGACACCAGATCCAGAGGAAGTCAAAAGGCTGGATCTCTAGGAGCGAGCCTCCTTTTTCATCTCCTCCAGAACTGACTCAAGAGATTTATCTTTGGCTTCCTTTACCTTCTTGCCTTCCTGTGTGGCAGGGGCTGTTTCTCTTGGCTCAGTTGAGGGAATATCTTCTTCGACATCGGTCTGAGGAGTGGCTTCTTTGACCTCGGACTGGGGAGCGTCCTTATGAACTTCAGTATGGGAAGCAGGTTTTTTGACCTCGGTCTCGGAAGTGTCTCCCCAGACCTCAGTCTGGGGACTGCCTTCTTGAACCTGGGCCTTGGGAGTATCTTCCTGGGCCTCGGCCTGGGGCGCGGCCTCTTTCGTCTTGGTCTCGGAAGCGTCTTTCTGGGCTTCAGCTTCGACAGTATCTTCTTTAACCTGGGTCTTGGGAGCTCCTTCCCGAGACTCGGCCTCATAAGCATCCTTCTGGGATCCTCTCCTGCTCTTGGAAGAAGTGGCCTCAGATAAATCTCGAGCAGCCGCTATCTCCTCCTCCAGATATTTACGGGCAGAGGCCTCTTTGATTTCTTCCTTCAGCTCCTTCAGGCCTTCTTCTATTTCGGCATTTTCCGCATCAGAAACCTGAATTTCCTCTTGCTCGCTCTCTTCCTCCTCGCCCTCAGCTTCTCCAACCCTGGCCTGTTTCATGCTCAGGCCAATCCGCCTCCGGTCCAGATCTATGTCGATGATCTTAACATCGACCTCTTCTCCAACTGCTACAACCTGGCTCGGCTTTTCAACATGATCCTCCGAAAGTTCGGAGATATGAACCAGTCCCTCTACTCCGTCTCCAATGTCTACGAAAGCTCCAAAGGAGACAAGCTTAGATACCTTACCCTTTACTATGTCGCCTTTGGAGTACTGCCTGGCGATTTCTGCCCAGGGATCCTGTTGGGTCTGCTTCAGACCCAGGGACACTCTTTCCCTTTCCCGGTCCACATCCAGAATCACCACCTCAACCTCATCCCCTATGGAGACAACTTCGGAAGGATGGTTAACGTGGCTCCAGGATAGCTCGGAGATGTGGATCAGGCCGTCTATTCCTCCCAGGTCCACAAAAGCTCCAAAGTCCACAATATTGGAAATAATCCCCTTTTTAACCTGTCCTTCCGTCAAACTTGTCAGGATCTGCTGTCTGGCTTCCCTTCGTTCCTCCTCCAGGTAAGCTTTTCTGGAGAGGACTACGTTGTTCCTGGCCCGGTTAAACTCAATTATCTTGCATTCCAGCTTCTCCCCCACAAATTTCCTGAGATTCTTGACTCTCCTGATATCAACCAGAGAAGCCGGGAGGAAACCTCTGAGTCCGATATCCAAAATGAGTCCGCCCTTGACCACCTCAATAACTTCGCCAGTGACATACCCGTTTTCTCTATGAACCTTCTCCAGGTGATCGTAGGCTCTTTGTGTCTCTGCTCTTTTCTTGGATAGAACTAGTCTGCCTTCCTGATCTTCCTTCTGGAGAACCAAAACCTCCACTTTATCATTGAGCTTTACCACATCCTGAGGGTTTACGTTGTACCTCACAGCCAGCTCTTTCGGTGGAATCACACCCTCAGACTTATAGCCCACATCGACCAAAACCTCGTCCCGGTCCACTTTGACCACGGTTCCCATCAACACGTCGCCCTCCTCGAAATTCACCATGGCCATATCGTAGTTGGGAACCATCTCTCCTTTTTCATTGGCAATAAGATATTCGTCTACGACCTCACCGTCTCTCTTTTTCTCCTCTATCACATCATCTTCCTCCCATTTTTTATTTTTGGAAATGCTATCCCTGAAGAACTAGCAGGACAACAAACCGCCTATATTATAAACTAAACAGCATTGATCAAACAAACCAATTTCTGCCATACCTGATGTCTACCTTGAGAGGTACTGGACTCAGGTCGTAGGCCCCCTCCATCTCCTCCTGGACCAGAGACCCTATCCGCTCCCGTTCCCCTTTAGGGATCTCCAGAACCAGCTCATCGTGCACCTGAAGCACCAGCCTGGAATCCAGACCCTCTTTCTTTATACGATGGTGAATACAGACCGTGGCCATCTTCATTATATCGGCTGCGCTTCCCTGAATAGGCGCATTGACCGCCAGTCGCTCTCCCAGTTTGGCTATATTGTAATTATCGCTCTGCAGCTCGGGAATGTACCTTCGTCTGTTGAGAATAGTCGTAACATAGCCGCTCTTGACCGCCTGCTCGATAGTGCGGTCCAGGTACTGTCTAACCTTAGGATACTTTTCAAAATATCTTCTGATGTATTCCTCTGCCCTTTCATCCGATATTTCCAGCACTTGCGCCAGTCCGTACTGGGACATCCCGTAAATAATTCCAAAGTTAATGCTCTTGGCCACCCGCCGCATCTCGGAGGTAACCTCATCCGGCTCCACCCCGAATATCTCTGCAGCAGTCTGGCTGTGGATATCCAGATCTTCCTGGAAGGCCTTGATCAGCTCCTCATCTCCAGAAAGATAGGCCAAAATCCGTAGTTCAATCTGAGAATAGTCAGCCACGAGCATCTCTTTAGACCCATCAGGAGCGACGAAGGCCCGGCGGATCTCCCGCCCCAGCTCGGTCCGGATAGGAATATTTTGCAGATTAGGGTCACTGCTGGAAAGTCGGCCAGTAGTGGTCACCGTTTGATGAAAGGTGGTGTGAACTCGTCCGGTCTTGGGATCTACCAGTCGGGGAAGAGGATCGATGTAGGTGCTCTTGAGTTTGGTATACTCCCGATACTCAGCGATCTTGCCTGCAATAGGATGTTTGCTGGCCAGATCTTTAAGAACTGAAAACCCGGTGGCATAACCTGTTTTGGTCTTCTTCTTACCCGGAAGCTTCAGCTTATCAAAGAGAATGAATCCCACCTGCTGGGGAGAATTGATGTTGAACCTTTCTCCGGCCAGCTCATAGATCTCCTCACTCACTGTATCGATCTTGTTCTCATACTCCTGAACCAGACTTCCCAGATAGTCGGTATCTACAGCGATCCCGGTGAGTTCCATGTCCGCAAGGACCTGGACCAGAAGCATCTCCACCTCTTGGAAGAGAAAGTCCATCTTCTGTTCCCTGAGTTCCCCCATAAGCTGCTCCTTGAGAAGGGGCATAACCGCTACCCGGTTACAGGCTATCTCCTGCAGCTCGTCTATCTCTTCCTGGATGAGGGACTGCTGTCTGCTTTCCTGCCTCTCCTCAAAAGGAAAAGGATCATAACCCAGATACTTTTTGGCCAGGTCGCCCAGCTTGTACTCATTCAGAGATGGCTGCAAAAGGTAAGCGGCAATGGCGGTATCAAAATCCAATCCCCTCACCGAAAAGCCCCTTCTCATGAAGAATTTGAGCTGGGGCTTGGCGTTGTGGAAGCTCTTCTTGATCTCAGGAGCAACAAGATATTCCCCCACCTGGGCCAGAAAATCATCCACCGACAACTGGGAGTCAGCGAAGAGAGGCAAGTAATAAGCCCTCTGGGGGCCGCCAGATAGAGATAGGCCAAAGCAGTGCTTCCCACTATGGTCCAGACAAAGATCGATAAACATCTCCCCCCGAGACCTGATCTCCTCTAAAACTTCTTTCATGACAGTGGCATCTCTTATCACCATCCTGTGGCAGTCGAACTTCTTTTGGGACCGGGGAGATTCAGTCCATAAGCCCAAAGTGGAGAGCCTCTCCAGGAGAGTCCTGAACTCAAGAGCATTGAAAACACTGATAACCTTCTCTGGATCCACTCTGTTCAGGAGGCAATCATTGAAGTCGAGCTGGATGGGCACCTGGAAGTCGGTGAGCGAAAGTTCCTTGCTCATTCTGGCCTGCTCCTCATTCCTGGCCAGGAGGGTTTTCAGATTCTCGTTGCTGATGCTCTGAAGATTTTCATATATCTCCTCCAGGCTCCCAAATTGGGCCAGGAGTTTGGCCGCCGTCTTGGGCCCGATACCCGGTATGCCGGGTATATTATCCGAGCTATCTCCCACCAGACCTACCAAATCCGGTATTTTGGATGGGGGAACCCCGTACCTCTCCAGGACTTTCTCCAGATCGTAGACAGTCACATCGGTGATGCCCCTGCGGTTGGCCATGACCTTGACCTGGGGAGAGACCAATTGCAGGGCATCTCTATCTCCAGTAACGATGAGCACTTCCAGGCCTTCCTGCTCTCCCCTCCTGGCCAGAGTGCCCAGAATATCGTCGGCCTCATAACCCTCCATTTTAACAGTAGGGATGCCAAAAGCTTCAATGACCTCTTCGATCAGACCCAATTGATGGTGGAGCTGGTCGGGCATCTGGAGGCGTTGAGCTTTATATTCCGCATACTGTCGATGGCGGAAGGTAGGAGCCGCGCTATCAAAAGCCACCACCAGAGCATCTGGCTTCTCCTCCTGGAGAAGTTTGATAAGCATACTGGTGAAACCGTAGACGGAGTTAGTCTGGACGCCACTGGAGGTAGCAATGGTGGCAGGCAGGGCGAAGTAAGCCCGATAGGCCAGATTATTTCCGTCTATCATTGCCATTTTTTTCTTTCGGTCACCGCTCATGATGTACTCATTGCTCCATCCGTCCTTCCACCGGCTTGATTCCCGTTCTCTAGCAAAATTATGATATAGCCGGATGATCCACCAGGTCTTATTGGCCCTCGATTCAACAGATTTAACTAGATCAGTGTGGTAATCATAAAGCTTTATTGGCCTCAATAATAGTTTTGGCTATTTCCTTCATAGAAATTCTCTTGTCCATGGAGAGCTTCTGGATACGGCGGAAGGCCTGCGCTTCAGTAAGCCCCTGGGAGTCCATGAGAATCCCCTTGGCCCGGTCGACCAATTTTCTGGTCTCAAACCTCTCCTCCAGCTCTTTCACTTTTCCTTCCAGATCTTTTACCTCCTCATATCTGGCCATGGCTACCTCTATGGTCGGAAGGAGATCGCCCTTCTTGAAAGGCTTGACCAAATAACTCATAACCCCGGCCCGGCTGGCTCTTTCCACTAACTCCTTTTCACTGTAGGCAGTCAGAATCAGTACGGGGCAGATCTCTAGCTCGATGATCTTTTCTGCAGCTTCCAGACCATCCATGAGGGGCATCTTAATATCAGCAATAACCAGATCGGGCTTGATTTTGGCAGCCAGCTCCACAGCAGACATACCATCTCCCGTCTCCCCCACTACCATATGCCCTGCTTCCTCTAACATCTCTTTAAGATCCAGCCTGATCAAGGCCTCATCTTCCGCAACCACTACTCTGAGCCTTTTCATTTCTCTCCTTCTTCTCCTCCTTGCCTTTCCTTCTTTTCTCGATGGGATTCACTAAAGGTTGGTAGGTAAATTTTAACAGATGTTCCCCTTCCATCACTCTTAACATGAATATGCCCTCCTAATTCCTCCTCCACCAGGGTACGGACGATCTGAAACCCCAGGCTCTCACCGGAATGAAGACTGAACTGTGAGGGTAGGCCAACTCCGTCGTCTCTCACCTCTACCCAGGCCATCTGGCTATCGTTATGGAAATCAATGAGAACTTTTCCTTCCTGGCGACCAACGAAGGCGTGCTCGGTAGCGTTTTGAACCAGCTCGGTGATTACCAGGGTGAGAGAAATCATGTCATCAGCGGGGATGGAAAACCCACTTCCCCTCAATTCGAAACTGATTTTCTTATCCTCGTCCTGCAGTGAAGCTTTTACCATCTCCAGAACCTGCTTTAGTATGTGGGAAAAATCAACATACTCCTTTCTTCCTTTGGCCAACAGATCATGCACGGTGGCAATTATGGAGATGCGATTGATGGCTTTGGAGAGGGCCTCTTTAGCCTCCTCGTTTCTGGCCCTCCGGGCCTGCATTCGGAGCAGACTGGAGACAGCCTGCAAATTGTTTTTGATCCGATGGTGGATCTCCTGAAGGCTGATCTCCTTTATCTTGATGACCCTATCCTTCTGTCTGAGATCAGTAATATCCCTTACTATGGCCAGAGCCCCTATCACCTTATCATCCTGAAAGAGAGGAATGGCCTTCTTCTGAACCACCGCTCCTCTTTCGCTGACTTCCTTTTCTCTGGGTAACATTCCCCTCAGGGCCTCCATAATCACTGATTCATCCAGACCTAGCTCATCAATCTTCATTCCTAATAGATTGTCCTCCAGTCCCAGCCCTCTGTAGGTAGACACGGCGTTGGGACTGACAAAGGTGATCCGACCAGTTCGGTCCACTTCGATCAGACCGTCCCCGTGGGTTCTGAAGGAAGATATATCGATCTCATGCAACTTACCCTGATAGATCATCTGGGAGAGTTTCTCCGCAATGTCACTGTAGGTAAGAGGCTTTCGGCCGGGACGTTGAGGGTGGACGACTTTCTCCATCCTGGCATACACTGCGATCACTTCATGCTCCCTCTTTATGGGAGTAGCTTCGATATCAGCTACATACCCGTCGGGCAGACTTTCCGATCTGGAGCAGATCCTCTTGCCCTGAAGGAAGGCCTGAGGGATAGCCCCCTCAGGATCTATCTCCACGGTCCTTCCTACCTGAGAGCAGGAGAAGATGGATTCGGCCGTCCTGGGCCTTATTTCATCCACGACTACCAGGCCCGATCCTCCTCTAATACGGCAGTAGAGAAGAATGTCCGAGTAGTAGAGATCGGCCACCAACTGTAAGTTCTTGCTGACGGTATTCAGAATACTAATCTCTTTTGGGCTCAGGTCAGTGTACTTTTTGCAAATTTCCTGGATCATAAAAAGCTCTCCTGATATAGGCAGTATACAAAGAAAATCAGTTCTGTGCCAGCCTGGAGATTATCTGGTCATCTCTTCTCTGATCTTTTTACTGAATTTTATAATTGGGGTATGCACTTAACTCCAGTTAGTACAATATCTTGCGGTCTACGAGTTCATAGGTATACACCATATTGCGGTTAGGGGAGTCAAGCGGATACCCCTATTTTATAATATTGGTGTCTTGCTGGAATCTCTCTCAAACCTTACTTACCAAATCTGTACCGCGTAGTGGGTCGGGACACTCCTTATTCTCTTCTTCAATGGATTGGAGAAGTGAAAAAAACCGGCAGAGCTTGTTAAGAGCACTTCCCTTTGTTAATATATGATAGCGAGATAGCAAGCTTGGGCAACAGCAGAGAATCTAAGAAAAATTTAGGAAATCAGCCTGCCGAAGTGGCGGAACTGGTAGACGCGCTGGTCTCAAAAACCAGTGGGCGAATAGCCCGTGCCGGTTCGATTCCGGCCTTCGGCACCAACCAAATTACCAACAGCACCAGGCTTCGAGTTTAGTTTGTTATCAGAGTCTAACTCTTTGGCACTACTTAAAGCATTGCTCTGCTCACTTTCACAAAGAAGCGTGGGTTCTAGCGTGTCCATAGGCACTAATTCTTATGCAGCCAGATCCAGCCAAGAAATATTCCCATCTTAAACTTCTCAGCTCTCTTGGGAAATTCCTTTTCTCGATAATCTTTCTGTTCGCTTTCCAATTCAGTGGAGCTTCCCACATCTTGAAGAGGATTTCTTTTG
>CAYYBB010000034.1:0-14427 GCA_964469465.1 uncultured Actinomycetota bacterium
TCTATCCTCATTTTTGAGATTCGCATCTTCTATCTCCAGGCTTGCTCTTTCTTGATATTGGTGGCGGCACAAGTATTGGCCATGGGGCGGGAGGATCCCCCCAGCTCTCTCTGGTGCCCCTTCCGCCACAACTGGAGCCGCGGAGACTCTGCTTCCCTTCTTTTTATATATCTCCTGCAGAAGATCCTGGATCTCCCACACTTTTCTTGCACTCGCCCAAGGGTAGAAACCCTCATCCTCCGCCCATCCACAACTGGAAATATAGATAACTTTCTGAAGATGATCCAGGGCGATGGTTGTATCGTAGAAACAGAAATAGCTGTCATATATGTTCAGGTCATCAAGGCTTTGGGATGGAAGCTCCTCTACAAAATGGCATAGGTCATAGCTAAAGTAACCCACTGCTCCCGAGGAGAAGGGAGGTGCTTCCACTGGACGCTCCCGTGCGTATTGCTTCAGTAATCTTTTCAGAACCTCAAAAGGATTTCCCTCCAGCCTTTCTCTTCTTCCTGCCTTGAGGATCTCGATGTGGTGGCCCTTGCTTCTCATGATCAGGAAAGGGTTAGTCCCCATGAAGGAAAAACGCCCTAGTTTCTGAGCATCCATTCCGCTGTCCAGCCAGAAGCTATGGGGCTGATTCACAAAATATTCGTAGATGTTAGAGGCCTCCAGGGGCAGATCTATCTTCTTTATGAAGGGTCTCATGGAAGGATCCCTCTGTCGCTCTCTCTAAAAGAAAGAGCATCCAACAAGACTTCGAGTTCCTGCTGGATGCCCTTTCGAGTTGACATACAGGCTTTCCTGGTTAGATTTTATAGTATTTGGAGGTTGGGGGCAAGAGAGTGATAGTCTGGTAGTGAAAATTGGTTTGAAATAAGAGGGTATGAGGCCAATAAAAAACCCCGCCGGTTAAAGGCGGGGTTTTTTATTGGCCTTCGATTCAGAAAAAATCATTCAATAATGACGACGTTTTCTGCCTGCTTACCCTTCGAGCCTTCGGTGATATCAAACGATACCTTCTGACCTTCGCTCAGAGAGCGATAGCCAGATCCCTGAATGGCTGAGTAGTGAACGAAGACATCCTCTCCGTCGGGCCTCTCGATGAAGCCATAGCCCTTTTCGTTGCTGAACCACTTCACTTTTCCTTCTGGCACTTACTTACCCTCCCTACTTAAAAACATTACTTATGCCCAGGGGCACAGGCAACACTATAGCACATTTTAAACAAAAGTCAAAGGTCTCAAGGACTCTTTTGCATCACTCATGATCTTATTCCTCTTTCTTGTTGGGGGAGAACAGGTAGTGTTTGCTCTGTCCCACATTTTACAGATTGGGGGGCGTAATGTTATCATTTCCCTCAGAATAGGGACAGAGGAGGTCAGAATGCCCGTACCCCAGATAATTGTGGTGGGGAGTCTTAACATGGATCTGGTAGGAAAGGCCAAAAAACTCCCGGCGATAGGGGAAACTGTGCTGGGAGACAGTTTTTCCCTGATTCCGGGGGGGAAAGGAGCCAACCAGGCCGTAGCTGCGGCCAAACTGGGCAGCAGTGTAGCCATGATTGGTCGCTTGGGGGCGGACTCCTTCGGGGACATACTTCAGGAGAACCTGGAGAAGGCCGGAATTAACACTGCCTTCGTCCGCAGGACGGAAGGCATCAGCTCAGGCACTGCCCTCATCTTCGTGGATGAAGAGGGGAACAATAAGCTGATGGCCATCCCCGGGGCCAATGGTACGGTTTGCAGAGAAGATATCGACATCGCTGATGGACTCTTTCGAGCGGCTAGAATAGTGATGCTGCAACTGGAAATTCCTTTTGACACCGTGCTTTATACTCTACAGAAGGCCAAAGAATACGGCCTCACCACCATTTTGGATCCGGCCCCGGCGGCTGATCTTCCCCGCCCCATGATGGAGGCAGTAGACATTCTGACTCCCAATGAGTCGGAGGCCGAGATACTCATCAAGGCCGAGTTTACTCTGGAGAACAAAGAGGTAGCAGCAGCCAAACTCCTTGGTTTGGGAGCGGGCTCGGTCATTTTGACTTTAGGCCGGAACGGAGTCTACTTTAAGGACAGACGCAAGGAAGGGCATATCCAGGGCCTCACCGACATCCGGTCCATCGACTCTACCGCAGCCGGGGACGCCTTCAATGGGGCTTTGGCCGTGGCTCTGACTGAGGGAAAAGATCTGGCTGAAGCAGCCAAATTTGCTAACTTTGCCGGAGCCCTGTCTACTACCAGGCTGGGAGCCCAGACCTCCCTGCCTACTCGAGAGGAGTTGAGGGCCTTTATGGCCAAATATGCATGATACGCATGAGGGCAATTCGCCTCTCGGCCAGGGATGCCGCTCTTTCTTCTCTGATAGCAGCTATCTATGTGGTGCTCACTACTGGCTTTGCTGCTATCAGTTATGGACCCATACAGCTTCGGCTTTCCGAGATACTTACAGTGCTTCCTTTTCTCTATCCTCTCTCTGCCCTGGGCCTTTTTGCCGGCGCCTTCATAGCCAATATTTTTGGTGGCCTGGGACCCTGGGATATTTTTGGAGGGAGTTTCCTCACTCTGATAGCTGCCCTCCTCACTGCTCGCATGCCCCGGATGTGGCTGGCCCCCTTGCCACCTGTCATTGTTAATGCCTTGGGGGTCAGCTTTTATCTAAGCTTTATCTTTCAGGTGCCTTACTGGTTAGTAGTCCTCCAGATAGGCATCTCCGAGACCATCGTCTGCTACGGCTTTGGGCTACCCCTCCTCTATTTCCTCAAAAGAAGCGCTGTTTTTGAGAGGATATTGCCACGAAAGACCTGACCAGGGTACTCATAAAGACCTGAGGGAATTGCCTGAGAAGGATTAGGCAAGTTTACCTATACAGATTCAGGGGAGTTTATCCACCAAAATCCAAAGGGTTGCTCATGTCCATAACAAATTAGGGAATGTTTGTCCACAAAAAGGGTAAAAGAAGTCTTAATGGAAATATGAGGAAAGACTGACTTGTATGTGAGAGGCTTTTATCTGGCAAGGAAGAGTTTTCTTCATACCCTGAACCCCCTGACCAAGCTCTTTCTGTCGGTGGCTCTTATGGTCCTTTCCCTGAGTTTCACCGATAGCTGGCTTATTCTGGCTCTGTTTTTGGTGATCCTTGTGCCTCTGGCGGCATGGGCCAGAGTTTTACTTCCCTTTCTCAGAGCTACTACCAGAACCTGCCTGCCTCTCTTTTTCATGGTTCTCGTCATTCAGATCATCTTCCACCGGGGAGGAGAGGTCTTGTGGTTCCACTGGTGGATCTTCTCGATCACGGCGGAGGCCCTGAGCTTGGCCTTATTGCTTTCTGCCCGCATCCTGGTTATGGTCTCCTCTTTTGTTTTCTTTGTCCTCATCACCCATCCGGGAGAGATGATGACAGACCTGGTGGCAAGGGGTTTTTCACCCACCCTGACCTATGTTTTCCTGGCCGCTCTTCAGCTCGTTCCCGCGCTGCAGGCCAGAGCCAGGACTATTCTGGAAGCCCAGGAGGCTCGAGGAATGGAAATAGGTAAAGGTCCCCTCAGTCAGATCAGAGTATACCTTCCTCTGGTAGGTCCCCTTATCATCGGCTCTCTCCTGGAGGTAGAGGAGAGGGCTATGGCTCTGGAGGCCCGGGCTTTTACCTCACCCACCCAAAAGACCACCCTTCATGAGATTCCCGATAGTCGGGCCCAACAAGTCTTCCGCTATCTTCTGGTTCTTACATGTCTGGGGACTGTAGGGAGCAGGGTGGTGCTAAGTTCGTGGAAGTGAAGAGCATAGCTATTGAGACCAAGAAGGGCCAGTAAGTTTAGGAAAGAATTGATGGATTCGAGAGACCAGCCTGGCCGAGCCTCAACACCACTTATGGCGAAGAGGGCATAGATAGAAAACCAGGCTAACAATTTTACGAGAAAAGTGGTTCCAATAAATAAGCGGTATGTACCGGTTAAGGTGCAACTGGATCACAAAATGTATAGAAGGTATGTGGGTACAGCGTAGTAACGGTAGAGAAAACAGTACCAATGAGAATGAATATCGATCTTTGAAATAGGTGGCTTAGAAGAGCAGAGACGGCATGAGCATTGAGGTAGAGAATCTCACCTACTTCTATCCAAGAACTGAACTCCCTGCTCTACAGGATATAAACCTGAGCATTGGAGAGGGCGAATTCTGCGCCGTAGCGGGAGTCAATAATGCCGGTAAGTCCACCCTCTGTTACGCTTTGACTGGCTTCATCCCTCACTTCTTCCATGGCCGCAAAGCAGGAAGAGTCTTGATAAACGGACAGGATACGGAGAAGACTCCTCTTTCTGAGCTAGTCCTCCAGGTAGGCCTGGTTTTCCAAAATCCTTTTAATCAGATCTCCGGGGCCAAATTAACTGTCTACGAAGAGATAGCCTTTGGTCTGGAAAACCTGGGTCTGGGCAAAAAGGAGATGGCCAGGCGTATCGAATGGGCTTTGCGGGTGACTCAGCTAGAGCATCTGGCCCATAGATCTCCCTACACGCTGTCGGGAGGAGAACAACAAAGACTGGCCATTGCCTCTATACTGGCCATGGAGCCAGGGATTCTGGTCCTGGACGAGCCCACCTCCCAGTTAGACCCCCTGGGCTGCCAGGAAGTCTTTGCTGTGCTTAAGGAGTTGAACCGCAGAGGGGTAACGGTGGTCATGGCCGAGCACAAGATGGAAAGGATAGCTGAGTTCGCCCACAGGATAGTGGTCCTAAAGGAAGGGGAAGTCATTGCAGATGGTCGGCCCCGAGAAGTCTTCGGCCATCCCCATTTTGCCGAGAGCGGGCTCAATCCTCCTAAATACACCATGGCTGCCCGAAGGTTGGAGGAGCTGGGTAAATGGAGGAAATCCGGAAATTATCCCGTCACGATGGATCAGGCTGAGACGGAATTCAGAGAGTTACTCGGGAGGACCGGGTGAGCTTTGTTGAGATAAGAAATCTTCGATATATATATGAGACTGGCGTTGAAGCCCTAAAAGGGGTGGATCTGGCTATTGAAAAAGGAGAGGCTTTGGCCATCATCGGCCAGAATGGAGCCGGGAAGACCACTCTAGTGAAGCATCTGAATGGTCTGCTCAAGCCTACCTCAGGGGAGGTCATTGTTGACGGCTGGAACACCCGGGGATACTCTGTAGCCAAACTGGCTTCTAAGGTGGGCTATGTATTCCAGAATCCTGATCACCAGCTCTTTGCGGACACGGTGAGCAAGGAGATAGCCTTTGGTCCTATCAACCTGGGATTTCCACCCCAGAGAGTTAGCCGACTTGTCCAGGATTCCGCAGAGGTGGTGGGCATAGAGGACTCTCTAGGGAAAAATCCTCACAATCTCAGCCTCCCTCAGAGAAAACTGGTAGCCCTGGCATCGGTTCTGGCCATGGACACCCAGATTATGGTCCTGGATGAGCCTACTACCGGGCAGGATCATCCAGGCCTAAAGAGGATCGGTGAGATAATTAATCTGCTGAGAAAGAAGGGAAAGACCATTGTTGCCATCAGCCACGATATGGACTTTTGTGCCGAGATCTTCCCTCGCATTGTGGTCATGGGGAAGGGGAAGATATTGCTGGATGGCCCGGCCAGAGAGGTTTTTGGACAGGTGGCCAAGCTGGCAGAAACCCACTTATCCCCGCCTCATCTGGCTCAACTGAGCCTGAGGCTCGGCCTGAGCAGGCCAGCTCTTAATATGGATGAGTTTGTGGGCTACTTTATGGGCTAACCCTTCGGACATCCCAAAAGTAATCGTCCCATAACATACTATATGGTTTTTTGTCAATGGCTCCAGCGACTTACCTCTTTATTTAGTTACTCTCGGCGGGTAGGCACGAATTTCAAAGATAATTTTAGTGATGGTTCATGTCTATTGACCAGGACTTTTGTCTTACTCATCTTGGATAGCTCAGAATTCCCACCGGTTTTGGGTCGGTTCCCCAAAAATGCTCGTTGACTAATTTTACAATTAACATTACAATTAATTGTGGTGATCAAGATGTCCAGGATAGTGCCTATCTCAGAGGCCAGGGCCAGGCTTACTCAATTAGTCAGGGAAGTTCGTGAAGGAGGCGAACCCATAATAATCGCCCAGAGATCTCACGCCGACGCGATGATTGTTAACCGGGAGAAATACGAGAAGCTGATGGAAAGACTCCATATATTGGAGGATCTGGAGAGATTACAGGATTCGGTGGTCGCAGAGAGGAGCTCTGGGCTTAAAGAGGCCATGGAGTACAAAAGATATTCTCAGAGAGAAGAGGTAGCACGACGGGGAAAGGATCTGACACAAGCAGTGGAGTTCTTGAGCAAAGATGAAACTATAATAGCTGCCTACCTTTTCGGCTCTTATGCAACGGTGAGAGAGAGCCCCCTTAGTGATCTAGATGTAGCCGTACTTCTGGACTCTCGCTTTCCCTCCTCCTCGTATCTGGACAAACAGATAGAACTGTTGACTTATCTGAGTCAGGTCATGGGGACGGACAGGGTTGACGTAGTAATTCTTAACCGGGCCTCGCCCCTTTTAGCCCACCGTATCTTGAGAGATGGGCATCTACTTTTTTCTAAGGATGAGAGCCAGAGGATCTACTTTCAGACCAGAGCCATCGATCTGTACCTGGACATGGAGCCTGCTCGCCGCGAAAGTGACCGCCAGCTTATCCAGCGTATAAAGGAAGGGCAATTTGGCTATAGATAGCCAGGTTATCAAAGCCAGGTTAAGGCGGCTGGAGAAATGTCTTAAGAAACTTACAGCTCTGGCAGCCACAAAGTATGAAGATTTCGCCGCTGACGAAGATCTCCAGGATAGAGCCGAGAGAAACTTTCAAATAGCCACCGAGTGCTGTCTGGATATAGGAACTCACATCATTGCTGCCCTCAATCTGGGAGATATTCTAGCCTATGCTGATGTCTTTCTAATATTGGGGGAGAAGGAGATACTCCCCCGTGACTTTGCCGGAAAGATAGAGAAGATGGCGGGCTTCCGCAATATCCTGGTACATGACTATCTGGAGATAGACACGAAGAAAGTGCACCATTATCTCCAACAACTGGATGATTTCCGAAAGTTTGCTGGGCATATTCTTGACTTTCTTGAGAAAATAGGAGAGATCTAACTTTTCTCGGTGACCTGTTGGCAGTGCTTCTTATCTGAGAGCATTATGGCGGAAGTGGATCAGAGAATCAGTGGGTCAGGCAATACTTCTGGACTTATCGATACTACGAAAAGAGGAAAGGTCGTTTTCCCCAATAGTGATATACCTTTTGGCCTCAAAAAATTTCTGTATCTCTTCCCTGATAATCCGGCGAGTCCTCTCTCCGGAAAGAGGGGCGGTAAGTAGTCCTATGATAGTTCCCACAATAAAACCGACCAGAAACCCTCTAAACATTTTCGGACAGGGCCTCCTTTTCTTTTCATATTCTACCACTTGTCATAGAATTTATTAAAGGAGAAGCCTCAACAATTCAGGAGCAAAGGAGCCACCGTGTCTGAGGAATTTGCTACCACCTATCGTCTCTATCTGGGCAAGGCTCAGGAAGAGATGGAATACATCCGCCAGGAATTGGAAGCCTGCCAGAGATGCGGCCTTGAGGTGGGCAAGGACGGTAAGGTCATGGGATCAGGCTTCCCTCTGTCCGATATTATGCTGGTAAAGAGCCGTCTCTCTCAGGAAGAAACAAAAAGAGGAGTGGCCTTTTACGGAGAGGTGGCCGATGTAGTGGAGAAGGCCTGTCAGGCTCTGGATCATCTCAAATTTGAGTACCTCTACGGGACAAATGCTATCAAATGTCGTCCCATCTCCTCTGATTCCTCTATCTCCTCTGATCCCTCTATCAGAAAAAACTGCAGCCTCTTTCTGAAGATGGAGATACTCACCTCTCAGCCCAGATTCATTCTGGCCATGGGGCAGGAAGCAATAGAAGTTTTGAACCTCATATCTCCTGCTCTGGGGGACAGGCTGGAGTTCCAACCCGGAGCTATCTTCAATTACCGGCCTAAGACCAGAGTCCTGGTTACCTGCGACCTTCTGGATTCTCTAGAAGATATGGAGAAGAAAAAACAACTGTGGTCTGATCTCAAGAAGCTTGACTCCCTCTATGGAGATTGCCTGAAGCGAAGGGTTCGGCCAGAGGAGGCCAAGAACAAGTAAAGTAGCTAAATAGCCGCTCAAATGTCCAAAGCTTTGGATCCTTTCAAGTCATTCAAGTGCCAGCTTTATACCTCTGAGACCTCTCACCTCTTCTAAGGAGAAGACTTTTGAATATATCACTATAACCATCTTTACATATATAGCCATTTATGCTACAGTATCGCTAGAAAGGAGACGAAACATGAGAAGGCTATGGCAGCGCCTGCTGCCGGCATAGGTATGCTCTTTATCAATCCTCTTAACTTAACTCTCTGTTGGGGAGGGTGAGAACTGCCAAGAGATGGCATTGAAACAAAAGCGCTATAATGAGCTTATAAAGCTAGGCAAGGAGGGAGAACGTGAATTGGAGGAGGTTCGTTCAGCTACCAAACTTGCTAGACCAGACTACCATCTTAGGATGCATGGATATGAAGTCGGAGCAGAGACCCTTGATGAATTTATGGCAGCTATTAGGAGTGTTCAGCAGGACAAAAATGCTAGAGTGTTTACATACCGCAATCCGAGATTTGGAAATCAGGTACACTGGACTCTTATCTCAGTTGAGCGTGGTTGGGTTATGGTATACAATACGGACAAGAAATCCATAGCGACATTCTTTACTCATAGACCAAGAGACTTGGGCAAATATTTCGAAAACATGCGTGATCTCTGGGTAGAGATCAAAAGACACGCTGGAGGATACCTAATAATACAGGATTGGGAAACATGAACAAGAGAGAAGACTTGAATAAGCTCATTAAGCAATATGAACTGGGCATACGCTATCTCAAAGAGGCTACATTTGAGGAAGTTGTTTCTCTATTGGTCTATCGGGACTCAATAGAGGAGCTTTTGTCCGATATAGGCAACCAGGAAGATCGAGAGAGAATTGCTAATATGGATAAAGAGCTGAGGGAGAAACGTAATCTGGTTGCTGAGGACATCCGATTTTTGAGAAAATCGGGTAAGCCAATCTCGTCATGGTGGTGGCATCTTGATAAAAGAACCGAAGGGGAGAAGCTTACAGCCTCAGATCGTCTGCATTGACCTGCCTTCAAATCATCTGAGTGTCTTGAAAAGATAGCTTCAATTTCGTACAATGTAGATAATTTTTCAAACGTAGTGTTATTAGACTATTTGTTAGAACGATAGCACTACGTATGCGATCACGCTATCCCTGTTCCTTTTATTGGTAGATCAAAATAAGTAGCGTTGGGCATTATCAACAAAAAGGAAAACTAATGCCCAAGAGTAAATCTCTCCAACAGATTACCCTTTCTTCCCTGGCTAACTTCACCCTGTCCACATATGAATGCCACATAAAAATGCTGGAAGATTCCCACCTTCCCCTCTATGAAGGGTCCATGCTCCGAGGCGCCTTTGGAGGTATATTCAGGAGGATCTGTTGTGCGGGAAGGCTTAGCACTTCTTGCTCGGAGTGCCCTTTGGTCCATAGCTGTGCCTATGCCTACATTTTTGAGACCTCTCCTCAAGAAGATGCCACCTACTTCAGTTTCAACAAGCAGGTCCCCCGCCCCTATATCTTCGAGCCTCCTGACGATGGTAAGACAGATTATGCAGCAGGAGAAACTTTCACTTTCCGCTTTATCCTCATCGGCAATGCCCGCAAATTCATCCCCTACTTCATCTACTCCTTCCATGAACTGGGTAAAGTGGGCATAACCAGACGCAAGCATAAGTTCTTTCTGGATTCCATCTATGTCTTGAATGAGCTGGAGGAAAAGAGAGAAAAGGTTTTCTCGGGCACAGAGAGCCTGGTTTACAATGTAGACTATCCCATCACTCTGGAACAGATACAACGTCGCGCTGAGGAAATGGGAGATATAGGCAGCCTTACCTTACGTTTTATCACCCCCCTCAGGCTTAAATGCCAGAATCAACTCCAGCTCAGGACCATTCCCCTTTCCTGCCTTCTTCAAAATCTGTCCATAAAAATTCAGATGCTGAACATCTTCCATTGCCAGGGGCAATTCTCCGAATCGCTCCGGGATCTAGTTAAAGAGGCCCAGGAAGTAGAGCCGATAGCTCAGGATCTGCGTTGGCGAAGGATGGAAAGATACTCCTTCCGCAGACAACAACCTGACACTTTATCTGGGTTGGTGGGGACCATAACCTATAAAGCCCATAAAGGCGACCTGGTTAGATATCTTCCCCTGCTGGTTTTGGGGCAGTTCATCCATGTGGGAGGCAAAACTGTTTTTGGGTTAGGGAAGTATGTGGTGGAGGTTTAATAGGGTTCAGGAAGATGTAGTGAAGATTTGATGGGATGGGGTAATTCCAGAAGATTCAGTCCTCTTGGCAAATGGGGCACTCGGCCTGGCGATTGGATTCAAAGAGGCTCTGGGAGATTCCAAGAGATTCAGAGGGAGACCTAAAGAAATACTTTCAGAGAGAAGATGGGATGGACCGGCCTCGCTTGGAGGTTAAGGAAGGAAAGATCGAAGATATGGGAGTTACAGATAAACCAACTTTGAACGCAGGTAGATCCGGCCAAAAGATGTGGCTTTCTTCTCACCCAGGACGCAAAGAAGTAACCCGCTCTATTCTGCACCGTATCTATCAGATTCACCGACTCCTGCGCAGCCATCGCTACCCCGATGTTAAGACCCTGGTTCAGAAATTCGAAGTAAGCGAGCGAACTATCTTAAGGGATTTCAATACTATGCGGTACGACTTTGGAGCACCTATCGCCTACTCCCGACAGCGGCGGGGCTATTATTATACCGATGAGAAATTTGACCTCCCTGCTCTTCGTCTGACCGAGGGAGAAGCCATAGCCATCTTCTTAGGAGAACGCCTTCTTTCCCAGTATCGAGGCACTCCCTTTGAGCTGGCTATTCGCTCCGCTTTGGAAAAGATTTCTGTCCTTCTTCCTGAGGAAATATCTCTGGATTTCTCAGAGGTGGAACGTCTAATTTCCTTCGATGTCGAGCCTCTGCGGGGAGAAGAAAAGCAACTGGCAGAGGTTTTCAATCTTCTGACCCAGGCCGCCCATGAATGTCGGACAGTGGGGATGACCTACTTCTCTCAATATCGAGGAGAAGAGACGGAGCGCCAGGTAGATCCATACCATCTTCGATCATCTTTTGGAGCCTGGTATCTGATTGGCTACTGTCATATGCGGGACGAGGTGCGCATGTTCGCTCTGGATCGGATCAGGGATCTCAAGCTAACTGATCAAACTTTTGCCATTCCTGAAGACTTCTCTGTGCAAGAATATCTGGGCGATAGCCTCCATCTGGAGCGGGGCCAGCCGGTGGAGGTAGTCATAAAGTTCGATTTCTACCAGGCTCGCTGGATCAGGGAACGGGTCTGGCATCCCAGTCAGAGCATTGAGGAACTTCCCGACGGATCTCTCATCCTGCGCATGGTCGTAGGAAGCCTGGGCGAGGTCAAACGCTGGGCCATGAGCTTTGGAGCCAGGGCGGAGGTATTAGAGCCAGAGAGGTTACGGGAGGAGATTCGGAGGGAGATTGAGAGGGTAGGGGAGGTTTATGGCCGGGAGAGCAGGATTGACAGACCTTAACTGATGTGGGGCATTCGCGGACACCCCCAGGCTGGGTCAGAATCAAGCACATCTCTGGAGTTGTTGAGATTATTGGACATTGTTGGAAGTCTCCCTGTGCTATACTTACTCTGGGATTGCCCTGATATGCTTAAAGAACGATCACCAAAAGATGGAGGATAGAAGGGACATGAGAAGGATTGTATTTCGAGCTGAGATCTTTAGGGAGGGAGATCTGTATGTTAGCCTCTGCCCTGAACTAAATGTCTCTAGTTTTGGAGAGGATATTGAGGATGCCAGGCACTCTCTTCAAGAGGCCCTGGAGGCATTATTGGAAGAGTGTGAGGAAATGGGGACCTTGGAGGAAGTTTTGGAAGAGGCAGGATTTCTTCAGAGAGAAGGTACGTGGGTCTCCCGGGAGCCGGTGGTCGAAGAGAAAATGGCTATCTCCAGGTAACCTATGTCAGATCGCAAAATCACCGCAGTTGACCAGAACGATATTTCCAACTCCTTGATCAGGCAAAGTAATCTCTAGCTAGCATTATGTTGGGACTTTGAGTACAACGCGAAGAAGTAGCCCCATTCAATGAAGCTTGATCAGCAAATATAAGAGTGGAAAGTGCGCTAGACTTAGTTGATAAAATTTCAGGGCTCCTGACATAATCCTTGCTCAGTGTTGGAAATGTGTAAGTCAGGAATTTTTTTGGTAGAGTGACTTTAGCTGTCACCGTGTGGGGGTAAAATTAACTTTATCATACTTTTGGGGCCAAAGCCATGCAAAAGGAGAAACAATTTGAAATGACCTTCACTGTGGCGCAGAATATCCAGAAGTCGGGAGGGAGATTTTGCGGTAGTAATCTGAGGAAAGGGTGTACCTCGAATCCCAGTTGTGGAAATCTGAGAGCGATGAGAAATGGGTGAAAGGAGGGAGAATGCTCAAGTATACGGGACACCCGCTGGTGGATGTTGGGGTGGCGACGATTTCGGCCTTTGTCCGCAAGCCGAATCTGGCTTCGATTACCGAGGCCGATTTGGACAATGTTGCGGCCTTTGTCAAACGGGAATACCCAAGTGAACCGCTCAAGTCATTTCTTGGGGTTGCGTTTACAACCAATGCCTGGTTCAACCAGCCTGCCTTTAATCAACAGCCCGAGAAGAGAGCAGAATATGGCAGCCGCTTACTACGCGGTTACCGCCAGGGCACGCCTCTGTTGAACGAGAAGTGTGTCTTCACAGGCGAGCCGGCAGTGGCTACTGCGTTTTCGGACAAACTACCTCCTGGCCGAGCTTTCCGTCAACACGTCCCGATGCTCACAGGCGAAGGCGTGATAAACTTCCATCCCTGGGGTGACTCAGGATTACCAGTCTCTGGCGAGGCACTGCTCTGCATTCAGGCGTTTCCAATGGGCTGCGCCAAGTGTGGCGGCAGGTTGCTGGCAGTTCACTCTGACAATCCTGACCTGATTCAAGACTTCGCATCGGAGTTCTTGCAAGAAAATCGCCGGGCGCTGCAACTAGCCCAGCAGGTGGGCAGTAAGAAGATGCCTGAAGCAAAATCGTCCGCCAAGACACTGCTCATTGAGACTCTCTTGAAGGTGGAGCAGAGCCGGCGAGACGAAGTTCAGGAGTACCGCCCATGCTCTGTGACCGCATATCATCTCACTAACAGCGGGCAATCCAACCCCCTGGACACGCGAAATCCGCCGTTAGAGATCTACTACCTGCCGTTGGAACTGACGGACTTTCTGAGCCAGATCGTCGGCCCGGACTATAAAGCCGAATGGAGCGACATCGTTCAGCGGGCCTGGTGGTTTTCGCGAGCTAGGAAGAAAGGCAAGAGAGGAAAGGAGAACACGCAAGAAGATGACGCTCGACCCCGACGAAACATGCTGTACGAAGACCTCTTCCGGTTGCCAGGGAACGCGCGGGAGTTCGTGCGCTGCTACTTCCTGCGCATCCCGGTACGCACTCGCTTCGAGGAAGATCCGCGTCGCACCTATTCGCTGAGAGACGAGGCGGAGCTCGTCTCGTGGAAGCTAACCGAGCTATTCTTAAGAAAGGTAATGACCATGAATAGAGACCGCATCCAGCAAATTCGAGATTTGGGCGACCGCCTGGCCGCCTATGTGAGCAAGGAGAACGACAAACGATTCTTCGCGGCTTTCTTTCAGCACCGCTACGACTATTTCCGCACGGCCCTTATCAGGGCCAACCTGGTTTATGTACAAGGTGGCAACCCGCCGCTCATTACATTCGACCCTTACATCGAGATATTTGAGGAAGGCAATGAAATAGCTCGCTTAGACTGGCGATTGGCGCGCGACTTAGTGCTGATTCGTATGGTAGAGCAGCTCTACCAGCAGGGCTGGCTAGGTAGCCATCCAGAGGTCATTCTTGAAGTTTCTGAAGAGCCAGAATTAGCTTCGTGACTAAACTATAACAAAGGAGGACTCCCATGGCATTCGTGACTGGACTGATGCTGATTGACGCGCCCGCGTCAGCACTGAACAATCTGGGGAACGTTCCAGGCAGATTATTCGACAACGTGGTGGGCGTGAAGGTGATCCGCACAAGAGAGGGTACATACCCCTATGTCTCGGCTCAGGCATTCCGCTATTGGCTGCGAACCACGCTCGAACAGAGCGGGCTGGACTGGAAGGCGGCACCCATCTGGCGCGAAGCGAAAGTAGCCTATGTCGATGCTAATCCGATCCGATACTGGGACGATGACCTGTTTGGATACATGCGAGCACCATCCAAGAAGG
>CAYYBB010000035.1:0-3934 GCA_964469465.1 uncultured Actinomycetota bacterium
ATAAGAAGAAAATTTAGCACAAAGGCCAAAAGAAGTCCATCTTTTTTTGGCCCGCGTAAGCACTTCCTCTTTTGTGATAGTTGTGTTGATGCCCCCTATGGGCATGGCTTTTATGTTACACGTCTCTTTCCTGTCCGTCAAGAATCCTTTTGGAGATTTCCTTGACCCCCGAAGAGCATTCTGGGTCGTCCCACCTGGGACATCATCGGCATCCCAGCAATTACTGCAGTCTCCTTATCTCGGTGGTACCCAGTCTGCGGCTTATTTTTTGAAAGTGGGCCTGTCCGCTTAGCCGATAGCCCATTTTTTGACCGTCTGTTATCCCATCACTACTGGTGCTACAATTGACTACGTGTTACATAGCACGACCTCGATGACTCCTATTTGGTAATTAGCAAAGTAGCTCACATTAATGAGTTTAGAAAAAAGCAGTGAGGATACAAACCAGAGGGTAAGATAAATAAAGTCGGAAAGTTCAGCAAGGTGGTGGTTCTATGAAAGTGTTTGAAGATGTAGAGATGCGGGGACACATCATTGACTCTCTTCTTCTGCCCAAGGTTCTGGACGAAGTTACTGACCACGGCGGAGATTATGAGATTTTGAAATTTGATATCGGCAAGAGGAGTACTGACCCCAGCTATGTCCGGTTGAGGATTCTGGCTCGTGAAGAGGAACATCTTCGCCATCTTCTGAGCAGGATCCAGAGATTAGGAGCAAATCCCGTAGCCTACGAAGAAGTTAGCATAACACAGGTGGAGAAGGATGGAGTACTTCCCGATGGTTTCTACATCACCACTAATCTGGATACGGAGATTTATGTGGCGGGTAAGTGGATCAAAGTGGAGAATCCAGAGATGGACTGCGCTGTCGTGGTGAGAGAAGGTTCCAAAGTAGAGTGCGTCCGCATGGGACAGGTGGAGGAAGGAGACAAGATAGTGGTAGGTAAGAAAGGAGTAAGGGTCATACCTCTAGAGAAGCCCTCAGAAGGTCACATTTTTGCCTTTATGACCTCCTCAGTCTCCTCCGAGAAGCCCAAGAGCCCTCTGGTTGCCCAAGTGGCCTCCAGGATGAAAGAGGTAAAGGTTAGAGGAGAAAAGATCCTCTTTGTGTGCGGACCGGCTGTGGTACATACCGGGGCCAAATCTCATCTCTGCGCTCTCATTAGAAATGGCTATGTGGATGTGCTATTCGCCGGGAACGCTCTGGCTGTTCACGATGTGGAGTCAGAGCTCTTTGGGACATCTCTGGGCCTTTCGCTGAGAGAGGGAGTGATTGCCCAAGACGGACACGAGCATCACTTGAGGGCCATTAACGTCATCAGAAAATATGGGTCCATTGCTCGGGCCATAGATAGTGGAGTGATCCGGGATGGCATAATGTACCATCTGATTAAAAGAGGTAAACCATTTGTTCTGGCCGGATCTATCCGAGATGACGGTCCGCTGCCGGAAGTCATCACCGATTCCCAGGTGGCTCAGACAGAGATGAGAAAGAACCTCCAAGGTATAGGCATGGTGCTCATGCTCTCTACCATGCTTCATTCTATTGCCGTGGCTAACATGCTGCCAGCCCGAATTTTCACCGTATGTGTGGACATGAATCCTCAACTGTTCACCAAGCTTACTGATCGGGGAAGCCGTCAAATCCTGGGACTGATGACGGATGTGGGTCTCTTTTTGAGGGAGTTAACCCAGAGCCTGATCTCTCGGGAGGACTAAGATGGCCAGCAGTGTGAGGGTTTTGATGTGTCCTCCCCGTTACTACGATGTGTCCTACCAGATCAACCCTTGGATGGACAAAAATCAGAAAGTGGATCCGGAGAAGGCCGGCCGGGAGTGGCATGCTCTTTACCAGATCTACACCAGAGATCTGGGAATAGAAGTCGACCTGATAGACCCGGTGGAGGACCTGCCAGATATGGTATTTACTTCCAACGCTGGCCTGGTACATCAAGATATCTTTGTTCCCAGCCGCTTCCGCTACCAGGAGAGACGGAGAGAGACTGTCTATTACGTTCGTTACTTTAGGGAGAAAGGTTACCAGATCAAGGAGATTCCCTCTGACCTTTACTTTGAAGGGCAGGGAGACGCCCTCTTCTACCAGGGCATGCTTTTCGCGGGCTACCTCACTCGCTCCGATGTGTACTCCCACCTGTACCTGGGCGAGTACCTTAACCGAAGGGTTATATCTCTGGAGTTAGTAGATCCTAAGTTCTACCATCTGGATACCTGTTTTTGTCCCCTGAATGACACCCACGTTCTATACTTTCCCGAGGCCTTCGATCGTTACGGGCGTAAAGTCATCGAGAACTTCGTGGATTACCCTATCTCTCTGACCAAAGAGGAAGCTTTTAGGTTCTGTTGTAACGCAGTGACCGTAGGCAGGAAGATCATTATGGCAGAATGCCCTCGTCGCCTGCAAGATATCCTCGAATCTATAGGATTTGAGGTTATCACCACTTGCGTCTCCGAGTTCACTAAAGCGGGAGGCAGTGTTAAGTGCCTCACTCTGGTTCTAGAATCACCCTAGTTTACGCAGAGCAAAGGTTGATCTCTATTCTTCAGTTTCCGATGAAAGAAAGCAGTACATCTCAGATAGGGGGAGTCAGATCTGCCAGAGGGTCAGCCGACTCTCCCTAGAAAGAGCTCATCTGGAGCAAAAGGTCCCTAAAATTGGGTCCAACCTGCCTTGTCGGACGAACTGTGAGGTGCTATTATAGGGCGGGCAGCAGACAGAAAGGTTAAGCCCAGTGTAAACTAGCGGCCATGGGGTGGCTCAATCAAATTTTCGCTGGAAAGTGGGTCAAGTTTTCAGCGGGAATCAACAAACTACATAGCATAGGGTCTAGGGGTGGGGATATGCTGGAAAAGCTCGATGAGATAAGAAATGTAGAGAAAGAAGCAGAGGAAACCATAAAGAGGGCTGAGGTAGAAAAAAGGGAGAGATTGCGTAGAGCCTATGAAAAGAGGGAGGAAATTATAAGAGAGGCGGTCGCAGAGGGCGAAGGACAAGCACGCAGAATAGTAGAGGAGGCAGTAAAAGAGGCAGAAGAGGAGGTCTTAAACCTACGGGAAAGAACCAACCGGGAAATCGAGGAGATAAGAGAAAAGTCCAATAGAAATTTTGAGAAGGCCATCGAGTTCGTAGTACGTGAAATCAGGAGACAAGCATACTAAATGGCTATTGCCAGGGTAAAAAAAGTCTACATTATGGGTCACCAATCCATAAAGGAAGACTTGCTGGAGAGGCTGCAGGAGGGTGGCCTTGTTCACATTGCCAATTTAAGTGAGAAAATCGAACAGGATGTCCCGGATGAGGCAGAGATTGTGGATCAGGAGGAGCTTGGATCTCTGCACCTTAAACTTTCCCAGGTGGGTTTCGCGCTCAATCAGTTGGACCGGTTTTGCCCTGAGAAAAAGGGCTTTCTATCTAGTCTTATAAAGGAGAAAGCCCTCGTAAGCCTCGGAGACCTCAAAAAAGTGGAGGAGAAACTTAACTTTGACCAGTTGTACACTGAATGTGAGGCCTTAGAGAACGAATTTGGGAGAGCCCTGAACAACCTCCGCCACCTTGAAGACCAGAGAAGAAGCCTGCTTCCGTGGCTGGGACTGGATATCAAGATTGAGGATATCAGAGATACTCGGGAAACGGGGGTAATTATAGGCAAGTTACCTGTCAGTAGCTTTAAGAAGTTCTCCAGTGATATAGAAAGCGAGCTCTCCTATACCTGCTTTAATACAGTAAGCGAGGATGGGCACAACAAGTACCTTTTCATAGTTCACCACCGGGAGGAGGAAGCGGCCCTGACAGGCATTCTCGCAAGGTACGGTTTCCAGGAAGTAACTTTCCCAGAGCTCAAGGATACGCCGGAGATAGAGTATAGAAAGATCCAAAAGGAGGTCAGAGCTCTGGAGCAACGGAGGGATGAGATAAG
>CAYYBB010000035.1:4034-14280 GCA_964469465.1 uncultured Actinomycetota bacterium
GGCTTCGGGTTTTTGCAGCTTCTTTTCGGGGTTTTCCTGGAGATGGTGGACAATTTCCGGCACGGCAAGGTGCTTGCCGGTCTGATCGACCAGGGTTCTGTTTTGATGTTTCTGCCGGGTGCAGCTCTTATGGTGATTTGGATGTTTTGGGGGGTGAACAACAGCGGGACTCCGGCGTGGGCAAAGGTGGGACTGGTGCTAATTGCCACCGGATCGACCCTAACAGTCTTCTTCCGCAACCGGCAGAGCAAAAGCCTGTTGGGCAGAGTGGGGGGAGGTCTTTACAGTCTGTACCAGATGAGCTCTTTTCTCGGAGATACGGTATCCTATGCCCGGCTTATGGCCCTTGGGATTGCCACCTCCCTTATTGGTTGGGCCTTTAATATTTTGGGCGGCATGATTATGGCCATGCCCGTTGTGGGGATAATCGTCGGGGGCCTTTTGCTTGTTTTTCTGCACGCCATAAGTCTCGTGATCAATTTAATTGGCGCGATAGTGCATCCCCTGAGACTGCAGTACGTTGAGTTTTTTACAAAATTCTTTCAAGGTGGCGGAGAGGGGTTCAGGCCATTTAGCATCTTTACCAAAAACGTTATCTTAAGGAGTAAGGGAGGCTGAAAGATGCAAGACACGTTTTTATTGCTGAGCGGTTTCATATGGGCAGTACTGGGTGCAGTAGGTGCTGCCATTTTGGCAGGAATAGGTTCAAGCCTTGCTATCACTAATGTGGCCAAATTTTCAGCAGGACTTCTTTCTGAGGATCCGGATAAGTTTGGACGTCTGATTGTCCTGGTTGTTCTTCCCGGTACCCAGGGTATTTATGGTTTTATCACTGCCATTTTGGTAATTGTCTTTTTTGACCTCCTTGGCGGAGGGGGACCAAACCTGAGCGCCGCGCAAGGTTTTCAGATTTTTGTGTCCTGTATGCCTGTTGCTCTGGGTGGCCTTGTCACAGCTATATATCAGGGAATAGTGGCAACGGCAGCGGCGGCAATGGTGGGAAAGAGGGGGGAAACCGTTGGTAAAGCCATTGTTCTTCCGGCCATGGTCGAGACGTACGCTGTCCTTGCTCTGATTGTTACCGTATTTCTCCTTATGGTTGCCGCGGCATGAACCCTTGCGGGGGAAGACATGTCTTTTGAGAAAATAAAAGAAAAGATTATATCTGATGCCCGGAGCAAGGCTCAAGAAATTGTGAAAGACGCCGAGGAGCTTGAAAGAAGTATCCTTGATGAGGCAGAGACGGAGGGGAACAGGAGGAAAAAAGAGATAGTTTCCCGCGCCCTCCAACTGGCCGAGGAGGAGAAGAAAAGGATAGGAGCCGTAGCTCGTTTGGAGTCGAGGAACAGTGTACTGAGAGAGAAGCGGAAGTTTGTTGACCGGGTTTTTGATGAGGCCATGGAGAGGTTTACCCGGCTTCCGGACGATGAATACATAGATTTTTATAAAAGGTTGCTGCTGAAGGCGACGGCCTCGGGGAAGGGTGAGCTTATCCTTTCCCCCCGGGACAGAGAAAGGATAGGGGAGAGGCTTGTTGAGGAGACAAAGAGAGCTCTTCGCCAGATGGGCAAAGACGGCAGGATAGAGCTGTCAGATGAGACCCGCAAGATAAGGGGAGGTTTCTACCTGCGGGAAGAGGGCTCAGAGGTCAACGCGACCCTGGAGGTCTTTATCGATTACAACAGGGAAAAGCTAGAGATGGAAGTAATCACCCTTCTGTCTGGCGAAGGGAAGGAAGCTTGAGGGTATTCGAGGCGACTCTCAGAGATCCCCTAAAATACGGTTTTGTAAACGGCCGGATTACTTATCTGGAGACTAAACTTCTTACTCCCCACCATGTAGAACGGCTGATAGAGGCCGAAAATTTGGAAGAAGCCCTGAGGAGCCTGGCCGAGACCGATTACGGAAGGGTCTTTGAGGAGGTACCGGAGGAGGAGGTGGTGGTAGAGAGCAACCTTATGGGATATCTGAAGGAAGTTTTGGACTCTCTGGAGAAGGACTGTCCCGATAGAGAGTTATTCTACTACTTTCGCCTGAAATATGATTTTCAAAACCTCAAAACAGCTCTCAAACTGAGACTTGGTGGAGAAGCTGGCGGCACCTTTTCACTCCTCGGAAACTACAAGGCAGAGGAGTTGAACAGTCTGGTTTTGGAGGGAAGGTATCAGGAACTGCCAGAGCCCTATAGAGGAGCTATTGTGGATGCAGTTGCAAAGTACGAGGAGACGGAAAATCCCCAGCAAATTGACATTCTTCTCGACAGGGCTTATTTTACTGAGCTTTCAAAGGTATCTCGTAGGCAGAAAAGAGATTTCATGATCTCCTTTACCACAACACTCATCGATCTGGCCAACCTTAAAATGTTCCTGAGAGCAAGGATCCTCCAAAAGACCCGTGGATTTTTGGAAGGCTACTTTATAGATGGAGGGGAGATCCAAAAAAAGGAACTTGTGTCTCTATTTGACGAGGAGGAGACCAGGGTTATAGAACACTTTAGGGGGACAGACTATTACCATCTTGTGAGAGGGGGCTTTGAAAGAGGTCTTAATTTTCTTGAGGTAATTATCAATGATTTTGTCTCCAAGAAAATTGCAGAGTTTAAATACCTGATCATAGGACCAGAACCTGTTCTGAGATATCTGCTATGGAAGGAGAATGAGGTTAGGATGGTAAAGTTAATCCTACTGGGGAAAATTTGGGGCGTCCCAAAGGATAGAGTCAGGGCACAACTGAGAGAGATGTATGCATAAAGTGGCTATGGTGGGAGACAGGGTAAGTGTCCAGGGTTTTAAAGCCCTTGGTCTTGAGGTCTTTCCCCTGGACGATATAGATAGGGCCAGGCAGGTCTGGAACAGGATAAACCTGAAAGACTACGGTGTTATAATTGTCACCGAGTCTGTCTTTGAGAGAATAAGGGATCTGGCCGAAGGCCTCAAAGAAGGGTTAAAGCCCGTAGTTTTGGTAGTTCCTTCTTCTACTACAGGGGCTGTCGGTGTAATAGAAAAAGAAATGAGAAATATGATGAAAAAGGCCATCGGCACCGATATCATGAAGGGGAGGCAAAAGCTTAATGGAAGCAGGCAAGATCGTTAAAGTTTCAGGTCCTTTGGTGGTGGCAGAAGGTCTAACCAATGCCAAAATGTATGATGTGGTGGAAGTGGGCGAAAGCAGGCTCATTGGGGAGATCATTGAGTTACGTCACGGACTCGCATCTATACAGGTCTACGAAGAGACAATGGGGCTTGGTCCTGAGGATCCTGTGTACTCTACCGGGGAGCCCTTATGCGTCGAGCTAGGCCCCGGCCTTATAAGCTCTATTTATGATGGGGTGCAGCGGCCACTGGATGTTCTGCGTAATTTGATGGGGGATTTTGTGGTAAGGGGAGCAGATGCTCCGGCCATAGATAGGGAAAAGAAGTGGGTTTTTGAGCCTACGGTAAAGGCTGGTGACGAGGTTGTAGCCGGCGATATTGTGGGAGAGGTTCAGGAGACATCCATAATACGCCACAGGATAATGGTACCGTTGGGCGTAAAAAGAGGCAGGATAAAGGAGATATTCTCCGGCCAGGCCACTATTGAGGACACCGTTGCCGTGGTCGATGTGGATGGTGAGGAGAGAGAGATAACCATGCTGACCAGGTGGCCGGTGAGGAGACCCCGCCCTTATAAAGAAAAGCTCCCCTTAGAGGCACCTGTGGTTACCGGGCAAAGGGTTATAGATACTTTCTTTCCCATAACAAAAGGGGGGACTGCATGCGTGCCGGGGCCCTTTGGGTCTGGAAAAACGGTAATTCAGCATCAGCTTGCCAAATGGGCTGACTCGGAGATGGTGGTATTTATTGGCTGTGGCGAACGAGGCAACGAGATGACCGATGTATTGATAGAGTTTGGCAGGCTGAGTGATCCCTATACAGGAAAGCCCTTAATGGAGAAGGCCATTCTTATTGGTAACACCTCAAATATGCCTGTGGCAGCAAGGGAAGCTTCCATCTACACTGGCATAACTATGGCCGAGTATCTCAGGGATATGGGATACAACGTCACCCTTCAAGCCGACTCCACCTCCAGGTGGGCCGAGGCTCTCAGGGAGATTTCCGGCCGTCTTGAGGAGATGCCAGGAGAAGAGGGATACCCGGCCTACCTGAGCTCTAGACTGGCGGCGTTTTACGAGAGAGCTGGTAGGGTAAAGTGTCTGGGAAACGACAATCGAGAGGGAAGCGTAGCAGCCATAGGTTCAGTCTCTCCTCCCGGTGGTGATCTGTCAGACCCGGTGGTCCAGGCGACTTTGAGAGTGGTGAAAGTGTTTTGGAGCCTGGAGGACCGTCTGGCCTACGAGCGTCACTTTCCTGCTATAAACTGGCTTACCAGCTACTCACTTTATTTGGATAGGATGGAGGAGTACTGGGGCCGCGTAGTAGCACTCGACCTTAAGTCAATAAGAGAGGAGGCTATGAAGATTCTTCAGCGGGAGTCAGAGCTGAAAGAGATCGTAAGGCTGGTAGGAATAGATGTGCTCTCTCCTCAGGACCGAATTCTCATGGAGACGGCGAAGTCGATACGGGAAGATTTCCTGCACCAGTACGCCTTCGATCCCAATGACACCTACACGTCTCTAGAGAAGCAGTACCGTATGTTGAAGCTGATAATAAGCTTTCACCAGGTCTCCCTAAAGGCACTTGAAGAGGGAAGGGCTCTTGGGGAGATCCTGGAGGCAAAGATCAAGGAGAGGATAGCCAGAGCAAAGTTTATCCCAGAGGGAAAACTGGAGGAATTCGACCATATAGAGAGAGAAATCACAAGAGAGCTGCAAGTTTCCCTCACGGGGAGGGTTTAGATATGCTGAGAGAATACCTGACCATTAGAGATGTTGTCGGACCCCTCGTCCTTGTGGAGGGGGTGGAGGGTGTAAAGTATGAGGAACTTGTTGAACTCGAATTTCCCGATGGATCGAGGAGCAGGGGCAATGTTCTTGAAGTTTCGAGGGACTATGCTCTGGTGCAGGTTTTTGAGGGTACCCGCGGACTTAACACCACTCAGACCAGGGTGAGGTTTATCGGTAAGAGCCTTGAATTCGGCGTTTCCCGAGATATTCTGGGAAGAGTCTTCGATGGTCTTGGGCACTCCATAGACGGAGGTCCAGAAATAATTGCAGATAAGTATCTGGATATCCACGGTGTGGCTATGAACCCTTGCGCCAGGGACTATCCGACGGACTTCATCCAGACCGGGATATCGGCCATTGATGGCTTAAACCCTCTTGTCAGGGGACAAAAGCTCCCCATATTTTCGGGATCTGGTCTGCCCCATCCTCGGATTGCTGCCCAGATAGCCCGCCAGGCAACAGTTCTGGGGAAGGAGGAGGAGTTTGCGGTAGTATTTACGGCCATGGGCATCACCTTTGAAGAAGCCTACTACTTCATCTCCGAATTCAAGAAGACGGCAGCGATCGAAAAAGCGGTCATATTCATAAATCTTGCCGACGACCCGGCTGTTGAGAGAATATCCACTCCGCGGGTAGCCCTGACCGCAGCAGAGTATCTGGCTTTTGACCTGGATATGCACATCTTAGTGATTATGACGGACATGACCTATTACTGCGAGGCACTCAGGGAGATTTCCGCCGCTCGTAAGGAGGTCCCTGGCAGAAGGGGGTACCCGGGTTACCTTTACACAGACCTTGCAACTATTTACGAGAGGGCCGGGAGGATAAAGGACAGAAAGGGGTCGATTACTCAGATACCTGTGCTTACCATGCCCGAGGATGATAAGACCCATCCCATACCTGACCTTACCGGCTACATTACAGAAGGGCAGATAATGCTGAGCAGAGATATTCATAGGAAGGGTATATACCCCCCTATCGACATTCTTCCCTCTCTTTCCCGGTTGAAGGAGAAGGGTATTGGAGAAGGGAAAACCAGGGAGGACCATTCAGCGCTTTCCAATCAGCTTTTTGCCGCTTACGCCAGAGGCAGTGAGGCCAAGGAACTCATGGTTATTCTGGGCGAGGCTGCCCTGACCGAAGAGGACAAAAAATTCGTGGAGTTTGCCGACGAGTTTGAGGAGAAGTTTATCGCTCAGGGTGAGTATGAAAATCGGACCATTGAGGAAACTCTGGATCTGGGCTGGAAGCTTCTGGGGCTTCTCCCAAGGGAAGAGCTTAAGAGGGTATCGGAGGCACAGATCCAAAGGTATCTTGAGGCGAAAAAGGAGCAAAAGATACCAGTTCTGGCAACAGGAGACGAAAATGCCCATAAAGATTAGCCCTAACCGAATGGAGCTTTTAAAACTCAAAAAAAGGGCTGAAATGGCCAAAAGGGGGCACAAGCTTCTCAGGGACAAGCTCGACGAGCTGATGAAGAACTTTATGGCTATCCTGGATAGAATCATAGAGGTCAGGAGACGGGCGGAGGAGGAACTTAAAGAGAGCTACACCCTGTCTGTCCTCACCCGTGGCCAGATGTTGGGCGGAGAGTTCCAGGAGTCGATCCTCTACCCCAGGCTAAGGTTAGGGGTGGATATCAGGGAGAAAACTCTTCTAAATGTACGCATCCCTGAGATAACTCTCCAAGAAGAGGGGGAGGTCGACTGCTACAGCCTCGCCTTGACTCCGGCAATCCTCGATACAACGGTTCTTCAGATGGAAAAGACCCTTTTCTTGCTTGGGGAGCTGGCGGAGGTTGAAAAGACAGCAGAGGTCCTGGCAGAGGAGATCGAGAAGACAAGGAGAAGGGTTAACGCCCTGGAATATGTTCTTATACCACAACTGCAGGATAACATTAAGTTCATAACCATGAAGCTTGATGAGATAGAGAGGGAGTCGAGAACAAGGGTGATGAAAGTCAAGGAGATGCTGGAAGAGGAGAGGGCGAGAGAATTCTGGTCCTAGCAGAACTGCTTTCAGTTTGCCTCTTGACCCTGTTTGGGACAGAGATTTCAATCCGTGCCTCTACTGGGTGGACACTACAGCTTTACAATCTGCCTTCTTTCTATTGCCAGGTGAGATCTCTTGATCTAAGTCGGCTAATGGTGGGGCAGCTTTTTCATTATCCGAAGCATCTAAAATCACAGGATTCTAGTACTAATGCAGGTTTCATTGCTTGTGGCTGAGGGCTGCCTATCGATTAAATTGGTATATTTTACGGCAGATATTTTTTGAATAGCAGGAGGATACCTTGTTTGAAATTCTGTGGCTAGCACCGGTTATTAGTGTGGCAGCTCTTGTATTTGCAGGTTATCAGGCCCATATGGTAATGAGACAAAGTCCTGGAAACTCCGATATGATAGATATCTCTACCTCCATCCAGCGAGGTGCAAGGGCTTTTCTTAGGAGAGAGTATAAAATCCTCTTCATGTTTGTCCTCTTTATGTTTGTTCTCATCTGGTGGACCATCGGGATTTTGACTTCTGTTGCCTATCTTCTGGGTGCTGCGTCCTCTGCCCTTGCCGGCTTCATTGGTATGACTATCGCTACCAAAGCAAACGCCAGGACAGCTCAGGCAGCCTATGAGAGGGGCGTCGCCGCCCTGATAGTCGCCTTTAGGGCAGGAAACGTGATGGGCATGTCCGTTGTCGGCCTTGGTTTGATAGGACTTGGTATGGTGGTTCTTTTGTTCAGGCACTCTGAGATTATAAACGGCTTCGCCCTCGGTGCCAGCTCTGTTGCTCTTTTTGCCCGTGTCGGAGGTGGTATTTTCACCAAAGCGGCAGACGTGGGAGCGGACCTGGTCGGCAAATTGGAGTCGGGTATACCAGAAGATGATCCGAGAAACCCTGCGGTGATAGCCGACCTGGTCGGCGATAATGTGGGAGACGTGGCAGGAATGGGAGCTGACCTCTTTGAATCCTATATCGGAGCTATAGTGGCTCCTCTAATCATCGCCATAGCACTGGGCATGGAGCCCTTTGCTGTTACTCTACCTCTGTTTCTTGCCGGCGCCGGCATTATATCATCTATATTGGGATCACTCTTCGTACGAACAAGCGAGCGTCGTGGTCCTTCCACATCACTAAACATGGGAATCTATGTAAGCTCTGCCCTGATGATTCTGGTCACCTTTCTATTAATATGGTGGTGGGGAGTAGATAAAATGGGCTACTTCTGGTCCATAATTGTGGGTCTTTTGGCTGGAGTTATCATCGGGAAAATTACAGAGTACTACACCTCGTATGAGTACACACCAGTTAAGGAAATAGCCCAGTCTGCCAAAACAGGTGCTGCTACCAACATTCTTGCAGGATTTGCAACGGGAATGCGTAGCACGGCTCTCCCTATGCTTACTGTGGTCAGCGCCATGCTGATAGCCTATTTCTCGGGTGGAATAGCCGGACATGGCATCTATGGAGTCGCCCTCTCTGCCCTTGGAATGCTCTCCATAACGGGGATGAGTGTCTCTATCGATGCCTACGGCCCAGTAGCCGACAACGCAGGAGGTATAGCAGAGATGGCAAAACTGCCTCCCGAGGTTAGAAAGACTACTGACAGTCTTGACAGTGTCGGCAACACAACAGCGGCTATAGCTAAAGGTTTTGCTATCGGCTCTGCTGTACTTACCGCCATAGCCCTTTTCGCTGCCTACAGCACTGTCACTGGGCTCGAGTCTATAGACATAATGAATCCGGGTGTTCTGAGCGGGCTGTTGATCGGGGCAATGCTGCCCTTTCTCCTTTCCTCTCTTACCGTGAAGGCGGTAGGACGGGCAGCCTTCCATATGGTCGAGGAGGTTAGGAGACAGTTCAGAGATATGCCGGGTATTCTTAAAGGAACAGAAAAACCTGATCCGGCTGGCTGCGTTGACATAAGCACAAAAGCGGCACTCAAAGAGATGGTGCTGCCTGGAGTTCTGGCCATCGCCGTACCCTTCCTTGTCGGAATGCTTCTCGGCCCCGACACTCTCGGCGGAATGCTTGCCGGAACCCTGATAACAGGCTTTTTAATTGCTATTATGATGGCTAATGCCGGAGGTGCCTGGGACAATGCCAAAAAGTTTATAGAAAAAGGCGAGTACGGCGGAAAGGGCACTCTAGCACACGCGGCTTCAATTGTGGGTGACACAGTAGGAGATCCCTTCAAAGACACAGCGGGTCCTTCCATGAACATATTCATAAAATTAATAACCATTGTTTCTCTTACCTTTGCTCCTCTCTTTGTGAGGTACGGCGATATCATAGGTAAGTATCTCGGTTTTTAGACGGGTGTCCTCTGGCAAGCAAGATCTAAGCCTGGGATGAGGATCGTCGTAAGGCTGCGAGGGACTCCAGGAGAACAACCACAAACACTCCAACAAGTATGAAAACGGCCATTGTCACAGGCTCAGCAATACTTCGCACAACAAGGCTCCGCAAACCTCCAACCATAATACCAATTAAAAACACAATGGTCGCGTCGTGGTGCCGTGACAATAGCCATTTTAAGAAATTTGACATCACAAAGAAACTTAAAAGTGCTCCCCCACTAAAAACCCCAATCACCGGTATACGAAGAGAAATGACAGCGGACAAAAGATACTCATACTGTCCTAGAATGGTTAAGATATACGCTCCCGAAATCCCAGGAAGAACCATTGCTGAAACTGCAACAAATCCTGAAAAAAAGATCCAGGGTAATGAGTGAGACACCTGTGTGTGAAAGGAGCCAGAAAGAAAAAAACCAAAAACAAATCCTAAAACAAGAAAAATAAGCAATGGCCGATGAATTTTTTTGACCTGTCTTGCCACCAAGAATATACTTGCTCCTACCAACCCGATGAAAAAAGAAAATGTCGGTACTGAAAAATTATCAAGCAAGAATTTCATAACTCTCGAGAATCCAAAAATGCTTGTTAAAATCCCAAGGCCCAAGGACAAAAGAAAAGAGAATTCCTTGGACTGCAAAAGTCTTTTGATATTCTTAAGGCTTGAGAAAACAAACGAAAGAGAAGAGATAAATTGCTCGTATATTCCTAGTATAAGAGCGATCGTTCCCCCAGAAACTCCTGGAATTAAGTCGCTTATCCCCATCAGCATCCCTCTTAGATAATTTAAAAAAGAGTCCTTCATGTGTGTCGTCATCCTCGTTTGTGTGGGGAGGTGCAGCCATGAAAGAGTATATCGGAACTAACTTTCACAAGCAAACTTCGTGGGGCCGCAAGATCGGCGCTCAGATTCATCAGAATAGAGGTCGCGGTATTGACAAGTCTGGCCAGTTAATCTATAGTCACAATTCAGGTAGCTCTCGGAGAAATAGTAAGGACTTAATCACAAATAT
>CAYYBB010000036.1:0-14234 GCA_964469465.1 uncultured Actinomycetota bacterium
CCTCTTTGGTCTCCAGAGAGATTTTGAGCTGGGCCGGGATGAGATAATCGTACTCAATAGCATAGCCTGGCCTCATAATTCTGGCTCTCTCCAGCCCCGGAGTGGCCTGGACAATCTTCTCCTGAATCTCTACCGGCATGCTGGTGGTAAGGCCCTGCAAGTACATCTCCTGAGTATCCCGACCTTCGGGCTCGATGAAGACGGGGTGGTGTTCCTTGTCTGGAAAGTTGATCACTTTCCTGTCGATGGAGGGGCAATAGCGGGGCCCATGGGTCTGGATGGCTCCTGTCTTGATGGGCGAGCGATGGATGTTTTCCCGAACCACCCGGTGGGTGCGGGCGTTAGTATAAGTGAGATAACAGCGAATCTGATCATGCACTTTTTTAGGGTTGCGGGTGGAAAAGGAGAGGGGGATATCATCCCCAGGCTGAGGTATAAGCCTGGAAAAATCAATGGATCTTCTATCTACCCGGGGAGGGGTGGCGGACTGGAAGCGAGACAGGGTCAATCCCAGACGGCGCAGGCTGTCAGAGAGATGGATGGCAGGGTACTCGCCCATCCGTCCCGCGGGAAATTCCACCTCTCCGATGACGATCCTCCCGTTCAAAAATGTTCCTGTGGCCACTACCACTGCTCTGCAAAAGTACCTCTCTCCGGTAAGAGTGACAATTCCTTGGATGCCCTCTGGGGTGGCCAGAATGCCCGCAGCTATGCCCTGCTTGAGAGAGAGATTGTGCTGTCCCAAGACGGTCTTCTTCATCTCTGATTCATAGCGTTTCTTGTCCGTCTGGGCCCGCAGGGCCTGTACCGCTGGCCCCTTACTAGAGTTAAGCACCTTTATCTGGATCAAGGACTTATCCGTGTTGTTAGCCATCTCTCCCCCCAGGGCGTCCACCTCCCGGACTAACTGGCCCTTGCCAATTCCCCCAACAGCAGGATTACAGGGCATGAGAGCTATCTTGTCCAGGTTGATGGTCAGAAGGAGGGTCTGGCAATCCATCCTGGCCGAGGCCAGCGCCGCCTCACATCCTGCGTGGCCTGCGCCTATGACTATTACATCGTAGCTAGGGAAACTCTTGCTCATGGTTCTCCTATACCATCACCGTATCCCAACTCTCAAATTTTTCCTCTGAAACATGGCTATCAAGGGAGGTGGTGTCTCTTCTCTTGTTTCACGTGGAACGTGTTCCTTCTCCCATCCGCGCTATCAACCAGCATCCGAACCCAAATGTTCCACGTGAAACATAATGCCGAAGACAAGTTACATCCTTTCCCTCTCCATGTTCCACGTGAAACATTGGAGTCTATTCCTACCTGGCCGTAGACATTGTGGTCATCTTAACTCTCAGCCTTCTTCTGTACATGCTTCGTGTTAGAAGGTGACGCGCATGTACTTTTCTCTAATTCTCTCCACTTGCTCCTGGCTGATCAATCCCAGTTTATGTCCTATCTCCGCCAACGGACGGTCGGCGTTGTCATGCCTGAGAGCTAACCTATACTCACATCTCGAGGTAAGCATTCTGTAGGGCTCCTTTTGCTCTTTGCAGGCTAAATCATCAATCAGTACCCCGGTGTAAGCCTGAGTTCGGTCTAAGACCAGCATCTCTTTGCCCTTGGCCCTTAGAGCGGCGTTTATGCCGGCTATCAGGCCCAGAGCAGCCGCTTCCTCGTACCCATTGCTCCCAGCCACCTGTCCCGCAAAGAAGAGCCTTTTTATGCTCCGGTGCTCTAGAAAGACGTTCAATTGTAGGGGAGAGAGGTAAGCATACTCCACGGCGTAGCCGGGTGTAGTGATCTCGCAACCCTCCAGCCCCTTCATAGGCCTCACTATCTGCTCTTGAACAGGTGGTGGGAGAGCGGTAGGTACTCCCTGGAGATAAAATTCCTGGGCTCCTCGCCCCTCCGGCTGTAGAAAGACTCTATGTTGCCACTCTTTTCCATGGCGCACGACCATTTCTTCGATGGAGGGGCAATACCTGCTGCTCTTCCCCAGGGGCTCTGTAGCCAAAAGGGACGAGTGTGCCAGGCTGGCCAAGATGATCCGGTGGGTGCTTTCATTGGTATGCGTGATGAAACAATTCAGTTGCTCCCTCCCGTCATACACCAAATCATGGGAAAACAAGCAAGGGGTGGGGTCTGGTTCTTGAATTTCCAGCACTGCCAGATCCACGCTCTCTGCCTTTACCTTGGGGGGAGTAGCCCTCTTTGCTCTTGCGAAGGAGATTCCTAATTTGCGTAAGGACTCGGTAAGCCTCTCGCTACTTATCTCTCCGTGCCGGCCTGCCGCTATGGACATGGATCCAAAAAAGTTCCTTCCCTCCAGGAAAGTCCCCGTCGCAACCACAACGTTCTCCGCGACAAACTCTTCTTTGAGTCGGGTGTAGATGTGCTTCCTTCCTCTTTCATCTACCCCTATCTCATCCACCATGGTCTGGCGGAGTTGAAGGTTCCCCTGTCCTTCCACTCTCTGCTTCATTCTCAGGCCGTAGGCCCTTCTATCAACCAACGCCCTCGGGGTTCTAACTCCTGCCCCTTTATTAAGGTTGACCTCTCTCATTTGGATATAAGTCTCATCCACGGCTTTGGCCATTTCTCCCCCCAGGGCGTCGATCTCTCGTACCAACTGTCCTCTGCCCGGACCACCGATGGACACGCTGCAAGGTAGCAGCCCTATTGTGTCCAGGTTAATAGTCAGAAGGAGAGTTTGGCAGCCCATCCTGGCCGAGGCCAGGGCAGCCTCACAGCCCGCATGCCCGGCACCTATGACGATTACATCGTAGCTAGACAGGTTCTTCCTCATGGCTCTTCCTGTCTGCAAGCGGTGCTTTCAGCAACTTTGCTGGCCAACACCTGGATCCGCATTGCTCTTTCCATTCCTATCGTGGACCGGTGGCTGTTGGGGCGTCCCAACTCCCAAATGGTCACCCCTGCAAAATCTCCCCCGAGCAAGGGACCCACTGCCTCCCTTCGCATGTTCCACGTGGAACATGCGCTCAATAGACCGTTTGCGGCACCTTCCAATGTTCTACCTCAAACGTTTACTTCCCTATGCAAAATTCGCTAAAAATCCTGTCCAGGAGGTCTTCTCCGCTCTTCTCTCCCACAATCTCCCCCAGCGCCTCATAGGCAATTCGGACATCGGCTGCTGCAAATTCCTCCGACATCGCCGCCTCCAGAGCCTCTTTGCCTGACGTGATGGCTCTTTGGGCCCTCTCCAGGAGCTCTTTCTGACGAGCATTAACCATGATAGCCTCGTCCAACCAACCCAACTCTCCCGCAAACACTAGCTCTACTAACTCTTTCTGCACATCCTCCAGTCCCCACCCTTTGGTCGCCGATATCCTAATTTCTTTTCTCTCTCCCGTCACTCGTCTCAGCTCGTCCAGCTTTGCCACAACCGGCAGATCTATCTTGTTCACCACCACAAGCGCTTTTTGAGACCCCAGTTTCCTGCCGATCTCCAGATCCTCCTTTGTCAAAGGTTCACTCCCGTCCACTACATAAAGCACCACGTCTGCCTCGTCCATGGTCTTCAAACTGAGTTCAACCCCCATCTTCTCTACTTCATGCCAGGTATCCCTTATCCCCGCCGTATCCTGCAACCTGAACGGCACTCCTTGAATGTTAATGGTTTCTTCAATGACATCCCTTGTGGTTCCGGGGATTGAGGTCACAATAGCTCGTCTCTCTCTTAAAAGGGCGTTCAACAAACTAGATTTTCCCACATTGGGTCGGCCCACAATTCCTACCTTGATGCCCTCTTTCAGAATCTTTCCCCTCCGGGCATCCGCCAACAGCATCCCCGCCTCCTTTTGACATTCCGACAACTTTCGAATCAGGTCCTGCGTCGGTAGCGCGCCCGCATCCTCGTCAGAGAAATCCACCGCCACCTCCAGGTGGGCATACACCTCTAAAATCTGGGATCTCAAGTTCTGTATTTTCGATGACAGTCCTCCCTCCAGGCTCTGCATCGCCGCTCTCAGCTGGGCTTCCGTTTTGGCTCTGATTACGTCAATGACTGCCTCTGCCTGAGACAGATCTATCCTGCCGTTCAAAAAAGCTCTCCTGGTAAACTCTCCCGGCTCGGCGACCCGTGCCCCCAGTTCCACAGCCAAATCCATCACTTTCTTTAGGGCAACAATTCCTCCGTGACAGTTGATCTCCACCACGTCCTCTCTGGTGTAGGATCTGGGGGGCCTCATAACCGAAACGATAACTTCGTCTACGACCTCACCATCAGAGGGGTCGATGGCGTGCCCATAGCTCATGGAATAATCTGCCATCTCCCGGATGGCTCTCCCTCTCTTGGAGATGAACAGCTTATCTCCTATCTCAATCGACTTCTCGCCGCTCATTCTCACAATGCCAATAGCTCCCTCTCCTATGGGGGTGGAGATGGCCACTATGGTGTCCTGGCGATACATACAGACTCACCCCTGTTCAAGATAGCCAGGGCCCTGCCCGGAACGGTCCCGTCCTGACATTTTCTCTAAAACCAAAAGGGAGTCGGTTAACATCCACCGGCTCCTTCTTACACCAAACTCTAATAGGGTCTTCGTTTCTCTGGCACTACAACGTACAAGAAGCCCTCCTTAGTGGGCCTCTGGTGCAGCAGTCCTCCCGTTATTTGTAGGTCTTATGGTCACCTTCCTATTTGGCTCTACCCCCATGCTTTCCGTGGTCACCCGTGAGTCTTCATTCAAAGCGTTATGGATAACCTTTCTCTCCAAAGCATTCATGGGGCGCAACACAATCTCCCTTTTCTCTTTCACCGCTTTGTCAGCCATTTTTCTGGCGAAATCGGCCAGCTTTGCGGCTCGCCTCTCCTTATAGTCCTCTATATCCACCTGGACCCTAACCCTCCTGTTGCTGCCCTTGTTGGCCACTATCTCAGTAAGCAACTGAATAGCGTTGAGGGTCCTGCCATGCCTTCCGATCAGAATAGCGCTATCATCCCCGTATATCTTCACTTCTACATCATTGTCTTTCTCCCACACCCTCACATCCCCCGCCATGCCCAGGCACCTGATTAGGCCCCTCAAGAAGCCTTGCGCTTTGGGGGCGGCCCCTTCCTTCCTAATAACCCTTACCCTTGCTACCTGGCCCCCTATTCCTAGAATTCCCCTTGTTCCCTCGCTCAGCACCTCGAATTCTACTTCATCTCGAGATGCCCCCAGCTCCAGACACGCCTCCTGGATGGCCTCTTCTACGGTGCCAGCAGATTTTTCTACCTCCTGTCTCCCTTCCACTGTATAAACCCCCTAACTCCCTTTCTCGGGCGTCGGTTTTGGATAGAGCTTGGCCATCACGTACTGTTGCCCTATGGACCACAGGTTGGTCACCACCCAATAAAGAAGTATCCCCGCTTGAAGGTTTATGCAGATAATGCCCAGGACGATGGGCATAATATAGGCGATTTGTGATTGCTTAGGGTCAGTCGTGATCATATAAGAAGTTAGAAAGGTGGTCGCCATCATCAGCACTACCAAAATATAGTAAGGGTCAGGCTTTCCCAGACTGCTGATCCACAAAAAAGAGGCCTCTTTGAGGGGTTCGTATTTTTGTAACACTAGAAACAAAGCAAAGAAGACCGGCATCTGCAACAGGAGCGGGAAGCACCCAGCCAGAGGGTTGATTTTGTGTTCCTGATAGAAGGCCAGCATCTCTTTTTGCAGACGCTCTTTGTCCTTTTTGTACTTTTCCTGTAAGGCCTTAAGCTTGGGTTGGACCTTCTGCATCTCAATCATGCTTTTGGTCTGGGTGATGGTCAGAGGCAAAAGGACGACCCTTACCGTTATAGTTAAAAGAATGATGGCTATCCCATAGTTCTGAAAGACGTTGTCGTAATAAAACTGAAGAATAACCTGTAGCAGATCAACGATTGGCCTAAGTATGGCGTCCAAGAAAGTTTCTTCCTCCTTATTTCACGGGGTCATACCCGCCCCTGGAAAAGGGGTTACACCTAACTATTCTCCAAACAGCCAGCCAGCTCCCTTTCAGTACTCCATATTTCTCCACGGCATGCACAGCGTATATGGAGCAGCTGGGCTGGAATCGGCAGGAAGGGGGGACTAGGGGAGAGACAAACCTCTTGTACGCCTTGATAGCTAAAATGAGGGCTCGCTTCATAGCACCTATCCCGGTATAATCCTTGCTTTTTGTAGCAGGGAGCCAATGCTTTGGTCTATCTCGTGGAAATTCCGATGGCAGCTATCGTTCTTAGCTACCACAACCAGCTCATATCCTGGCGTCGCAATCCCTGCCTTGCTCCTGACCGACTCCTTAATCAGCCTTTTCACCCTGTTTCTGTGCACCGCTGAGCCGACTCTATGGTCCACAGTGATACCCACCCTGGTGATCTCTTCTGCGCTTCCCTCCTTTAAGTAGTAAAGGACGAGCAGCCTGTTTGAGACGGATTTCCCTTCCTTATAGACTCTTCTAAACTCTCTGCCCCGCTTCAATGCTCCAACCATCCGCTCTGGCATGCTTACCTCTTGATAATCTAAACAGTCAGCCTTTTCCGCCCCTTATCTCTCCTGTTTTTAATAACTCTTTTGCCTCCCGCGGTGCTCATTCTGGCCCGAAACCCGTGAATTTTGCTCCTTTTTCTGTTCTTAGGCTGGTAGGTCCGCTTCATGTGCGCTCCTGTATAGGTCTCTTCGGGGTGTCTTTTGAGAGTATGGGCTATTATAGCCTCTTATTTTTTTGGGTGTCAAGGGCGATATCCAGGCGCTCGGCGCCCACCTGAAATTCCACCTCTGGCACAGTCCCCCGAAATACCTTCTTGGCCTTCGGCCAGGTCTGTTGCTTTGTGCCTTAACCCTCTGCTATAATTCCTTTAACCTCTTTTTTTATGAAAGTGGCGGAAACGGCTTATGGTTATTTGTCGCGGCTCATATTACGGCATTGGTACTTTTCCCGCGCCATCGATGTTTTCCACACCTGTGGAATTGTCTGTGGAAAACACGGCGAAATACCTACTCAAATTATATTACTACCTTTTCGTTTCAGGCTGAAAAGCCCTACCCAGTAGGGCATTTTATAAATTGTCTGGTGTTGAAATCTGAGCGGCCCAGGCTGCTTTTCAGGAAAACTACGGAAGGAACTGAGCTGTGAAAGAGTTCTTGCACAAGGTGCTTCAAGAAAGCAAGGCCGACCTGGAGCCCTCTGGTGAAGACCATAAACCCAAGCTGCCCCTTCCCCCTCTGGTCCGCATAGCTATATATGATTCGTTTACCTCCACCCCCAGAATAGTTGATCTCAAGGCTCCAGGGGTCCGCCAACTTATGGATCTTTTGAGCGAGAAAACCTACAATTTTTCCCAGCAAAAGGGGGGCGCGGTTCCTTATACCACCATACGCGAAGTAGTCGAGAACCTGATCCATGCCAACTTCCAGGAAGTCATTATCAATATTTACGAGGGGGGTAACGTAATTCGCATTTCTGACCAGGGCCCGGGCATTCCGGACAAAACCAGGATTTTCGAACCGGGCTTTACCACCGCCCGAGGAGAGATGAAGAAGTATATCCGGGGGGTTGGGTCCGGGCTCCCTATTGTCAAGGAGACGATGTCCTTTTCTGGAGGCCAGGTGACTATAGAAGATAACCTGCAATGTGGCACTGTGGTTACTCTGGCTCTTCCTAAAGAGATGAAGAAAAAGGCCGATAATGATAATATAGAACCCAAGACGGCCAGCAGAGACGAGCGGGTATCCTTGACCCGCCGCCAGAGCATGGTTCTTTCCCTGGTCACGGAGCTGGAAGAGGTAGGTCCCACTCGCATATCCGAGGAGCTGGACATCAGCCTCACCACAGCCTACCGCGAATTAACCTTTTTGGAACACGCCGGTTTCATAACCTCTGGCAGCCAGGGAAAGCGCAGAGTCACCAACAAGGGCCTGGAATACCTGAAACAACTCGCGCACACTTAGAGCAGGATAGCAGTGAAGGAACAAGTCCAGCTTATCTGGGATCAGACTTTGAATCTCATTAGACAGGAGCTAAATACCCCTACCTTCAAGACCTGGTTTGAAAACACCAAGCCTGTTGCTATTGAGAGGGACAATTTTGTTATCTCCGCTCCCAACCTTTTTGCTAAACAGTGGCTGGAGTCTAGATATGCCGGCCTGATCAATGCTTCTATAAAGCGGGTTTTAGACCAGAACTTCCAGGTCGTGATCACCGTGGCAGAGAAGGAGGGGGAACAGTCCTCCGAACAACCCTCTTTCCCTCCTACGCGCACAAGAACCAAGGATCTCCCCCGACATGAGCGCGCGGCTCTCAATCCCAAATACACCTTTGACTCCTTCGTTATTGGCAGTAGCAACCGCTTTGCCCACGCCGCTGCTCTGGCCGTTGCCGAGGCTCCCAGTGCCGCCTACAACCCTCTTTTCATCTACGGAGGCTCTGGGCTGGGCAAGACCCATTTGCTTCACGCCATTGGCCACTATGTCGCTGGGCAGCACCCTCATCTAACCGTGAAGTACGTGTCCACAGAAAAGTTCCTCAGCGAGTTCATTAATGCTATTAAGGACGATAAGACTGTGGCTTTCCAGTCCCGGTACCGCAATAACGACGTCCTACTGGTGGATGACATCCAATTTCTGGAAGACAAGACCAGAACTCAGGAGGAGTTTTTCCACACCTTTAACGCTCTCCATAATGCCAACAAGCAGATTGTTATTACCTCCGATCGCCCCCCTAAAGACATTTCTACTTTAGAAGAAAGGCTGCGCTCACGTTTTGAATGGGGTTTGATTACTGACATACAACCTCCAGACCTAGAGACAAGAATAGCCATTTTAAAGAAGAATTCGGAAAGAGAAAATTTTCATGTTCCTGATGAGGTTCTGGAGTTTATCGCTTCCAAAATAAAAACTAATATAAGGGAGTTAGAGGGGGCCTTAATCAGGGTAGTGGCTAAAGCTTCTCTTAGTGGGTCAGCAGTAGATATCTCTATTGCTAAGGCCGTGCTCCAAGATATCCTGCCCGACGACACAGCCAAGGTCATCACCATCGAAAGAATTCTTCAAGAAGTAGCCCGATATTTTTCTATATCGGCAGCCAAGCTAATTAGTAGTAAAAGAGCGCACGATATTGCGCACCCCCGCCAGGTGGCCATGTTCTTATCCAGGGAGCTTACAGATGCATCTCTGCCTAAAATTGGACAGGCTTTTGGGGGGCGCGATCATACCACTGTTATGTACGCTGTTAATAAAATAAAGAAAGCTCTTAATGAAGATAGTGAGACCTACAAACAGGTACAAGAGATTACAAGTCGCATTAAGACCACCAGTTGAATGCCGGTATGTCTTGCCTTATATCTCTAAAAACATACATTTCAAGCAGAGACATAAAAGTCCGTTTATCATTTTGAAGCCAGTATAATACAGGAGACAATGGCAGGAGAAATTTTTGTGGAAATGGTTATAAACTCTTGTTAAAAACTTGGTTTTTCTCTACCTGGAGTAGGCGTTGTTGGGAAGTCCGCCCTTTGTTAACAAAAATTTCCACATGGCCATTACTTGTTCGCTATTTATAGGGGCTTGATGTATAAACAGATTCCACACAACTTACTATTCCTACTAAAAGAGATTATAAAACAATAGTATTAGTACTCGAGGAGGAAAAAGTGGAGATACGATGTTTAAAAGAAGAGTTACTAGAAAAAGTCCAAATAGCATCCAAAGCTATCTCGACTAAGGGTGTTCTCCCTATCCTCTCTGGCATAAAAATAACGGCGGCTAAAACCATCACCTTGATAGCCACAGATCTTGACATGAGCATAATTACACAACTAAATGGAGATATTGTAGAGACAGGCGAGACAGTCGCTCCGGCCAGGCTGCTGGCGGATATCTTAAAAAGTCTTCCTGAGGCCGCTGTGGTACTAAGACTCGTGCCCGAGCAAGGCAGTGTTAACATCACCTGCCAAAACGCCGAGTTTAAGATCAGGGTTCTAAGCCCGGCTGATTTTCCAGAACTTCCTCAAATTACCGGTCCTAAGACAGTAACCCTAAAGCTATCAACCTTTAGCCACTTAGCCCGACAGGTAGTGAGGGCCGCTTCCACGGATGAGGCCAGAGCTGTTCTGACTGGAATTCTCCTTCACTTCAAAGATAAAAAAATCAAAATGGTGGCTACTGACAGCTACCGCTTAGCGGTGAGCGAAGCTAATATAGACTCGGAGGTACCTGAGGAGGAAGTAATCGTACCAGCCAAAGCCGTTGCAGAGGTCAGCCGTATGCAGCCAAGAGAAAGCCCTAAGGACAGCGAGCCACTTCTACACGTAACCCTTACTAGTAATCAAATGCGTTTCGATATGAACGGTCACAGCGTAATAACCAGGCTAATTTCTGGAAAGTATCCTCCCTACCAGCAGTTGATCCCGAGCGGATACACTACAGTCATTGAGTTACCGCTAACTCAGCTTGAAGGGACAGTAAGAAGAGTCTCCACTCTGGCCCAGAATAACACGCCGGTAAGATTTTTCTTTACTCCCAATAGGCTAATCATCTCGGCCAGCACCAGAGAGGTCGGTCAGGCGAGGGAGGAAATACCCATACAATATAGTGGGGTGGATCGGGAGATAGCCTTTAACCCCACCTTCTTCTTAGACGGGCTTGCCAGCATTAAAGAGGAGATTCTGGAGTTTAAGATAGACAGCCCACTAAAGCCGGGCCTCCTAAAACCCAGGGGCGATGACAATTTCCTGTACCTGATCATGCCAGTAAGAATAGGGTAGGGCCTATAGCGAGATGGAACAGCGCGACTGTGGCTGGAATGCCTCGTATAGTCTAAGCCAGAGTGCTGGATCTAGGTCAGCCAAATGTATAAGACGGCGGCGCCCACGACTGCCACCGCAACGACATCAACTGCTGAGATGTGCAGGGGCTTAAGCTTCGATCTCTTCATGCCCGGCAAATAACAGCGCGACTCCATGGCCGAAGCCAGCTCCTCAGCTCTGCGGTATAAACTCAAGAATAGCGGCAACAACACCGAGACTAGATACAAGGACCTTCTTAGGAGCCCCCACCTCGTTGGGGCCGCGCCCCGCGCCCTCTGGGCCACAGCCAGCCTTGCCGCTTCTTGTAGCAGGATAGGAAGAAAACTAAAGGCTATGGTCAAAATCATGATGAACTCGCGTATGGGTAGGCGCAGGCGGCTCAAGAATCCAAGCACTCCCTCAAGTCCGTTAACTATGTTTGAGGGAGAGGACGTCAGGGTGTAGAGATAAGAAACGATCAATAGAGCAAAGACCCGCAGGGCCAGCAAACCTCCGCTCACTAATCCCTCTTCAGTAAGGGTTAGCCACCCCCAGTCCAGATAAACAGCATGAGCGGGGCCTCGATAAAAAACAATACTAAAAAGGACGAAGACGAAAGTGATTGCTACCGCTGGCCTGGACAAGTGAAACATGTCACGCAAAGAGATGTCAGACAAGGCGACCGCTACGGCCAAGACGAGGTAGAGAGGGATATACTCTTGCCAACTCCTTAAAAAAAACAACAAGCTGACCAGGGACAAAAAAAGCAAAAGCTTTACCCGGGGATCCATGCGGGACAGAACCCCCCTCTTAGGGAGGAAGAGAAAAGAAGAGAGGTGCTCCACTATCAAGCACCCCCCTTGGAGGAAGGGCCCTCGGAAGGATAGGGAGAGGCGGCCACAATCTGTTGCACAACTTCCCTCTCGGTGAGGAGTTGGTTTGTGCAAAAGAGAACTCCCTTTTCCCGCAACAAATAGACCAGTTCCCCTAGCTGGGGCGGCCGCACACCTGCCTGGTCTAGCTTCGTTGGGTCGCTAAAGGCCCTTTCTGGCGGCCCATCAAAGACAAGCCTCCCTTCGCACATGACCAGAATGCGGCTAGCCCAACCCAAGAGATAGTCCAGGTGGTGGGTAATAACTATGGTAGTCAGTCCTTGGCAGAGGTTGGTTGTCTTTATATAGTGGAGCACCCGCTTTTGTGTTGCTGAGTCTAGATCAGCCATGGGTTCATCCATGATCAGAAAATGGGGACGCAGAGCCAGGACGCTAGCGATACCGACCCTCCTTTGTTCCCCTCGGCTCAAGGAGAAAGGAGACAGGTCTTTAAATAGCTCGTACTCTAACCCCACAGCACGCATGGACTCCTGCACCCTTTCCACCAGGGGCTCCTGCCTCAAGCCCTGGTTTCTAGGGCCAAAGGCTATCTCCTCGAATACCGTTGGCCTAAAGAACTGATCCTCAGGGTTCTGAAAGACCAGTCCTACAACGGGGCCCCTCCCGTCCTTTAAAGAGATCAGTGGGGAGGATGGAGCCTGGAGCGGCACCCTCGCCTCGTGCACGATCTCCACATATCCTGTGGTGGGCGCAAGAAGACCAGCTATAATCTGGGCCAGAGTTGACTTGCCACACCCCGTGGGGCCTACCAGACCAATGCGTTCGCCCCGACCTATGTCCAGGGACACGCCGTCCACAGCCCGCACCTCGAAGGGAGTGTTCTGGTTATAGATCTTAGAAACTTCTCTTAGGCAGACGGGCATAGAGAGTCCACCAGCTCCCGAGGCGTCACTATTCCGTGGGGCAGGGCATAGCCTCTGTTTCTCAGAGCCTGAGCGATGCGGACTACCGGAGGAACCTCGATTCCCAAGCGGGCCAGCTTCTCAGGCGTCCCCAAAAGGGGCCGCAAATCACCATCGTAGACCAGCCTGCCCGAACTGATGATCAGACTACGCTGCCCCCACAAGGCTTCCTGCAGATTGTGAGTGATAAGGACTATGGTGGTGCCGAGATTTTGGTTTAGGTCACGGATTAAAGCCAGGATTTTCTCTTGGTGTCGGGCATCCAACATGGAGGTAGGCTCATCCAAAATCATGCACTGGGGCCGCATGGCCAGGACCCCGGCCATGGCCAGAAGCTGTTTTTGGCCCCCGGAAAGCACTCTGGGACTGAAAAGCTGGTACCTTTGCAGGCCCACCACCTCCAGAGCCACCTCTACCCGCTCCCGGATTTCTGAGGAAGGCAGGTTCAAGTTTTCCGGGCCAAAGGCTACATCTTCCTCCACCGTATGACCTACAATCTGGTTGTCCGGGTTTTGAAAGACCATTCCCACAGAGGTTCTTATCTGAAGCAGGTTTTCAGGAACCGCAGTAGAGAGGCCTACGACCCAAGCCTGTCCTGAGGTGGGGGAGAGGAGGCCATTCAGAATTCTGGCCAAAGTAGACTTGCCGGACCCATTAGGACCCACAACAGTGACAAACTCTCCCCTGGCTATAATCAGGCTTACCCCACAGAGGGCCAGGAACGGATCAGCGCAATCAGGGTTGTAGGTAAAACTAACTTTCTCTAAAGAGATGAGATAATCCGAAGATGCCCTCACGCCAGGTCGACCTCAACCCTTGTCTCTGGTCCGACGAGCTGTTCGCGCAACCTTGGAGCGCCTCATCACCTCTATTCCCTTCACTACAGGGACTACTATAAGGGAAGCTACTACGATCTCCGGAATTCCGTGAACTAGAGCAATAGATATTGCCACTTCAGGCGGAAAGAAACCACGCAGAACGGCTGCGGAAAGCACTAGAACCGTATTAGTGGCTGTGCCCACCACCGCAGCCCCGGCACTGGATAGGATCAAGTTGTTTCGGAAAAGTTTTAAGAACGAGACGTAGCTGTAATAGGCGGCGATGCCGATAAAGAACCTGGGGACAATGGCCACGAGAGGATCCTTAAAGACTGGAATGGTGGCATTGAGGAAGGAGGATATTCCAAAGATGAGACCGACAAAAGCTCCTACCACGGGGCCCTCTAGCACGCCTCCAATGATGGCCGGGATATGCATGATGGTAGCGTGAGCAGCCGGAGTTGGTACAGGGATGAAGCCCAGAGGGGTAACCCCCAAAAGAATAGCGATGCTACCCAGAAGACCAGCAATAGCAATCTGTCTGACCGAAATTTTCAAAACGACTCCTCCTTCTATGTTTGTGTAGATCCTTTGCCAGATACTGCCCGTAGTTTCCTAAAAAATGAATCTCAAGGAACGAGGGCCAGCCTGTTTGCCTTTAGACGTAAGCCTTGGGGAGGGGGTTTCTCCAAACTAATTCCCTGCGAGCCCTCATTGAGCGGACTGTTGGTGACTCGGAAGATCAAGCGCCCAGAACCACGGAGGGCAAGAAGAACTGTCGGGAGAGGGCCTATTGGGATGGTGACGACTCCCCGCAATGAATTGCAGGGCTTCTCGGTTCATTCTGTCCACCACT
>CAYYBB010000037.1:0-14165 GCA_964469465.1 uncultured Actinomycetota bacterium
GTCTACCTCGTAAATTCTCTGATCTGAGCAATAACCTCCTTACTCTGTGTAAGGAAGCTTAGCACTTGGGGATTGGTTTTGACAAGTTCTCTTCACTTTCCCAGAGACCTCGCTAATTGAAGGAAATTGTGCTACTTTTAGAAAAAGACCGAAGTCTTCTACCAAAAAGTTAAAGATCTATCGCTAAAGGAGGCGATAAGAATGACCAAAAATGGAAGAAAACTGCTATTGACTGGCCTGATCCTGGCCGGCCTGATCGAGAAACGAGTGGCCGAGCGCAGAAAGAAGCTCCTCAAGAAACTCAGCACTCTCAAAGCCAAACATAAGGACATCCGGGAGGAGCTCCGCCGAGAGCTGAGAGAAGTGGCTGAAGAACTGGATGCCATGCTGGCTGAAGAGGAGGAAAGGGAGGAGAAAAGGGAAGAGGAAAAGGGCCCAGAGGAAGGAACCGCAGAATGAAAACATTCTGACCAAAAGTTTTCTACTGGAGATGGTCGAGGAAATACCACCGTGTGGAAGGGTAAGGGAAAGAATTTTTTCTGAAGCGTAAACTTTCGGGATCACTGCGTAAGCTTACCCAATCTCAGCCATGTCCACCCACCAATCTGGAAAGCTATTTGCCGAAAGATATCCCCTATCTCTACAAATCCAAACAAAAGATGAGCTATGAATGAAAAAGGAGTAATGGACCAAAAGATATACTTCAAGGTAAGATTCCTGAAAATAACCTTCCTATTCCTGAGGGTGCTTTCCAGCTATTACCTGCTTTTCTTGCTGGCCAAAATTTTGGGCAAAAACTATCAAAACAGGAAGATATCGGGCCTGAACCGAAAGAACGCCATCAGGATAAGGGAGGCTGCTCTCAGACATAAGGGCGTCCTCATTAAAATTGGGCAATTCATCAGCGCCAGAGCGGATTTCATGCCCCTAGAATATCTGGAGGAGCTCTCCAAGCTCCAAGATGAGGTCCCGCCTGTGCCCTTCTCCCAGATAAGGGAGCGGATTATCCAAGAACTTGGAGGCCCTCCTGAAGCTATATATTCCTCCTTTGAGGAAAGCCCGATAGCAGCAGCTTCCCTCGGTCAAGTTCATTCAGCTACTCTCCCCTCGGGCCAGAGAGTGGCTGTCAAGATCCAGTACCCAGGGATTGAGAAAATAGTAGCCACCGATCTGGCCACTTTGAAGTGGATGACGGGCATCCTAAGCAAAATTCGGAAAGATATCAATTTCGACCTGATATATTCCGAATTCTCCAAAGTGCTACATGAAGAGCTGGATTACATCCATGAGGGCCATAATGCCGAAAGGATCAAGCAAAATTTCCAGAGCGATGAGAGAATTATTATTCCCCGTGTAGTCTGGAATCTCACTACCCAGAAAGTCCTCACCCTGGAATTTGTGGAAGGCATCAAGATTACTGAGGTAGAGGAAATCGAAGAAGCTGGCATAGATAGGACAAAAGTGACCCGACTCCTGCTGGATGCTTATTGTAAGATGACGCTAAAGGACGGATGCTTTCACGGCGACCCCCATCCGGGCAACATCTTTGTCCAGCCCGGTCCGAGAATAGCCTTCGTGGATTTCGGCATAGCCAAAGACATCCCTCCTTCTCTAATGCAGGGGCTAGGGGATCTTCTTGTCTCCCTTGTCCATAAAGACCCCCAGGGGATCATCCAGGGACTGGTAGGGATAGGCATCCTTCTGCCGGATCAAGACTTCGGAGCTTTAGAGAAGTTCATCAGCACTCTCATAGAAAAATACGGAAATCTATCCATCTCCCAATACAAAAAGATGAACTTTTCTAAAGAAGGCCGAGAGCTCCACAGACTCTTACACTCCACGTTGGCCATTCAGATTCCCAATGATTTCATCCTCATTGGCAGGACTCTAGGTCTTTTAAACGGCCTGGGCGCCAGGCTCGACCCTGAGGTAGACTTGATCGAGATCCTGGCCTCCTACGTGAGCAAGCTTATAAGTGCTGAAGAGGAGGACTGGATAAATAGAATTATCGATGAGGTCAAGGAGCTCGGTGTAGCGCTCACCACCCTGCCCCAGCAATTGCAGCAATTCCTGACCAAGGCCAATGCGGGAAAGCTGGAAGTCCGAATTGCTAGTCGGAGTGACTCTACCAGCGGAAGACAGGCTTTTCGTCTCAGGCAACAGCTCCTGAACGGAGTTCTCTTTCTGGCCAGCTTTCTCCTCTTCCTATTACTACGTTCCAATGGTGATCAAATAGCCAGTTGGCTATCTGCCATCGCCTCAGGCCTTTTCCTCCTCTTGTACATCTACTCCTCTTTAAGATAAGTTGCTATGCAAACACCAATAAACTAGCTGACAGCAAAGGTACATCAAAGCACCATGGATCTCTTAAACATAAGAGACCTGAGTTCGACGCCAGTGTAATCGTCCCATAATCGGTGGGCACCGGTTTCAGTAACATTGAAGTGCTCACTTATGTCCATTGAGTAGGACTTTTGTCTTGCTTACCGTAGATGGTCAAAAATTCCTATGTTAAAAAAAATTGAAAACTGGTCAAAAATTCCTACCGATGTTGGGACAGTCCCACGCCAGTCGCGGAGTTGAAAAAATAATCGGAAATGGTAGAATGATATCAGAGCGTCCGTAATTCAAAGGTAGAATGTCAGCTTCCCAAGCTGAATGTTGCGGGTTCGATTCCCGTCGGACGCTCCAGTAAGGTTAGAGAACACTATATAAAGCGAGGTGATTGGTATGGCTGAATATGATAGAGGGTTTAACGTAGGATTTGCTGCTGGAATAGGTTTTGTCTTGGGACTCTTCGCAGGTGCTCTTTTAGGTATGCTCTATGCTCCAAAGTCAGGGACGGAGCTGAGGCGGGAGCTCAAGGAGAGGGGGACAGAATACTACGAAAAGGGCAAGGAAGCCGTAGATACAGCGATGGAGAAGGCAAGAGAAGGAATCGAGGTTGGTAGAAAAAGGGTGACGGAAATTGCTGAAAAAGTGGCTGAGCGAGTGGAGGATATCAAGAGCGCTGTCTCTAAAGCCGCTGAGGCCGGTGAAGAACAGGCAGAGGAGGTAAAACCAGAATAGGACAAAAAGTAGCCTAATATGGAACTCAGGCAAGGGTCAGGCAAAATTAGTAAAAAGAAAGTTTGGCGTTCCTGCAAAAAGGTCAAAACTGACTCTTTACCACCTTTTTCTGAAGCTAAATTAGGTGCCAAATTAATCAAAAATCTGGTTTTTGCAGTTCCGCCAAGTTTAGTTCACTTGTGTGAAAACTTCCAAAAGGCGCCCTTGTGAGGTAAGTTGTTTGTATGCTTAGGGCTGCGACGCCGATGTCCTACACACATTGTGGTAAGAGGAAAGAGAATGTAGTGAAGATAGACGACTGAAAAGTCGTCTATCTTTTATTGTGCGGCCGTGTGGGGTGCACTGTAAACTACTGACAGCTAAAGCAGTCAGCTTTCAACTGCCGCACCAGGGGCGTTGATTAAGGGGTCGTTTACGGGACCCCATCGCCGAGCGTCCTAAGGACCCCGGCGATATTGTGGGCTATCTCTGCTCTTTGCCTGATAGATGTTTCAGGGCACACTTGATGCCTTTCGTTCCTTTGGCTTGCAGAGATTGGCCTATGACCAGCTTCATAGCCGTAACACTATCAAATTAAAGGAAAAGAGTCAAGGGCCATTCCTATGTCGGTTAAAACCGACAGCTTCCTGGCCCTGTTTCTTATGAGATAAGGGGGCACGACGCCCTCTTGTGCTCGATTACTGTCCTTCGACCCCTTCCCGTGCCCCTGTGCTCTCTGTAACCTGGGGGGTAGCGGGTGCCTGGGACACCAGCATCCCTCCTGGCCTCGGAGAAGCAGGTGGTACGTAGATAAGGGTCATCTTGGTGTCTACCAGTTTGAGACCCAGCTTGGAGGAGACAGTGTTCTGGACTACCTGCATCACCTCTTGGGTCTTACTGGGTACATCTATATCCTGACTGATCTCCACCAGGAGGCGGGCCACGATGCCCTTACCCTTGGGCTCAACTCTGACCCTCACGTTGTGAATCTCGCTGACCTTGATTACATCCTGTCTTATCTGATCAGCAATAGAGGCGACGGAGATCCTGGCTTTTCCGGTCTTAAGATTGGCCACCGTGACCGTCTGCGGCCTCCGGATGTAAAGCTCAAGGATCAGCAGAAGAATGGAGATAAGAAGAACCAAAAACAAAATGCCGGCCAGGCCAAAGGGGCGGAGAAAGTCAAGGGTAGGGCTAATGGCACCCAGCACGGTGGAGGAGTCAATGACATTGATGAAGGTGTCTACCATGAGGATGGAGGAGATGAATATCACCACGAGGAGGAGAAGAACCATAACAATCCGATTGAAAATATTGAGCGCATTCATTTCCGCTATTCTCCTGGTTACTTAAGAGTGAGAAGCTCCTTGAAGATCCAACCCGTTTGCGACAAACTAAAGCCTACATCAACAACGTCTAAATGTCAAAATGTATCAGCCCAGGAGACAAATTATGACTCTCTTTGTGATAGCAAATCCTGCCTGTGGCGGAGGAAGGGGAGAAAAGTATATACCCCAGATAGAAAGGGCTCTGGAGGATCTAAAGCTGGAATTCAAGCTGGTCAAGACCTCGCGCCCTAAGGAAGCCACTGAGCTGGCCCGAAAAGCTGTAGCGGAGGGATTCCGAAAGATTGTAGCCGCAGGAGGCGATGGGACTGTTCATGAAGTGGTCAACGGCATCTTGGGGACAGGAGCAATCTTGGGTATCATTCCCATCGGAAACGGCAACGATATCTCTCGCTGCCTGCAGATCCCGCGGGACATCCCTGCCGCCTGTCGCACACTGGAGAAGGCCTATACCAGAACAATCGATTTGGGCATAGCCAATGGCGCTTATTCCGTGGGCGTGGCCAGCACCGGATTTGACTCTGTGGTCACCGAGATAGCTAATAAAATGGCCATCAAAGCTCGCGGCCCAGCCAAATACACTTTTGCGGCCTTCCGCGCTCTCACCAGCTTCAGAGTCAGCAACTTCCACTTCAACTGCGATGGGAAACTATCTGCAGAGAAAGCCATGCTCATTGCGGTAGCCAATAGTAGAAGCTACGGAGGTGGCATGAAGATAGCCCCTGCCGCTGAGCTGGATGATGGCCTTTTTGATATCTGCCTGGTTAAGGAAGTCTCTAGATTTCACTTCATCCGAGTCTTCCCCACCGTGTTCTCCGGCCAGCATATCAAAGATCCCAATATAACCATATTCAGAGCCAGGGAAATAGAAATATCTTCGGAGGATCCCTTTCACGTCTATGCCGATGGGGAATATATAATGCCTCTTCCGGCCAGATTCAGAATTGTTCCAAGGGCCCTGGAGGTAATAGTGCCCTCTCCTGCCACCAAATAGCCGAAGAATTGGAGCGGGAGACTTCGAAAAAGAAGGGGTAGAACTATCTCTTACAAGAGCCACAGAACATGGAAAAGGTGCACACCAACTATGCCAGGAATGATTATGTACAAGTCACTCATGCCGCCTACAGCGGCACCACAAAGGATGAAAAGGAGTATTTTTCAGGATAGAGTATGCCCTCGGCTATCTCGGGGTCATATCCTCCTTTCAAGGGTATAAAGTTACTCTTTGCATCCTATATCTTCACCCTTTTTAGCAAGGCTGAGTTACTGACAACAGATAAAGAGCTTAAAGCCATGGCTGCTGATGCGATAATAGGATTTAGAAGACCAAAGGCAGCAATGGGGACTCCAACTGTATTATAGATGAATGCCCAGAAGAGGTTCAGTTTAATCTTTCGCATAGTTGCCTTTGACAACTTTATGCCCTTTACTACATCCCTGAGGTCATCTTTCACCAGTATAATCCCACCCGTTTCCTTAGCAACATCAGAGCCGCTACCGATAGCTATTATCCCTATATCCGACTGTGCGAGGGCAGGAGAATCGTTTATTCCGTCTCCAACCATTGCCACAGCTTTACCCTCTGCCTGAAGTTCCTTAACAACCCTTGCCTTATCACCTGGCAGAACATTGGCTACGATCCTGTCTATCCCTATCCTTGCTCCTATAGCCTTAGCTGTCCTTTCATTGTCGCCTGTAAGCATGACAACCTGAATGCCCTTGGCCTTAAGCTCTTTTACCACATCCTCTGCATGTTCCTTCAGCGTGTCAGCAACAGCAATAAACCCCTTGAGTTTATTGTCTTCTGCGACAATCATTACCATATTGCCCTTTTCCTCAAGCCCTGAAATTATAGCTTCTTTCTCTTCCATTGAAATGCCTCTATCTCTTATCAGTCTCCTATTGCCTACCAGTATCTCCTTTCCATGGAAGCTAACCTTGATTCCGTGGCCGGGTATGGCTTCAAAGGCCTCTGCATCAGGAATAGGCAGGTCCATGTTCTTTGCTTCTTTGATTATTGCCTCTGCGAGAGGGTGTTCTGAGCCCTTCTCTGCAATGGCAGCAAGCTGCAAAACCTCTTCCCTTTTAACTCCAAACTCCGAACTCGGCACTATCTCAGTGACCTCTGGTTCTCCCTTTGTAAGTGTACCTGTCTTATCGAAGATAACTGTATTGAGTTTCTCTGCTTTCTCAAGGTATTCTGCCCCTCTTATGAGAATCCCCAGTTCAGCGCCTTTACCTACCCCGACCATCAAGGCAGCAGGTGTTGCAATCCCCAGGGCGCAAGGGCAGGCAATGATGAGGACCGCTACAAAGGACAGGAGTGCCAACGTAGGATTCCCAATAAGGATCCATACGGCAGCCGATAAGAATGCAATGCCCACAACCGCAGGAACAAAATAGGAGGCTACCTTATCGCCAAGCCTTTGTATTCCGGCAGATGATGCCTGTGCCTCCTCTACTATCTTTACTATCTGGCTCAATGTTGTGTCAGCTCCTACCCTTGTTGCCCTGAATTTGAAAGAGCCAACCTTGTTTATTGTGCCACCGATTACCTCATCCCCGGTCTTTTTCTCAACGGGAATGCTCTCGCCTGTTATCATCTTTTCATCTACAGATGAAAGGCCCTCTATAATAACACCATCAGTTGGTATTTTCTCACCAGGCCTGACGATTACTATATCATCGACCATAACTGACTCAGCAGGTATCTCAACCTCTTCTTCATCAACCATTGCACCTTTCGACTCTTGAACTTTTGGACTTTTTCTAATAACCCTTGCTGTTTGAGGCTTGAGGTCCAGGAGTTTTCTAACTGCAGCAGAGCTCCGCTTCTTTATTATCTCTTCCATATATTTTCCGAGGAGGACAAAGGCGATTATTATAGCTGAGACCTCGAAATAGACGTTCTTCTCCTCAACGGGCAATACTCCTGGGAAGAAGACGACGAAGGCGCTGTAAATATAGGCAGTCGATGTGCCCAGGGCGATGAGGAGGTCCATGTTGGCCACACGCTTTTTGATAGCCTGATAGGCACCTACAAAAAATCCTTTGCCTCCGAAAATCATAATCGGTGTAGTGATTATGAAAAGCCATACGCCCCATGTGAACCAGGGGAGCCATGGGATAGGAACCCATGTCAGGATTGTTGCCCCTGCTGCAAGACCCAAAAATACTGCTGCCCTGAAAATTGCAAGGACAAGGACACCTGTAAGGGCAATAGTGACCCTCCTCTTCATAGCCTTCAGCTCTGCCTCAGGTGCTTCAAAGGTCCTCAAACAATTTTGGCTACAGAAATAATAGGTCCTTCCACCCAATTCCTTTTTTAGAGACCGTTCCTTGTCCACCACCATTCCACATATAGGATCTTTTGCCATACCACGAATTGTCTCCGTTGTTATGGCCTTTAAGTCTCCTAATCTCTCTTTCAGATATGCCTCAGAGTCTTTGTCAAAGTCTTCTTTACACAGTTTTGAGCAGAAATAATAGGTAGTACCTTCGTATGTGGATGTGGCAGCAGCATCTTTATCTTCTATGGTCATCTTGCATACTGGGTCTAGAACTTTCATGTTTTTCTCCTGACACTAAATATGACAAATTTTTCCTATATGCCTCATCTGTGCTTGTTATGGCCGTGCCCCCCACCCCCATAACCAAAGTATAACAGACCTGTCAAGGGCCTAAAAGAGAGCCCAAGGGAAGAATCCACCGTGCAGAGAGTCGAGTTGGAGACCAAATTTCTCAAGGAAACTGGTGAGGTTGTTTTTGAGATCGGTCCGGCCAGCGAAACTGCCCATCCCTATACGGCTCCGGATACCGGCTGGAGAGAGCCAGGCCAGCGAAACTACCACCCACAATAATGGCATCGTACTTCAACCCAAAATCTCCACTCTCAAAAACATGCCTTAGAATGAAGAAGATCGTGAAGTTGGGACAACTTCAGCAATAGTCAATAATACCTATGCCCCCCTAGCGCTATGATCCTATCTTCTCTCCCCTGTCTTGTCAAGTTCAAATAGAACCCCTGGGCCTACCTCCTCATGGATAACATTTGGAGGCACCTTTGCTTTTTCCCGCTTGACAACAGGGGTTGCATTACATATAGTCAGTCCTAATTTCACCGATTGTCATACTATAGAAAGAAAAGGTAATATCATAACAAGCGCCATGGGCCGACTGGCCAACGCATATGCGAGGAGTCCACGGGATTGCCGTATCACATCGAGTATTCGCCTGAAGCAGAAGAGCACTTGCGTACACTAACAGCCAGACAGCAAGTGATTGTCTTGGATGCTGTGGACAAACAACTGTTACACGAGCCAACGGTTGAAACGAGAAATCGCAAACCTATGCGCCCCAATCCATTGGCTCCCTGGGAGCTCCGCATTGGCAATTTGCGTGTATACTATGAAGTAGAGGAAGAAACCGATCCAACAGTGTGCATCAGAGCAGTGGGCGTTAAGGAACGTAATCGAGTCCGTATTGGTGGTGAGGTGATTGAGCTATGAAAACAGTAGAAATGACAGAGGCGACTGCTGCCCTGGCCGAGTACGCACGCCAGGTAGGCCTGGAGCCAATTGTGGTCACAGTCAAGGGGAAGCCGGTGGCTGCCATCGTCGCAATTGAAAACGCAGATCTGGAGACCGTCTCATTGAGTACTAATCCTCAGTTTCTTGCTCTCATTGAGCGGTCACGTGCACGCCAGCAGGCAGAGGGCGGAATATCCAGCGAAGAAATGCGGCGTCGGCTGGGGTTGAGCCAGTAACCGCGCACGTTTGCCCTGATTCTGCTCTGTCCTCTTGCTCACCTTTTCCTCATGAGAGGCATGGGGCATGGTGGGCATCATGAGTCTGCTCCGGGGCCGGCAAAAAGAGAGACAGACCTAAACAGGCCTGACTCCTTATAGATCAGTTGCCACCTTCTTAGAAAGGGAGAAGCTCAGAAATGCCCCCCATGGGCATACATTATGTTATACCTCTTTGTCCTGCCTGTCAAGGTGCTTTTGGGAAGAGCTCCACTAATTGCAAGTAACTAAACGTATTATATTGGCTCTCATAAGAGTCTGGTTGGGCTACGTGTGGATTAATTCTGCTCTTGGGAAAGTTGCTTCGCCAGTCTGGACCGGAAGTCAGAGCGGTACGGCTATCTCTGGATTTTTCCAGGGTGTTCTAGCCAAGGCTACAGGCGAGCATCCCGCCGTGTTGGGCTGGTACGCGGATTTTATCCGTGTTGTGGCCATGCCTAACGCTAGATTCTTTAGCTATCTGATTGCCTTTGGGGAATTGCTGGTAGGACTAGCTCTGCTCTTGGGCGCCTTAACTACCTTTGCTACGCTGATGAGCATATTTATGAATCTCAACTTTATGTTGGCGGGCACGGCTGGTATTAATCCTGTAATGTATACGCTGGCCATATTTGTCATTGTGGGAGGTGCATCAGCAGGATATTATGGTCTGGATTATTTCCTCCTGCCTCGCTTACGTCCATATTGGCACAAGATAGTTGGCAGGGCCAAGGGGAGGTTCCAGTATCCCACCACTCCACACCCAGGCATAAGAGAATAGTAATGCTCAGCGGAGCTCATTATTGCTAGCTACCTGGCCAGGACAATATTGGAGACCAACAGATCGAGTAGTCGGGCCACGTAGACGAATAGCTGGGCCCTCAATCCCATACCCAGCCTATGTTTCAGCCTTTCGACAGATACTCGAGGAGGCGGTGTCGGATAGCATAGGCCGCAGCTTCGGTACGATTGGCCATGCCTAGCTTTTGTAGGACGGTGCTCACGTAGTTGCGGACTGTTTTGTGGCTCAGGAACAGCTCCTGGGCGATCTCCCGATTGGTCTTGCCCTCAGCAATCCGGGCCAGAATCTCCAGCTCCCGCTCCGTCAGGCCGCGGAAAGCTGCTTCGGCTGCCGAATGCTCCGCCTGCCGCACTCGCTGCAGTACCTTGGGCATGAGTGTGGGATCCAGCAGAGCTTCACCCCGCCCTACTCTCTCGATGGCCCGTACCAGATCGTCGCTGCCAATTTGTTTCAGGACGTACCCGGATGCCCCTGCGGCGATGCCATCGAACAGCAACTTGTCCTCCGCGTAAGATGTGAGCATGATCACACGTGTCTCGGGCCAGCGGGCTGTGATGTCCCGGCAAGCATCGATGCCGCTGCGGCCCGGCAGGCGGATGTCCATCACCATCACTTCGGGTTGCAGACGTTCGACCGCCTGCACCGCTTCGTCGGCTGTTGCCGCCTCCCCCACCACCTCGATGCCAGGATGGTCCTCTAGAAGCGCCCGGAGGCCCAAGCACACCACCTTGTGGTCATCGACAATCACTACTCGCAAGTAACTCATTCCCGATCCTCCCATGGTACCCGTAAGTGTACCCTTGTACCTTTACCCGGCTGACCGGTGATCGTCACCTCACCGCCCAACAGGCGGGCCCGTTCACGCATCGTGCGCAGACCATAACCCATCCGGGGGTTCGGCGGCAGACCCACACCGTCGTCGGCGACGACTAGATCCAGCCCGTCGTCCTCACGATGGGCCTGAACGATGACGCTGCGTGCACGGGCGTGCTTGAAGACGTTGCTTAGAGCTTCGTTGGCGACTGCCAGCACCTGGCACACTCGCTCCGGCGATAGGGGCGGCGCGCCATCAAGAGTGATATCCAGTGTCACGTCCACTAAGGCGTTAAGACAAAACTCGCGGATCAAGCGCTGGAGTCCCGTGGCCACATCCACCTCCTCCGGATTGGACTGCAGATCTAAGATGTATCGGCGCATATTCACCAGGGCGTCGGCGAGCACTCCCATCGAGCGGTCCAGGTCGGCTGCCGCCGGATGGCCGTTCCCCAACCAACGCTGGGCTTTCTCCACCAGCAGGCCAGCGGCGTATACCGACTGCATAGTGTGATCGTGCAGCTCCCGACCGATGCACTCCCGCTCATTGGCCAGACTCTGCGCCTGCTGCATTGCCTCGATGCGCTGGTCCAGTTCCACCTCGAACACTTCCAGAGCACGCATCATCGCTACCAGGAGTACCAGCCCGACCAAAGAGCGTAACACCGGCGCCGGCACGCCCAAAGCACGGAGCAAGACCTCTTCATTGAACCACGTCGCCGGGAAGAAGGACCCTGCCGGCACAACTAATCCGCCTAGCACACCGTAGGCTCCTAATGCCAGGCCAGCGATGCGCAGCGTGCGTACGATGTGCGGAAGACGCAAGGGTGCGATGCATTCTAAGGTATATCGGCGCAGAACATAGGCCGCTACGAGGCCCCCAGGGAAGCCCAGAATGTAACGAGCCCAAATAGCTGCGCTTTGGTGCCAGATCGCCAGGTCCGATGCCAGAGACAAGCCGATCAGAAACGGTCCCAACGTCCAACCTACCAGCACAAGCGCTGGTAAAGCCTTTATCCATAGCCTCCGGCCAGTCGGTGCCAGGAGGGCCATCCCGAATTGGAACAGGCAAGCGAAGGAGAAAGCCAGTAGGAGCAGCTGGGCCACTTGCAACATCCGGACGTAAAGCTCCGATAGGTAGGTAGCCTGGATAGGGATGAAAATTAACCCCCACTCGTGCAACCCGTGACTAATGCCAAAAGCTGCCAGCCAAGGGAGTGAACGTGCCAGTTCCAGGCGACTGTAGCGGCGCGATTGCAGAGCGATGGCCAGGCCCAAGACGAAGAATACCTGGCCGTAGACCGACAAGACAATGACCTCGTTGGTGACAAAGAATGCCCGCAAGTAATTGACCATGACACTTATTACGGCCCTCCTCTCCCACCCTTTCTTCGAGATAGAGGAAGTTCATCTCGGTGCCGCAAGCGATATCTAGCACGTTGTCGCCCTTCTTGAGCCTCAGCCTTTCTACGGCCCTCAGGCGAGAGGGAAACTTATGGAAAAGGTCATAATGGGGCCCCATCGGGTGAAGACTTTGCTGATACCCTCCAAACTTTCTCTTTCGCTCTCCTTAGTTGGGCCAGTCCGGGCAATCATTGACAAATCAAGTCCGTGGAACATCGCTGCAAAAAATGCCAGTGTCACCTGAGGTGCCACAACGTAAAAGAGGGTACATATGATATATGCTGCGGCAGAAACAAAGCTGAGGGTGAGCAGAACTACTTTCATGCTTAATGGATGCATGGGTATTCACCTCCTCCAAGAGCCTCTTCCTTTACAGTGTCGTCCTTCACGTTCTTCCCTTTTCTCGATTAGCTTCCCCTTTCTGGTTTGCCACTCCGGATGCAATATGCCCACGCCCCCCATTACCTTAAGACAAGCATATTTTGCATGGCGCCCCTTGTCAAGAGCCCGAATTGCAGTCGCGTGACTGTCCCAACATCGGTGGGAATTTTTGACTGCTCCGTGGTGAGACATTTCATCCGAAGGAGCCACTCAAGAGGGGGAATCACTAATCTCAGAGGAAAAGAGGGGAGGGAAATAAAGAGCAAAACTACCCGGCCTCCCCTCTTCAGCACCCGTAGAGCTTCCCTGGCAGCCCTCTCCGGTTGAGCAAGATGTTCAAAGGCCCAGGTGGAGATGACTAGATCAAACTCTTCCTCAGCGAAAGGGAGATTGTGAATGTCACCTTGAAAAAACTTCACGTTAGTCAAACCATCCGCCTTCCGTCTCGCTATCTCCAGCATCTCCTCAGTCAGGTCCATCCCTACATACTCAGCAAAGGGGAGTTTTAACCTCAGCAGTCTCTCCAGATTGGCTCCTGTACCGCAGCCCAGATCCAAGATCCTCGCTTGCGGAAAAAGAAACCTGGCCAGGATCTCCTTCTCCAAATAACCCTCGATTCCCCCGGCCATTATTCTTCGCCAGGAGATTCGAAAACCATCGTAGTAGGGAGCCCACCAATGATATAATCTCTGAACGGATCTGCTCTTTTTGATAGCTGCAATATTGTCCACGTATGCCTATACCCCCCAATGGCATACTTATGGTATCATCTCTTCTAGTGGATGTCAAGGATAACAGGACTATGGCCAACGAGACCAGGGTAGTTCTGACGGAACAACATAATCTGATGCGGGAAGCGCTGCAGGCCCTCCTGGAGCAACAACCTGATATAAAGGTGGTGGGAGAAGCCTCCGATGCTCAGCAGACCGTTGATCTGGTAGCTCAGCTCAATCCTGATGTAGTAGTCATAGTCCTCTCTCCTCTGGAGCCAGATCCCCCCAAGGCTGTGCAATGTATCAAAGCCACCCGGCAGAATGTAGAGGTGCTCGTTCTGGGAACAAATAAAGACAAGGATCACATCCTGGCCGTGCTTCAAGCAGGGGCCACCGGCTATCTCCTTCAAGACTGCACAATCGACGAACTGGCAAGGGGACTCAAGCAGGCCAGCTCAGGTGAACTGGTTCTGCACCCTGAGTTGGCCAGAATTATTATCGCCCAATTGGCTAAGAAAACGCCTACCCCCGAGACTGAAGCCATCCCTGAACGGATGAACCTGACAGAACGAGAGATGGAAATTGTACAACTTTTGGCCCAGGGATATACCAACAAGGACATAGCTCAAAAGCTCTATCTAAGTGTATGATTTCATAAATACGATGACGTATTATTCGTTGACAAAACAATTGGACGATTTATCAAAGCTATTGGCAAAAATTCCACCAGAGTTAGATTCATTAGCACTTTGTGCATGAAAGATAGAAAAAATATGTCACCGAATTTATGAGCCAGAGCACTAAGTTTTATCGTTCTAAGCACCTGCATAGTCTTGTGGCCAGACACAGGCGCTTGCGAGGTGATTTGCAATCCC
>CAYYBB010000038.1:0-13940 GCA_964469465.1 uncultured Actinomycetota bacterium
TGGCCTTCTGCTTCTCCCGGAGCTGGATGAGATACTCCGTCTCTCTAGGACGAGTATGGCCTTTCTCTCCAGGGGCATATGGTTTTCGCTCCATGGCACACTTGTCCGTGAAACAACGAGCGCCCTTCAAGAAGAGCTTCTCTCTCTCCCTCCGACATAATTTACATACGGATTCCGTGTATCTGGCCATCTCCCTCACACTCTTCTTCTCTTCTTGGGTCTACAACCATTGTGAGGCACAGGGGTTACATCGGTTATACTTCCCACCTCAAGTCCTGCTGCCTGAAGAGAACGAATAGCCGTCTCCCGGCCTGATCCGGAACCCCTTACGAAGACCTCCACTTTCTTGAGCCCGTGCTCCATAGCCTTTCTGGCTGCTGACTCGGCAGTCAGTTGGGCCGCAAAAGGTGTACTCTTGCGAGATCCCTTGAAGCCCACTGTACCCGCACTGGCCCAGGAAATAGCATTTCCGCTGAGATCCGTGATAGTCACAATGGTATTATTGAACGTGGACTGGATGTGGGCTGCTCCATGTACAATATTTTTCTTAACCTTTTTTCTGCCAGCCTTCTTCCTGGCCACCTGTCTGGCTACCAATTCCTGACCTCCTACTTCTTCTTCCTCTTCACACCTACCGGTCGAGCCCTTCCTTTCCGAGTTCGGGCGTTGGTGTGAGTTCTTTGCCCTCTCACGGGTAGACCTCTTCTATGGCGGATTCCCCGGTAGGAACCTATTTCTATCAGCCTCTTGATGTTCTGGGAGATTTCTCTCCTCAGATCACCTTCTACCTTAAGATTAGCGTTGATATAATCCCGGAGACGGGTAACCTCGTCATCGGTTAGATCTTTGGCCTTGGTATCTCCTTTTATACTGGTCTCGGCCAGGATTTTTCTAGACATGGATCTCCCTACACCAAAAATATAGGTCAAAGCAACCTCAATATGTTTGTCCCTCGGTAAATCAACTCCGGCTATTCTAGCCAAGATACCCTCCTCTTCGACCCTACCCCTGTCTCTGTTTGTGACGAGGGTTAGAACAGATCACCAGGATTTTCCCTTTGCGCTTTATGATCTTGCATTTTTCACACATTTTCTTCACCGATGGTCTAACCTTCATTCTTACTCCCAGATATGGGTTCTTCTACCATCTCTCTACTTGAATCGGTAAACAATTCTACCTCTGCTCAGATCATAGGGTGAAAGCTCCACCACCACTCTATCTCCTGGCAGAATACGAATGTAGTGCATGCGCATCTTGCCAGAAATATGAGCCAGCACCTTATGTCCGGTATCCAGTTCTACTTTGAACATGGCATTAGGCAGAGGCTCCAGAACAGTGCCCTCTACCTCTATAGCGTCCTCTTTCTTAGGAATACTTGCACCCCTTCTCTAAATTTTGGCAGAATAGCATTATAACAACGGCTATATTCTGTGTCCAGTTGCCCTTTTTAGATCCACTTCGCCATCAAAGACTTCCATCACCGCCAAAAGGAACTACTCTCTCCAGTGGCCCAACCGAGCCATCCAACAGACTTCGGTCTCTGGCTAGGACAGTTCGGTCAGAACCAGAGGCCCCTGGTCCGTGATAGCCACGGTGTGCTCGAAGTGAGCGGAGAGTCTCCTGTCCCGGGTCACTACGGTCCAATTGTCCGGCAATACTTCCACCTCATAGGTACCAGTATTCACCATGGGCTCTATGGCAAAGACCATTCCCTCTTTCAGCAAGGGACCCCGGTGCGGTGGCCCGTAATTAAGAATCTGGGGATCCTCATGCATCTCCCGGCCTATCCCATGACCCACATAATTTCTTACTACCAAAAATCCATTCCCCTCAGCTACACTCTGAATAGCGTGAGAGATATCAGAGAGTCTATTCCCAACCCGACAATACTCAATTCCGTGCAAGAGAGCTTGTTGGGTAACCTCTATCAATCTTCTTGCTTCTGCTGATACTCTTCCCACGGGATAGGTCACTGCTGCATCGCCATAATACCCATCGAGCTGGACTCCCACGTCTATTCCTATAATGTCCCCTTCCTTGAGCCTCCGGCTATCTGGTATGCCATGGACCACACACTCATTGATCTCCACGCAAATACTTTTGGGAAACCCTCTATATCCTTTAAAGGCTGGAGTGGCCCCGCTCTCTAGAATCAGATCTTCGGCGAATTGATTCAGTTCCTCGGTGGTGATTCCGGGCTTAATAAGGTCTTCCATCTTGGAGAGGACTTGTGCTACCAGCCGGCCAGCCTCTCTCATCTTCCCTATTTCGTCCCTGGACTTACAAATAATCATTCTAGATTGTTTAACACCTTTCTGATCGCCTGGAAGACTTCATCTCTGGAACAGGAACCATCTATGTCCCGTACCAGACCCCTTCGTCGATAGTACTCTATGACCGGTCCAGTCTGCTCCTCAAAAACGTCCAAACGCTTACTTACTGTTTCCCTATGGTCATCGCTTCTCTGATAGAGCTTCCCTCCACAGAGGTCACAGCGCCCAGCAACCTGAGGAGGATTGAAAATCATATGGTAAACAGTCTTGCACTTCCGGCAGACCCTTCTTCCCGTGAGCCTTCTGACTAACTCCTCCCTGTCCACTACCACATTAAGAACCAGATCCAGAGGGCCCTCGCTGATTTCAAGATTCCTGTCCAAATCAAGAGCCTGATCCATACTTCTGGGATAGCCATCCAGGATGAAGCCCTTTCCGCAATCATCCCCCTTGATCCTTTCCAGTACCAGAGCAGTAACAATATGGTCCGGAACCAACTCGCCCTTTTCCACAAAATCTCTGGCATCTGCACCCAGCTTGGAATCCTTGTGGATAGCCTCTCTGAAAATATTTCCAGTAGAAATATGGGGTATTCCCAGCTCCCGACTGATAAGATCTGCTTGAGTCCCCTTGCCTGAAGCAGGACGGCCTACTATCACAATCTTAATATTTCTTTCCTCCTTCCACTTTACTATTTGAAAAATCCCTCATAATGTCTCATAAGGAGCTGTGACTCCAGTTGTTTCATGGTTTCCAGAGCTACACCGACCACAATCAAAAGGGACGTACCCCCGAAGCGAAAGGGCACGTTCATATAGCCATAAAATAACTCCGGCAAGATGGCTATTGCGGCCAGAAAAATAGAGCCGGGGAGAGTCATACGGTTCAATATCTTCCCCAGAAAGCCGGCAGTTGGCCTTCCCGGCCGGATGCCGGGGACAAAACCACCATATTTCTTAAAGTTGTCCGCAATATCTGTGGGATTGAAAACTACTGCGGAATAGAAATAGGTAAAAATGATGATCAGAACGGAATAAAGTCCAATATAGACCGGGTTGATCACATTCCCTAGCCCGGGAGAGAGCATATCCGCAATAACTTGCGTCAGGCCCCCGGGAAAGAACTGGGCTATCATGGCCGGAAAGAGGAGAACTGAAGAAGCGAATATGATGGGAATGACCCCAGCCTGGTTCACTTTCAGGGGAATGTAGGTACCCCTCCCGCCGTAGACCCGTCTACCCCTGATCTGTTTGGCATACTGGACAGTAATTCTCCTCTCGCCCTGCTGGATCATTATGACGCCCACTACCACCGCCAGGGCAATAACACCTATTAAACCGATGCGAAAGATGTTGATCTCCCCTAGTCTCACCATCTGAATGGCGACTCCCGGTATCCCAGAGATGATGCTGGTAAAGATAAGAAGAGATATCCCATTGCCTATCCCAAATTGAGTAATCAGCTCACCCAGCCACATGATTAAGGTAGTTCCGGAAGTCAGGGTGACGATAATCAGAAAAATGTAGGGCCAGGTATAGCTAACTATCACTTCCCGGAAAAAGATGACCATGCCTGTGGATTGAAGGAGAGCCAGACCCACGGTCATATAGCGGGCTATCTGCTGGATTTTTCTTCTTCCGGTCTCTCCCTCTTTGGCCCACTCTTCCAGTTTGGGGATGACCATCTGCAAAAGCTGCATAATGATGGTGGCAGTTATATAAGGCATAATGCCCAAAGAAAAGACCGCAAATCTGGCCAGAGCTCCCCCACTGAAGAGATCAAGAAAGCCCAGAATTCCACCCTGAAAAAGATCCTTTATTCTGGAAAGATCGATGCCCGGGACAGGTATGGCCGCTCCTAACCTGTAGATGGCCAGGATAGCCAGGGTAAAAAGAACTTTGTTCCTAAGCTCCCTGATTACAAAGATGTTGCGAATAGTCTGAAACATTAGATCACCTCGGCTCTCCCGCCTGCGGTCTCGATCTTTTTCACAGCCTTCTGGCTGAAGCCATCGGCTTTAACCACCAAACTTTTGCTCAGATCTCCATTGCCCAGAATTTTGATGGGCAGTCCTTTCTTTCTGATCAGACCTTTAGCCAGAAGCTCCTCTTCTCCCACTACCGAGTTAGCCTCAAATATCTCCAGTTCTCCCACATTGACAACTGTGAACCGGGTGGGAGAAAGACTCTTGAAACCCCGCAAATGAGGCACTCTTCTCTGGAGAGGCATCTGGCCACCTTCAAACCCCAATCTTACTTTTCCCCCAGATCTCTGCTTCAGGCCTTTATGTCCTCTTCCACTGGTCTTGCCGTGCCCAGATCCTCTTCCCCTTCCTACTCTCTTTTCTGGTTTTGCTGCCCCTTCTGAAACTGGCAAGTTATGTAACTCCATACGTCTTCTCCATCAATTTTCCATTTTCTCTATTTCCACCAGGTGCCTTACCGCGAAAACCATGCCCCGGATTTCTTTCCTATCATCATGAATTACCGTATGGTTGACTCTCCGAAGGCCCAGAGATCTGATGGTACTTCTGTGCCTTTTAGGGCTACCTATAAGGCTCTTTTTCTGAGTGATTCTTAGCTTGCCCAACCTCACCACCTATACATCTGAGCTGATCACGCTCGTACTTCTCAACTCCTGCACTTCATCCGCGTTTTTCAGCGATCTCAAGCCCTGAACAGTTGCCCTGACCACATTCAGAGCATTAGAGCTTCCCAGAGATTTGGTCAAAACATCTTTCACACCAGCCAGCTCCAGAACCGCCCGGACCGGCCCACCGGCAATAACGCCCGTTCCAGGTGCAGCCGGCTTTAATAAGACCAGACCTGCTCCGGCATGACCCACTATCTCATGAGGTATAGTGGTTCCCACCAGAGGTATCTCAAAAAGGTTCTTCCTGGCTTTGTTAACAGCCTTCTGGATGGCGCCGGAAACCTCGTTGGCCTTACCGAAACCTACTCCCACATGGCCACGTCCATCCCCCACAGCTACCAGGGCGCTGAAACTAAACCTTCGGCCACCTTTAACCACTTTAGCCACCCGATTAATGCTGATTATTTTCTCTTCCAGCTCCCTTTCCTGGAACTCTGCCTCAGCCACCCAAACCTCCCGTGAACCTAAAATTTAAGCCCTTCCGCCCTGGCACCTTCGGCCAGAGATTTCACCCGCCCGTGAAACAGGAAACCTCCTCGATCAAATACTACCTCGGTTATGTTTTGAGAGAGTGCCTTTCGGGCTACGTCACGGCCAACCAGTTCAGCTACTCCCTTCTTATCCAGCTCTTCTCCATTCAGGAATAATTCCCTGTGTACCGAGGCAGAACTGGCCAAGATCCTGCCACCGATGTCGTCGATTATCTGAGCGTATATATGACGATTACTCTTATAGACGCACAGTCTTGGTCTTTCCGGAGTGCCCCGGATTTTCTTTCGCACCCGTAGATGCCTTCTCCCTCTTGCCTTCACTTTTTGCGCTATGCTCGCCACTTCGGTTACCTCTTTAGCCATTAGGGTAATCAGGCGCCAGTCTTGCCTACTTTGTGGCGGACGTACTCGCCCAGATATCGAATCCCCTTCCCTTTGTAGGGTTCTGGCTTTCTAACTGCCCTGATCTTGGCAGCTATATTCCCCACCTGCTGCCTGTCCATACCTTTAACTATGACCGTAGTGGGGCTGGGGACCTCGAAACTTATACCCTCCGATTCCTCAAAAACTACCGGATGGGAGTATCCAACGGATAGCTCCAGTCTGTTTCCGCTTTTGGTAGCCCGGTAGCCCACCCCCCTGATCTCCAGAGTCTTGGAAAAACCGTCACTGACCCCAACAACCATGTTGTTGATCAGACTTCTGTAGAGCCCATGGAGAGAGCGGTGTTTCAAAGAATCGGATTCTCTTTGTACCACAACTCGGTCATTCTCCACCTTTATCGTTATGCCTCGGGATAGCTCCATTTCTAGAACACCTCGAGGACCTCTGGCTGATATTTTACCTTCCCCCACTGACACCTCCACACCTGGAGGTATAGGAATAGGTCTTTTGCCTACTCTGGACAAGTTCCTCTCCTCTAAAACTCAAAAATTCCCTCTTACCACACGTAACAGATTACTTCTCCCCCCACTCCAGCGGATCTGGCCTGGTCTCCTGTAAGAAGACCTCTGGGGGTGGACAATATGGCTATGCCCAGACCACCTAGAACTTTGGGAATATCATTCTTCCTGACATAAACTCTTCTTCCTGGCTTACTTATCCTTCTAACTCCACTTATGGTTTTCTTTTTCCCTTTGCCGTACTTCAGGTATATCCTCAGAATATCCTGGGCTTCGTCCCGATGCACCTCATATTTGGCCACATATCCTTCCCCCCGAAGTATCTTGGCAATCTCTTCTTTTATTCGGGAGGAGGGTATATCCACATGTTCATGATAAGCTTTGTTGGCATTCCTCACTCTGGTTAACATATCGGCGATGGGGTCGGTCATGGTCATCCTGTTTCCCTCCCAAACTACCAACTTGCTTTTTTGAGGCCTGGAATCTGCCCCTGGTGAGCCATTTCCCGCAAACAGATCCGGCAGAGCCCAAACTGACGAAAATAGCCCCTGGGCCTGCCGCATCTCTGGCAGCGAAAGTACTTTCTCACTTTGTATCTGGGGGTTCTTTTAGCCTTAGCAATAAGAGACTTTTTAGCCAATCCTTGCCTCCTGAACTTATTAATCTACATCTATTTCCGAAAAGGAAAACCCAATTTGCTCAAAAGAGAAAAAGCCTCCTCGTCGGTTCTGGCTGTAGTAACAATGGTGATATCCATACCCTGAATCGCCTCCACGCTATCGTAATCAATCTCCGGAAAGATAAGCTGCTCGTTAACTCCAAGATTATAACTTCCTCGGCCATCAAAGGAGTTCCTGGAAAGACCGCGAAAATCCCTGATTCTGGGCAAGGCTACCGAGAGAAGCCGGTCCAGGAACTCGTACATCCTCTGTCCGCGCAGGGTGGCCTTGCATCCTACAGGCATACCTGCTCTTATCTTAAAACCGGCGATGGATTTCTTGGCCTTTCTGACCACTGGCTTTTGGCCGGTTATGAGAGATAGATCCCGGACTGCTCCGTCCAGCAACTTTATATTCTGGGCAGCCTCGCCAACACCCATGTTTACAACTACTTTTTCAACTCTGGGAACCTCCATTACATTTTTGTAAGAGAACTCTTTCATCATCTCAGGCACAACCTCTCGGAGGTATTTCTCCTTAAGCCTGGGTACTACCTTTTCCTGCACTGCCACCAGCTTATCCTCCCAACTCACAGACCACTCAAGACTTCCTTTAAATCCTTTGTCCTAATTCGGTAGGAAGCCTTTATATCTCTCCTCGCCTGTCTTAGAGCTTTCCTTCTAAATGCTTTGGCCACATTTTCTGCAAACTCTGACTTTGTCTCCTGACTCCAAAACTTCCATACCGGTCCTGGTCACCTTGTTGCAGGATGGACAGACTAGCATGACATTCGATAAGTGAATTGGCCCTTCCTTCTCGATAATTCCGCCTGGCTGAGTCTGTTTTCTTTGCTTCGTATGCCTTTTGAGCATATTTATGCCCTCTACCACGATCCGCTCTTTTTGAGGCAAGACCCGAAGTAGCTTACCTTCTTTACCGGCATCTTTCCCGATCAGAATCTTGACTTTGTCCCCTTTTTTCAGCTTAGTTTTTGACCTGCTCATAGTTACCTTTTCAGATAGACTTTCTTAATATAACTTCTTAGATAACCTCAGGAGAAAGGGAGACGATCTTCATGTACTTTTTCTCCCTCAGCTCTCTGGCTACCGGACCGAATATTCTGGTGCCCCGGGGGTTGTTTTGCTCATTGATAATGACCGCGGCGTTATCGTCAAAGCGGATGTAGGATCCATCCTTTCTTCGGTACTCCTTCTTAGTTCGCACCACCACTGCCCTGACTACTTCTCCCTTTTTGACCACCCCTCCAGGGATTGCCGATTTTACCGTACCGACTATAACATCACCCACAGCGGCATATCGTCGACCAGACCCCCCCAGAACCTGAATGCACATTATCTCCTTAGCCCCCGTATTATCAGCAACCTTTAATCTGCTGTAGGCCTGAATCATCTATGGTCTCCTCGCTCAACACCGCACCGATCTCACTCTGTCCGTTTGATAATCTCCATGACTCTCCATCTCTTGGTCTTGCTGAGAGGTCTGGTCTCCATAATAGAGACCTCATCTCCAACGCGACATTTATTCTCCTGGTCATGGACTTTGAACTTCTTAGTTCTCTTGACGATCTTCTTGTAAAAAGGATGACGAAAATGAGATTCGATACCTACAACTACCGTCTTATCCATGCTGGCGCTGACTACTTTACCCACTCTTATTTTCCTTTTGCCCCTCACAGGAAACGGCGCCACGAAGCTGTCGGTTTTAACCGACAGAGGAATGGCCCTTGCCTCCTTTCTGTGCTATAATAGTTTCGTGTCAAGGCACTCCGAATGGAGAAACCGTTAGTGCACCTTGAGAACTGAAGATATGAGGTTCGAATCAGAAATTGTTGATTCGGTAAAATCTTCAACATCAGGATAACCTCCTGCAATATCGCTGAGGTCTTTAGGACGCTCAGCGATGGGGTCTCTGTAAGCGCCCCCTTAATCAACGCCCCGCTGGGGCAGTTGAAAGCTGACTGCTTCAACTGTCAGTAGTTTACTCTTTCATACCCCTTTTTCTAGCCAGGGAAAAACCTCTCTGACTACGATCTCTGCAGAAGACCTGGCCTTAATCTGAGTCAGGTCTGCTCGCTTTACCGGGCTATGCCTGACGCCTTAAGCCCAGCTCCCTTTCTCTTCTTACCGTCTCTATTCTGGCAATTTCCTTTTTAGTCTCACTGATCTTGGTAAAATTATCCAATTGACCAGTGGCCAACTGAAATCTCAGATTGAAAAGAGTCTTTTTAGCTTCAGCCAGCCTGAGTGTTATCTCCTCATCAGTCAATTCTCTCAACTCTCGCGCTTTCACCACACTACTCACCGCCCATATCATCCAGAGACACAAACTTGCACTTTATAGGAAGCTTGTGAGAAGCCAGTCTCATGGCTTCTCGGGCTGTCTCCTTAGGAACTCCTGATAACTCAAAAAGGATGCGACCGGGTTTTACTACAGCCACCCACTGGGCAGGAACACCCTTGCCGCTCCCCATTCTGGTCTCTGCGGGTTTTTCAGTCACCGGCTTGTGAGGAAAAATATTGATCCATACTTTGCCGCCCCGCTTGATGAATCTGGTCATGGCCACTCTGGCAGATTCAATCTGTCGGTTGGTTATCCAGGCCGGCTCCAGGGCCTGCAGGCCATAGTCTCCAAAAGATAGTCTGTTTCCACTGCTGGCTCGGCCCTTCATTCTTCCTCTCTGCTCTTTTCGGTGTTTAACCCGCTTCGGCATCAGCATATTGGTCTAATTCCTCTCTGGCTTGATGGCAGGCTCTTCCTCATGATCCATGTGGGCTCTTTCTCGATCTTTTGCCCTCTCCGCAGCAGCCCTCTGGGCCCCTTCCTCGCTCGACACCAGAACATCTCCTAAATATATCCACACCTTTACTCCTATGCATCCGAAAGTAGTGCGAGCCAGATAGAAGCCATAGTCAATATTGGCCCTCAGAGTATGAAGGGGAACTCTGCCCTCTCGATACCACTCAGTTCTGGCCATCTCCGCCCCCGCTAATCTCCCTCCACAGGAGACTTTTATCCCTTTGACTCCAGCGCGCATAGCGGCGGAGACAGCTTTTTTCATGGCTTTCCGGTAGGAAACCCGGCTTTCTAACTGTTGGGCGATACTTTGGGCCACTAATCTGGCATCCAGCTCTGGGGTTTTGACCTCCTGGATATTGATCTGGGCCACCTTGTGAGTCATATCTTCGATATACTTTCTGATCTCGTTTATGCTGGACCCCTTCTTACCAATAACGATGCCTGGTCTGGCACTAAAGATATCTATTTTAAGCTTATCAGCCGCTCTTTCAACTTCTATTTTAGAAATGGCCGCGTTGCTGAGATTTTGCTCCAGATAGTTTCTGATCTCCATGTCTTCTCTGAGATAATCGGCATAGGCCGAAGAGGTAAACCATTTTGATTTCCAATCATTAATAAGGCCTATGCGCATTCCCACAGGATTGACCTTCTGGCCCAACTCTAGCTTTCTCCTTTCTCCGTGATGCAAACAGTGATATGACTGGTTCTCTTTCTGATTCTGGTAGCTCTGCCCCTGGCCCGGGGGCGAAATCTCTTCAAAGTGGGTCCTTCGTCCACATATACCCTGGAAATATATAGCTTGAGCTCATCCATCTTGTGGTTTTCGGTAGCATTGGCTATAGCTGATGCCAGCACTTTTCGGACTACTCTGGAGGCACCTCGCCGGGTGAACCTGAGAATGTTCATGGCTTCATCCACCTTTTTACCCCGAACCAGATCCGCCACGTAGCGGACTTTGCGAGGTGAAACGCGTATGTATCTGGCTACTGCTCTGGCCTCTACCATGGTACCCCTCCAGCCTATTTCAGTGCCGAAGACCGCTCAGTATGATGACCATGCGTTCTGAAGGTCCTGGTGGGGGCAAACTCTCCCAGTTTATGTCCTACCATGGCCTCAGAAATAAAGATGGGAATATGTTTCCTCCCATCATGTACGGCAATAGTGTGCCCTACCATGTCGGGAACGATAGTACAATCCCGAGCCCAAGTCCTGATAACTCGCTTTTCGTTTCTCTCATTGAGCTTCCGGATCTTGTCGGCAAGTTTTAGGTCTACGTAAGGCCCTTTCTTGGTAGATCTCGACATCTTCTCACCTGCTTATTTGCCTCTTCTTCGAATAATCATTTTGTTCGATTTAGCTTTCTTCCTGGTCCGATAACCCCGAGTCGGCTTGCCCCAGGGAGTCATGGGATGCCCACCGGATTTGGACCTTCCCTCTCCTCCCCCGTGAGGATGATCAATAGGATTCATGGCTGCTCCCCGCGTGGTAGGTCTTATGCCCAGCCATCTTTTCCTTCCTGCTTTGCCCACAGAAATGATCTCATGCTCCACATTTCCCACTTCTCCTACAGTGGCCCGGCAATCAAGGCCAACCAACCTGACCTCCCCCGAGGGCAGCCGCAGATGAGCATAGTTACCTTCTTTGGCTACCAGCTGGACCGAGCAGCCAGCAGACCTGGCCATCTGCCCGCCTTTTCCAGGAGTCAGTTCCACATTATGAACTACGGTACCCGTGGGTATGTTCTTAAGGGGAAGACTGTTACCCGGCCTTATATCCACCTTTTCTCCAGAAATCACCCGGTGACCTACTTCCAGACCATTGGGCGCAATTATATACCGCTTCTCTCCATCCAGGTAGTGAAGGAGAGCCAGACGGGCCGAGCGATTAGGATCATATTCAATGGCAGCCACTTTGGCTTCAATACCATCCTTGCCTCTCTTGAAATCCACGATCCTGTACGCCCGCTTGTGACCTCCCCCCTGATGTCTCACCGTAATCCGCCCATATACATTCCTGCCCCCCTCCTTTTTCAGAGGAGCAGTTAAAGAGCGCTCTGGTTCATCTTTAGTGATCTCCTCAAAGGTCGAGGCGGTAGCAAATCTTCGACCCGGCGAGGTAGGCTTATATTTCTTTATGGCCACTTAATCCCCCAAAGTCCCTATCTAGACGTTTTCGAAGAACTCGATCTTATCTCCCTTTCTCAAGGTGACAATGGCCTTCTTATAACCAGGCCTATATCCTATAGTCCGTGCCCTTCTTCTGGCCCTGGTAATAGGCTTTCGTTTGGCATTAGCCACACTTACATCCAGAGCCTTAACTTTAAAAATTTCCTCCACTGCTCTTTTAATCTCAGTCTTGTTGGCGTGAGAGGCTACCACAAAGGTATACCTGTTCTCATTGGCCAGAGTATAACTCTTCTCTGAAATGACCGGCCTCAAAACTATATCTCGAGGATCCCTCATCGGCACACCTCTACCACTGTATCCAGAAGATATTGTGGTATTACTACCACATCACAGTCCACAATATCGTAAGTGTTCAGACTGGTGGGCGAAATTATCTTTACATAATCAAGATTCCGAAAAGAACTCAAGGCGTTCCTATCCTGAGGATCCAGAATGAGAAGAACTTTTTCCCTGGCACTGATCCGGTCCAGAAACTCCTTGGCCCGTCTGGTGCTGGGAGTATCAAATTCCCAACCCTCCACGATCACGATCTTACTCTGTCGAGCCTTATCTGTGAGAGCCATAAGCCTGGCCCTGGCCTTTTTTTTCCTGGGTATGGCATAGGAAAAATCCCTGGGTGTAGGACCAAAAACAGTGCCACCCCCTCTCCAAAGGGGAGAGCGAATAGATCCTGCTCTGGCCCGACCAGTACCTTTCTGTCTCCATGGCTTGACGCCTCCACCACTGACAGCACTCCTGTTTTTAGTGGAAGCCGTGCCCTGACGCTGAGATGCCTGATAGTTCTTGATCACTTCCTGCATCAGAACTTGGTCAATATCCACGCAAAAGATCTCTTCTGCCAGCTCAAGATCTGAAACTTTCTGACCCTCCATATCTACCACTCTGGCCAACACCATCGCCTTCTCCCGCTATTTCTTCTTCCTGTCCTCTTGAATCAAAACCCAACCACCTTTTGGACCGGGGACGCTCCCTTTAAGAAGGATGAGGTTTTTCTCTTGATCTACTCGCATCACTTTTAATCCCCTGGTCGTAACTCTTTCCCCACCCATGCGTCCAGGAAATCTCTTGCCTTTGTCCACCTTGGAAGGAAAGGAGCTGGCGCCAATGGAGCCTGGTGCTCTGTGAAACATGGAGCCGTGAGTGCCGGGTCCGCCACGGAATCCATACCTCTTGATCACGCCAGCAAATCCCTTGCCCCGAGAGACTCCGGTCACTTTGACCGAGTCCCCTTCCTCAAGGACAGAGACTTTTATCTCCTGCCCTAACTCATATCCGTTAAGTTCTTCTACTCTGATCTCGGCCAGGTACCTGGTCCCCTTAACCCCGGCTTTTTGGAAATGCCCTTTCTGAGGCGAGGTCAGTTTTCTCTCCTTGACCTGCCCATATCCAATCTGCACCGCATCATATCCGTCTTTGTCTTTACTCTTCAACTGAGTTATGACACAGGGCTCAGCCTTGACGACGGTCACTGGCACCACATCACCACTTGCGTCGAACACCTGAGTCATTCCAAGCTTTGTTCCAAAGATCGCTTTTACCATCCTGGATCTCCTGATTCGGCTGAGCTGCGCTACTGGTCACAGTTTTATTTCTATATCTACCCCTGCCGGCAGACTGATTCTCATTAGAGAATCTACTGTCTTTGGAGTAGGATCGAAAATATCTATCAACCTTTTATGAGTCTTTATCTCAAAATGTTCCCGGGAATCCTTGTCCACATGAGGAGAACGAATCACGCAATAAAGACTCCTCTGAGTAGGCAGGGGAACCGGGCCTGAGACCCGGGCTCCAGACTCGACAACTGTCTCCACTATTTTCTTGGCTGACTTATCCACTACTTCGTGATCGTAGGCCTTTAGTCGAATTCTAATCTTTTGGGCTCCCTTTGCCACTGATCATTCTCCTTATTCCAATATCTTAATCACATTACCTGCTCCCACCGTATGGCCCCCTTCCCGGA
>CAYYBB010000039.1:0-9661 GCA_964469465.1 uncultured Actinomycetota bacterium
GCTCCGTCTCCTCGGCTACTTCGGTCTGGGGAGGCTGTTCAGCTTCCTCTGTTGGAGCTTCTGTAATTTCCTCCGGCGGGGAGACGGCCTCCCGGGCACAGGAGGTAAGGGTGATAAAGGAAGTAAGGACCAGGATAATAATCAATGCCATCACTACAGAAGCTCCTCGATGGCACGCGGGTCCCCCTTCCTCTTTCAACCTCCTACCTGCCAGAGTCTTGCAGTGTCTCTTATTTCTGACCATATCCGCAGTTGCTCCCTTTTTGCAGATGTACCCTAACAACCCAAACACAACTTTCCTGCCCCAGGCACGCCTGGTGGAGTCGACCCTAACTTAGTATTTGCTCTCCAGATCACCAGAATAATAGGCGCAGCCAGAGCAGAGAACCAGCTTAGCTATGTGCTCCTTTATTGCTCTCTCAACTACCTCCGGCTGTCAGACGCCAAACACGCTTATAGTATTGCCATCTCACCCTTAGCTGGCACTTGTTCCATTTGCTCTCTTACCCCTGGCTGGCCATCTCTTCCTTAACCTCGATTACCCGGTCCAGAGTAGGATTTCCCTCCCTGGAAAACCACACCACACCCTCTTTTACCAGATCGTATTGGAGAAGGTAGGTTCCGGGGGCCGATGGTGCTAGCACCGTTAATTCATAAGTGGTAGATTCTCCTGGCTCGAGATCTTCTACCGGAAGGAAGGCCCTTTTGCCATCGTGGTACATAACTACTTCTCCGGTCTCATACTCGTACCAATGGTAACTGAGATTGGTGATTATACCGTAATTGTGCCAGGCCTCATAGCCAGTGTTGGTCACCTTGACTCTCACGTTATACTCCTTATTTACCTCCATGACCTCCGGAGTAGTGCCCAGGTCATCATATTCCGCACCGTACCTGACCGGAGTCTCTCCTTCCAGGATATTTTTAATCATGACTTGGATCTCATCCTTCCGGGGTATCTCATACCAGATCTGGTTCTCCTCATCGAATTTAGGGGTGGTGGGGATGGTGACCATAATGAGGTCTTCGCGAGGATCAGACTGCCTGACCAGCAGGCTGTATCCGAGAATTGTGTCCAGGTCCAGGTCAGTACGGGTATACTCCTTGAGCAGTTCGAAGAACTCGGGAATCTTGGCCAGGTTAGCGACAGTGAGGTGTTGATCGACCATCTGACGCAAAAGATACTGTTGATGATAGATTCTTTCTTTATCGGCCGTAATGTAAGCACGAGAGCGGACAAAGGCCAGAGCCTGCTCTCCATCCAGGTGATATTCCCCTACCGGGAAGTTGGCCCCGGAAAGTTCGTCTATAAGAGGCTGATCCACTACCACGTCCACTCCACCCAGGGCATCCACCAGTTTTTTAAATCCCTCGAAATCGATAATCACGTAGTGATGAATGGGTAGCCCCAGAAAATCCTGCACCACCTGGATTAAGAGCTTCTCTCCTCCCCAGACAAAGGCGACATTTATCTTGTTAACACCATAGCCGGGGATCTCCACCTTGGTATCTCGTAAGATGGATATGAGATAGCCCTTCATCGACTTGGGATCCAGGCGCAGGAGCATGATGACATCAGAGCGGCCAGGACCCTTATCCTGCAGTTCGGCCCGGGAGTCTCTCCCTACGATGAGGATGTCCACGGGCTCTTCGGGGGCCGTGGGCTCATCCAGGACTTCGGTAACTGTCTCTGAACCCTGAGTGATGCTCTGGTCGATCTCTTCTTTATAAGCCTCCCATCTCTGCCAGATATAAAAAAGGCCCCCTATTGCCACTACCATGAGGATGGGAAGGATATACAGTAGCCGTCTAGCTGCTTTTTGCTTTACTTTTCTTCTTCTCATGACGTTCGGCGAAAAACCTTTCTAGATAATAAACGGTGGAGCTTTCCCCGTTCTTTCCCCTCTTCTTAGAGGCCATTATGATTATCAGACCGAAGGTGAAGAGCAACATGGTCCCGGCCAGCAGGACCAGGGCGATGAGCTCTTCCCGGCTACCCTGCAAGAATAGAGAAGCCAGGCCAAAGAGGGTGCAAATGAAATAGAGGAGGAGCACTGCCTGCCACTGACTGAGACCAGCATCCAGCAACCGGTGGTGAAGGTGGCCCCGGTCCGCGGCAAAAGGCGACTTCCTCTGGATTAACCTGCGGATGACCACCCAGCCCATATCCAGAATAGGAAAGCCCAATACCAAAAGAGCAGTGGCTATTTTAGCACTGCTAATGATGGAGACCACACCGATCATGAACCCCAGGAACATGCTCCCTGAATCTCCCAGAAAGATACGGGCCGGATAGAAATTGTAGGGCAGAAAGCCTAAGGCCGCCCCGGCCAGGATAATGGCCAAAAGAGCTGTGGCCAGTTCCGGCCCTCCGGAAGTCAGGCTAATGCCAAAAACCACCAGAGCCCCGATTCCGGTTACGCCTGTGGCCAGCCCATCCAGGCCATCCAAAAAGTTGAGGGTATTGATCATGGCCACAATCCAGAAAATAGTCAGCAGGTCGCCCCACACGGAAATACCATAGGGGTTTCCATTGATAGTCACCAGGGGGATGCGGAGGGTATCCAGTCGAATGGCGCCGCCCAGAGGGTTGGTAATGAAGTTAATGGTTATGCCGGAGGCTACTACGACGACCGCAGCCGTAATCTGCCAGAAGAGTTTCTGGAAGGCAGTAAGGCCCCTCAGATCGTCCCATACTCCCACTATCAGAATGAGAGATGCCCCGATGAGAACACCGATTAGACGCCTGCTGATACCAAGGTGGATGAGAGATATAGCCAGAAAGGATAAAAAAATAGCCACACCCCCCATGCGGGGGATTATCTGGGTGTGGATGTGACGCTCATCTCTATCCTTGACGGGGTCGACGTAGGCGCCCCCTTTTAAGGCTACCTTCTTGACTAAGGGCGTGAGAATTATGGTGAGAACGAAAGCCCCTAGAAAGGATGAAACGAAGGCAACATCAGTTATCATGACTCCTTACCTTCTGTTCGCCTTCCGGGTCTTAACAAAGACCAAGTATAGGATAGAAAAACGACCTTTGTCAATCAAAGGGGCTGAATAATCGACTTTTTAACTGGTCATGGCCTGACAGCCTTAGTGACGCTCACCGCCGGGAATGAATACCCAGCCTACTTCCGGCCCACCCCCTCATACTCAAAGCCCAGAGCTCTGAGCTTAAGGTGCTCCAGAGCATTGCGGCCATCGAAAATGTAGGGCCGGTTCATGGATTTCAGAATGCGGGTATAGTCGAGATCCAAAAAGCAGTCCCATTCAGTGACCAGAATAAGGGCATCACATCCCTCGGCCACCTGGTATGGATCCTGGCAATAGTGGACCCCTTTATGCAGCAGACGGCACTTCTCTATGGCCACGGGATCGTAGGCCTTGACCTTTACTCCTTCGTTAAGAAGAAGTTTGATCAAAACCAAAGAAGAGGCCTCCCGAATATCATCAGTATTGGGCTTGAAGGAAAGACCCCACAGGCCGATGGTAGCCCCATAAAGACCCCCCAGCTTCTTTTTGATCTTGACCAGCATTCTGCTTTTCTGTAGATTGTTGACTTCGATCACCGAGTTGAGAAGCTGGAAGACGTAGCCGGTGTTACCAGCCAGTTGTTTCAGAGCCTGAACGTCCTTGGGAAAACAGGACCCCCCATAGCCAATGCCGGCCTTGAGAAAAGAGGTGCCGATTCTCTTATCCATACCCATGCCCTGGGCCACCACGTCGATATCGGCCCCCACCTCCTCACAAACGTTGGCAATCTCGTTGATAAAGGAGATCTTGGTGGCCAGAAAAGCATTGGAGGCATATTTGATCATCTCGGCGCTCTTGACATCGGTCCTCACAATGGGCGCGCCCAGGGGGCGGTAGATGAACTCCATTTTGTCCAGACTTTCCTCATCTGAGGAACCGATAATGATCCGATCCGGCCCCAGGAAGTCCTTTATGGCCGAGCCCTCCCGCAAGAACTCGGGATTGGAGACATAGGAAAAGCTGACCTCATTATCTTCCCTCTCCGCCAGCAGGTGCTGCAGGCCATCCCCGGTGCCCACCGGAACGGTGCTTTTGGTAACTACAATGGTATGCCGGCTGGCGCTGTCCCGAATGCTGCGGGCGGCCTCGTAGATTTGGGAGAGGTCAGCTCCACCATCCAGGGACTGGGGGGTTCCCACGGCCAGATAGATTATCTCACAGTTATCCGTGACTTCCTCGATATAGGTGGTGAAAAAGAGATTTCCTCTTTCTTTTCCCTGGGCCACCAGTTCCTGGAGTCCCGGATCATAGATCGGCAGTTGGCCGGATTTGAGGTCCTTGATGACTTTCTCATCAATGTCCATGCAGCATACAGTGTGGCCCATATCACTCAGGCAGGCTCCGGTGACCAGACCTACGTATCCGGTCCCTATGATCCCAATGCGGAATTTATCCATTGCTAATCAGGCGCAGAGGACTGTCGCTTTTAAACGACAGGGGAATGCGCCCTCACCTCCTTTGACCGCCAGTACTTCCTGATTTTCAAAATTGGGACTCCCCGGACACTTTTTCGATGTCTGCGCCCAGGTCTCGCAGCTTTTGGTCTAAATTCTCATAACCCCGCTCAATGTGTTCAATATCATGGACTTCTGTCTCTCCCTCGGCTACCAGTCCGGCCACCACCAGGGCCGCCCCGGCCCGCAGATCAGTGGCCCTGACTGGAGCACCCGACAGGGTAGCACCACCGTAGACTACTGCGTGATGATCTTCCACCCTTATTCTTGCGCCCATCCGGTTCAATTCATTCACGAACATAAAACGGTTATCAAATACATTCTCCGTTACTATGCTTACTCCTTCTGCCAGAGAAAGAAGAACCATCATTAGTGCCTGCAGGTCGGTGGGAAATCCCGGATAGGGTAGGGTGGAGATATCTATTGCTTCCAGGGGCCCGTTTCGGGAGACATGTAAGCTGGACCCATCTTCCAGGACCTCTACCCCCATATCCCTCAGTTTGCTGATGACCAGTTCGGAGAAGCGGGGAGCCACATTTGCCAGAGTTATGTTTCCTCCTGTGGCCGCGGCAGCAATCATGAAGGTTCCTGTCTCGATGCGGTCGGGAATCACGCTGTGTTCTGCCCCACGCAGGTTCTCCACTCCCCGGATTAACAGAGTGGATGTGCCAATACCTTCAATTTGGGTGCCCATTTTCTCCAAAAAGTGGGCCAGGTCACCCACCTCCGGCTCTCTGGCCGCGTTTTCGATGACCGTCTCCCCTTCGGCCATACAGGCAGCCATAAGAAGGTTCTCCGTAGCACCCACACTGGGAAAGTCAAGGGGAATGACTGTTCCCTTGAGTCTCTCCTTGGCCCTGGCCTCGATGTAGCCGTGTCCCTGATCTATGGAGGCACCCATCATGGAGAGCCCCTTCAGGTGAAGATCGATCTGCCGGGAGCCAATATTGCATCCTCCCGGCATGGCCACCCGGGCTATGCCCAGTTTGGCCACAAGAGGACCCATGACCAAAATGGAGGCCCTCATCTTGCTCACCAGCTCATAGGGAGCCACATAGTTGTTGAGAAAAGTGGGATTGACGAGAAGGTCGTTGTGGCCGGTGAACTCCACCTGGGCCCCCAGAACCTCCAGGACCTGAGTCATGGTAAAGATATCCTTAATCCTGGGGACTCCCCGGATGATGGACAGATCACTTCCCATAAGAGAGGCAGCCAGCAGTTTGAGGGCTGAGTTTTTGGCCCCGCTGATTTTTACCCGACCAGATAGCTTTTGCCCACCCTGAATGACATATTTGGCCACTACTCAATACACCTTTTCCTACAGCCTACAAAGCCGCCCTCTCGTAGTCCGCAAGCGGAAAAGTGATTGTCTTCTTTATGCGGTCGCTATGTTGAGCAATATCTTCCAACTTCTTATAGACTGGTGCGTCGAAATACCGCTCGCCGCATTTTGCACACACCCACGCTGGCACGTGGTCTATGTAGATCGTACCACCCTTGAAATGAAACTGTGCGCGAATGCGACGATATTGCAGTTTTCCGTCGCAGTATTCGCATGGATCACCATTTATCATTTCCAACCCCCTTACTATAGGACGTATGCCGTGATTATCAGAAGCACGTTTGATGGCAAAAATCGACACACAACGCCTCCGGTGCAGCCATCTGTCGTCTCCCCCATAATTTCATAACGAGTACCACGAAGGTCATGCGTAAATTTTCGGGCTATCTTACCTCTAAGGATTATGGCCTCTATGTCCACTGCCAGAAGACTATCGTTTGACATCTCCTCATTTGCGTGCGAACTGATGCGATATCTTTGTTCACAAATTGCTTGTCGCATCCGGTTTAGTACACGTATGAAGCTCTCTTCAGGTCAATAATCGCATCTTGAGTAATCAACAACAGAGCTGACGCAGGTTAAATCTGGCTGAATTATATCAGTTTTTTGTCATTACGCCAAACCAGCTCGCTGTAATCACCTGCGCCATTGACTTCCATCTTGATGAGAAGGCTAGAAACTTTAGTTTCAGGCATCCTCGCCTACCTGGAAGATGAACCCGGGGCGCAAAGAGGCTCTTTACGGGAAAGAACCAGTATCTTGTTCTGAGTCCTGCTCAGGCGGGCCAGAAAAAAGATGGCCCGCAGGCCCCAAACTACGGGCGGGTTCTTTTTGATCCAGTGGTCAGACTCTCGACCGATAATCCTTTCCAGATAAGTCTCCTCCTTTCTGAGGCGGAGAACCTTGAAGCCTGCCCGGGCTAGAAGCTGTTTCAGAGCACGATCAGAGAAGTAGTAGAGATGGTGAAGGTCGTAGACCACTCCAACCGCATATCTCCAGCGGCCGAGGGTGGCCCGGTGGCTGAGAAAAGTAGCTTTCTTCAGAAGGGAGCGCTCATTGGGAGTCAATACCAGAACTAGACCACCCTTTCTGAGTAGCCGATAAGCTTCCTTCAGGTACCCCAGCGGATCCCGCACATGCTCCAGAAAATCCCACATGGTTATGAGATCAAAAGACTCCGGCTTAAAGCTCTGGTCTCTTAATCTGCCCTGATACACTTTCAGACCGAAAGTGTTCCGGGCATAGGCTACAAAGTAGGAGGATATCTCCACACCCACTGTTTCCCAACCTCTTTTGCGGGCCAGATCCAGAAAGACACCGGTGGAACAGCCTATGTCCAAAACCCTTCCTCGACCATCCAGAAGACACTCCGCCAGCTCCAACCCCTTCTGGTAGGGCTCCACCTCGGCTTTGTGCTCATAGCCTGCAGCCATGTGCTTGAAGTAGGCAGACAGAGGATAGTTGGGGTCCAGGTAGCGAGCTTCTACCTCTTCATCTTTGGGCAGTGGATCCAGAAAGACCAGTCCGCAGGAGTGACATCTGACTACCTGATGAGGAAGGCCGGAGACTTGTTGCAGATCGTAGAGAGTGCGGTGATCCCCAGATCCGCAGACAAGACAAGCCCTTTTCCTCTCTAAGTGGTCCTCACCAGCAGGATCAGGTACGCTCATAATTCACCTGAGAAATTCGCTTGGGATAAAGATCCGCAACTTTGGAAAGAGGGCCGGAAACGGCCTTCTTTCTTTTAACTCGTCAAAGCTGTGGATAGAGAGGGAACTCAACTGTGAGCTCTTCAACTTGCCGGGCCGCTTTGGTGGCTACTTCCTCATTTTCTATATCAGAGAGAACGGCAGCCATGATCTCCGCAATTCTGTCCATTTCCGTTTTACCCATACCCCTTCGGGTCATGGCCGGGGTGCCTACCCGGATTCCGCTGGTGATGGAGCGGCTCCTGGTATCATAGGGGATAGCGTTCTTGTTTACCACGATTCCCACTCTACCCAGAGCGTCCTCAGCCTCCTGGCCGGTAATGCCCTGGTCGGTCAGATCCACCAGAAAGAGGTGGGTATCCGTACCGCCGGAGACAATTCTGAACCCTCGATCGCCAAGGGCCTGGGCCAGAGCTCTGGCATTGTCCACAATTCTTTTCTGATATTCCTTAAATTCATCAGAAAGAGCAATTCTAAAACAGATGGCCTTGGCCGCGATGACATGCATGAGGGGGCCACCCTGAATGCCTGGAAAGACGCTTTTGTCAATGGCCTGGGCAAACTCTCCAGTACAGAGGATAAGTCCTCCCCGAGGGCCGCAAAGGGTCTTGTGGGTGGTGGAGGTGGCAAAATGGACATGGGAAATGGGAGAGGGATATACTCCTGCCGCTACCAGACCGGCGAAGTGGGCCATGTCGACCATGAGCAGGGCACCTACTTCATCGGCAATCTCCCGAAAGAGAGCGAAATCTATAATCCGGGAGTAAGCGCTGGTGCCGCACACGATTAGTCGAGGCCGATATTTTCGGGCCAGCTCTCTTACCTCATCATAGTCTATGGTCTCCGTCTTTCGGCTGACCCCATAACCATAAGCTCTAAAAAAGCGGCCGGAAAAATTGACCGCTGCCCCATGGGTCAGATGGCCTCCGTGGTCCAGCCGCTGGCCCAGGATGACATCTCCTGGCTTCAGGGAGGCCATATAGACGGCCATGTTGGCCTGGGATCCGGAATGAGGCTGAACATTGGCATGATCCGCCTCGAACAGCTTTTTGGCTCTCTCAATAGCCAGAGTCTCCACCTCATCTACATACTCACAACCGCCGTAATACCGGTCCCCCGGATAGCCCTCGGCGTACTTGTTGGTCAGAATAGAGCCTTGAGCTGCCAAAACAGAGAGAGGAGTAAAATTTTCCGAGGCAATTAAGTTTACGGTCTTTCTCTGTCTGGCCAGCTCCCTGGAAATAACTTCTGATATCTCCTGGTCTTCCTGGATCTCCTCAAACATCTAAGGTACCTTCCTCTATCTGAGTGATTTCCTTTACTCTTCTTTCATGTCTCCCTCCGGCAAATTCCTCATCCAGCCAGATGGAGACTATCTCCAGAGCTGTCTCAACATTTGCAATCTGGGCACCCATGACCAGCACATTGGAGTCGTTATGACTTCTGCTTCTTGCGGCCGTAAAACTGTCGTGGCAGGGAGTAGCCCGAATGCCCCTTACTTTATTGGCCGCTATGGTCATACCGATGCCCGTAGCGCAAATTAAAATCCCCCGCTCATTTTCTCCTCTACTAACACTCCTGGCCACCTGGTAGGCATAGAGGGGATAATCCACGCTATCGGGAGAGTTGGTCCCGAAATCGGTAATCTGATGGTTGGTCCTGGTCTCTAGAAACTCCTTGACTTTGGCTTTCAGCTCATAACCGGCGTGATCGGAAGCAATAGCAATCTTGATGGTAGGACTCCTTTCTGGTCATAACTGATCATGATCCTGCACTTCGGGGTCTGCCAATTAGACATGGGAGACACAGCCTGCTCATTGGCCTTCTGGGAGGCCAGGCAGAAATACTTTTTGGTTCAGGATTTTGACAATTTCCTCCCAGCTCAGGGCACCCTTCCTGACTAGTTTAGCATCTCCAGCGCTGACGTCAATAATAGTTGGGTCTACCCCATATTTACACCTCCCCCCATCTACAATAAGGTCAACCTTCTCTCTAATAGGGAGAGGTATATCTTCAACGCATCGGGGGCTTTGCTCGCCGGACCGGTTAGCGCTGGTAGAGACAATGGAACTTCTTCCTCAACTGGATAATTCTATCAATTCCTCCCAGATCCTTGTGAA
>CAYYBB010000039.1:9761-13568 GCA_964469465.1 uncultured Actinomycetota bacterium
TGGAACTTCTTCCTCAACTGGATAATTCTATCAATTCCTCCCAGATCCTTGTGAATTCCCACCAGCTCAAAGGAAGGCTGTTCCGCCAGACGCAGAACCTCCTGTACCTGTCCCTCCCCTATCTCCATCAAAAGTTGGCCTCTCGGCGCCAGGAACTCCTGGGCAAAAGGCAGGATGCGACGGAAGAAGGCCAACCCGTCCCTTCCGCCGTCAATGGCCGGAGCTTCATAGTCTCGGACCTCGGGCTCCAGGCAGGCGATATCTGATTTTTTGATGTAGGGAGGGTTGCTTGCTACCAGATCTACCTTGCCTCTGAGCTCAGCAGGAGTGATCTGGACAAAATCTCCCACCAGAAAGGTGATTCTTTCTTCCAGACCCAGCTTTCGGGCATTGAAGCGGGCCAGATCTATAGCCTGAGCCGAGATGTCCAGGGCGTAGACCAGGCAATCTTTTACTTCTCTGGCCACGCTCAGAGCGATGGCCCCGCATCCAGTGCCCACGTCCAAAACCACTGGAGACCCTGAGCCGGCGACTCTGCCGGCACGCATTACCGGAAGGGGGCAGCTACTATCTGCTCTCACCATGGAGCTCCGGAATTCAGAAGAGCCCAGTATCTCCACAGCACACTCTACCAGAAGTTCCGTCTCCGGCCTGGGAATAAATACACCCGGCTCGATCCCGAGAGTAAGTCCTCTAAAGACAACTTCCCCGGTGAGATACTGGAGGGGATAGCGCTGGCCTCTTTTCCGGATGAGCTCCTCCACAGCCCGCTGCTCCTGAGGGGTAAGTGTCCTGTAGAAGTCTAGATAGAGATCCACTCGACTTAGACCGAGGACATGGGAGATAAGAATTTCAGCGTCCTGACGTGGAGTTGAGATGCCGGCTTCCGCCAGATATCGAACCGAGGAATTCAAAACTTCCTTCAGGGTGAGTTCCGACATCCTTCATCGGATCCCCAGTTGCTTTATCTTCTCTGCCTGTTCAGCAGCAGCCAGATTGGTTACGAACTCGTCAATCTCCCCCTCTAACACTAAATCCAACTTGTGGAGGGTCAAACTCACCCGGTGATCGGTGACTCGATCCTGGGGAAAGTTGTAGGTCCTGATCTTCTCGCTTCGATCACCTGTACCCACCTGAGATCTTCTGGCTGAGGCGATCTCCTCCTGCTGCTGCCTCTGATAGAGATCATAAAGCCTGGCCCTCAGGATGCGGAGAGCTCGATCCTTATTCTGAAGCTGAGATCTCTCGTCCTGGCAGGAGACAATTATTCCGGTAGGGAGATGAGTGACCCGGACGGCAGAATCGGTAGTGTTGACCGACTGCCCTCCCGGCCCGCTGGAACGAAAGATATCAATCCTGAGGTCATTGGGATCCAGCTCCACCTCCACTTCTTCGGCCACCGGGAGGACGGCTACCGTGGCCGTTGAGGTATGGATTCTTCCTCCGGATTCGGTAATGGGTATCCTCTGGACCCGATGTACCCCTGACTCATACTTAAGCTTGCTGAAAGCCCCTTTTCCCTTAACCTCAAAGATAATCTCTTTAAATCCTCGCCGATCTGAGGGGCTTACACTGAGGACAGCAGACTTCCATCCCTGTCTTTCCACGTATTTGGTGTACATTCGGAACAGGTCGGCCGTGAAAAGGCTGGCTTCTTCTCCTCCGGCTCCAGCCCTGATCTCGACGATAATGTCTTTTTGGTCATTGGGATCTCTGGGTACCAGAAGATATTTGATCTTGTCCTCCAGAGCAGCCATTTCCCGGCGCCACCTGGCCATCTCCTCCCGCAAGAACTCCTGCATTTCCTCGTCGGTCTCTCCTTTAAGAAGATCCTCCGCATCCCGCAGGTTTTTTCTGGCCTCCTTATACTCCCTGACCAGGGCCACAATGTCCTCCAGCTCCGCCAGCAGTTTTCCGTACTCCCTCACCTTTTCGGGATTGGTGGCCACTTCCCGGTCGTTCAGCCTCTCCACAATCTCGTTGTATTTATCTTCGTAACTCTCTAGCTTTTCCAGTAATTCCATGGGCTTCCACCAGCAGTAATTATACACTATTCAATTATTTTTTTGAGAGCCGCTATGGCCACTTCGATCTGATCGTCAGAGGGTTCACTGGTAGTCAGGCTCTGGAGAAGGAGGCCCGGATAGAGGAGAATACGGAGCAGACGGGAGTTCTTGTGCTTACCGGCAAAACGAATGATCTCATAGGAAATGCCTGCCACCAGAGGGATCACCACTAGGCGGGAGAGGATCCTGGTCACCAGGTCCGGCCGGCCCAAAAAGGAAAACACCAGAATGCTGACCACCATGACGATGAGCAAAAAGCTGGTACCGCAGCGGGGGTGGATGCGGCTATGTTTTCTGGCCGCTTCCACCGTAAGCTCTTCACCATTCTCAAAGGCGTTGATCACTTTGTGCTCGGCACCGTGATACTGAAAAACTCTTCTTATCTCTTTGAGAGAGGAGATAAAGGCAATATAGCCAACCAGAACAGCTATGCGAAGGGCTCCCTCGGCCAGGTTATAGACCAAGGTGGATGGAAATAGTCGATCCAGGTATCTGGCCACCACGGTGGGGAGAACAAAGAAAAGACCTACCGCCAAAGCCAGAGCCATGGTCATAGCCAGAGCAACATCCCGTTTGCTCAGCTTGATCTCCTCACCGGCAGCCACATCCGCGGAGTAAGAAATGGCCTTAAGCCCGATTACCAGGCTCTCAAACAGGACCAGGGTCCCTCTCACAATGGCTATTCGTAACTGAGGTATCCGTTTGGTAAGAGAGGAAAAGGGCCAGGCGGAAATATCTATCTGAAGGTCCGGCTTCCGCACCGCCACAGCCCATCTATTGGACCCTCTCATCATCACACCTTCAATTACAGCCTGACCTCCGATGACGGGCCTTTTAGTCATGTACTCACTCAGCTCCTAACCGGTCTCTCTAAGATAGAAGGGCAGCTCTGGAGAGAAAAATCCAGTCCGAATCCTTCTTATCTTTCTTCGGGGGTCGATGAAACAGCCTCCTCTCACTCTCAATATGTGGTTTCATACATCTCGCTCTTTTTGGGAGGTCTGGCACACTTAAATTTGCCTTCCGGACAGGGTCCTCTGAAACAGTAGGGTCCAGCATTCTCAAAAACAGTGGGGCAAAGGGGTCTGACCATGTTTAACATCTTCCAGGCCATCTCTCTGATCTCCCACTGAGCCCTTTCGCAGGTTCTGAGAGTAAAAAAGTGAAGAAGTTCCCGGGCGTTCATAGTGACTATTATTTTGCTCTCGGCAGCATTGGGGAGGACATAACGAGCATCTTCGGCAGGTATACCCAATTCCAAAAGCTGAGTGTAGGTCCTTATTATCTCCCCCTGAAGCTCGACGAAAAGATCTTTAGCCTCAGGATTCTTTTCTATCTCCGGAGGCACAATGAAGCCGAGGTTCTGGTCAAACTTGACGTATCGTTGGGACTGTTGATTATAGGAAGCCAGCCGATGGCGGACCAATTGATGGGTACAGGCCCGAGAGATGCCCTCGATGGCAAAGGTAAAACTGGCGTGCTCGATGGTACTGTGGTGTCCCGAAGCCACAATGAATTTGATGAGCTTTTTCACTTCTTCATCAGTCATCTTTTCCGCCAGCTCAACTGCTCCGAGGGGTGAGTAGCAAAGCCGGGCCGCGGTGGCGATGGCCCTTTCCGGGTCGGGAGTATGGGCCAGAAGTGTTATGTGCATAAATAGGGCGTCCTTCTTAACTAAAGGTGATCATTAGTCAGAAAATACTCAGCATTCTCACGGTTCACGAGTGATGGGATCATAATG
>CAYYBB010000040.1:0-13368 GCA_964469465.1 uncultured Actinomycetota bacterium
TTTGGCCTTTCCGTCCTTCTTGGGATCGGAGGTATAAACTCCATTTACATCTTTCAATAAAACGAGCATCTCCGCCTTAACCTGAGTGGCCAAATAGAGAGCAATGGAGTCCGAAGTCACCCGCCAGGAGTGCTCCAGGGGGTCAAGCAGGGAGAGAAGTTGGAAGGGTAAGAGTATAGGTAGTTTTTCTGTTTCCAGAGCCTCTGCGGCCTCTCGAAGGGTTCTCACCGGGACGCTCCCTGGGGTCACATCGTGGAGGAGATACCCGTACTGATCCATCCCCAGGATGGCCATCCAGTGGGCCACCTCCTCTGCCAGGCTGAACTTCAGATAGTTTCCCCTTACCACATCGGCAAAAGGGCCTCCTCCGGGGATGATCAGAAGCTGGTGAATAGGAGTGAGAGTGGAGATTTTTTGACAGAGCTTTTCCAGTATCTTCCTGGAACAGAGACTCCCTCCTATTTTGAGTACTACTCTGACTGCTACTTTCATTGTTGATCCTGTCGTTAACTTTTTAAAAGTATGTTATTGCCACATCCCACCAGCGGGAATAAAGCAGCCGGGCTCCCTGGTTTTCGGTACCGAGCTCTGCAACGTAGTTCACCATCTTCCAGGCCAAAACAAAATTGTTATCCTATCTTATTCTTCAAGAGATGGGCCACAGCAAAGGCAGGTGTGGCCAGGCGGCAATCCCGGCCCCACTCTTTCTCCAGATCGATCACCTTCAGGCCCAGCCTCTCGGCCGAGCGGCGGGCCAGAAAACTTCCCAGGCCGGTGACGATAGCCGGCAGATCCTGGCGGCCTCCTTTTAAGGATATCCGGCTCTCTTGCAGGGCCGAGAGGACCTGGGAAATGGCTTCAGCAATCTGTTGCACCTGCCTCTCTGCTATGTAGGTAGCCATCTGATCAACAGCTTCTGGACTCAGCATCTCCACATCGGCACAAACTACGCGGGCCAGACGCTCACGGGCCGATCTCGGGTCCTTCCCCCTCCCGTCAGGAGCAGGACAGACATAATCGGACTCGGAAATCAGGCCTAAGATGATATAGATATCCCCACAAATGGCAAAGTACTCCGAGGAAACCCGGCACATTCTGCCACCCACGGGTACTTTAGAGACCAGGGCACTTACTGGTGTCCGCAGGACACCGCTATAGACTAATTCACCGGCGATCAACCTTTCAAGGTCGTTCTTCCCTCGGGCCAGGACTTCCCCTTCCAGGAGGGGGATGATATCTGTAGTGGTGGTACCCACGTCTATGAGAAGACCACTTCTGTACCGGTGGGCCAGGAGGAGGGCAGTGGCCATCCAGTTGGCTGCTGCTACCCGCAGAGGATCTTCTTTGGCCTCTCGGGGACTGACAAAAGAGCCATCGACGGTAAAAACATAAAGGGGAATTCCCGGAAAAGCTTCCTCCAAAGAGTTCAGGATGAAAGCTACTCCTTCTCTCTTAGTACGAAAAATATCGGAAAGTTCTGCCGTCATGGTCACGGCCATGGCCGAGGAATTACCTCTTTGGATTTGGGAGAGGGCCATCTGACGTAGCAAGGGGGTCAATCCCTGCTTATCCCGCCAGATCTCAAAATATTTACTGAAGATAGCTGCCTCCTCTATCTTTTCTTTTCTCAACCCTAGAAAGGCAACCTTGGTATTGACTCCGCCGATGTCCCAGCCGATGATTACTCTGGGGTCCTTGTTATCTCCGCGTATCCCTCTCCCCATTTCCATCCTGCTTTCTCGTCTGGCTGCGAGCGAGCGCCTCATCTAGAAGGTCTTTCACAGAAAAACTTGCTGAGCCCTTGAGGCTTATCTTCTCGGGCAACCTTCCCAGACATACGGCCTCCCAAATGGCCCCGGCCAGGTTCAGATCGGTTAACTGGCGCAGGGCCAGATAGGAAGTGGTAAGTCGAGGATTTATCTCCACCAGGAGAGCCTCTTCATCAGTAAGCACAAAGTCCATGCCCACATAGCCCCGTAGGCCGGGAATTAGAGAGCAAGCCCGGCGGGCATGGCCAAAAGCCCGTTCTGCCAAAGGATGCTCCAGAGGAACCGTCCCGCCCAGGTATTGGAGCTGAAATCCAATTTTTATCTCCTGGTGGTTCAGGCTCAGGGGGACCACCTCTCTCCCATCACAAAGCAGGGAGACGCTGGCATGTTCTCCCTCTATGTACCTCTGCAGGATATATCTCCGAAGAGGGTGGCCGAGTCCATGTTCACTGTCCCTGATTTTCTCCAGAATAGCCTCCATCTCCTCCTCCTGGCTGGCCAGGAATACCCCTTCACACCCCACTCCATCCACCGGTTTCAAGATCAGAGGAAGTCCCAGACTTCGTACCCCGTCTTTCCAGAGGTTAGCATCCATTACCACCGTCTCAGGAGTAGGCAGGCCAGCCTCGTGGAGTAGAAGGTAGGTAGCCATTTTATCAGCGGCTACTTGTACGGCCTGGGAAGAGGAACCCAGAAGAATCTTCCCCCTTTTCTCCACCTGTTCCGTCAGACAGGCCAGGACTCCGTCCGTTTCTGGAGCTATCAGAAAGACAGCATCACTTTCTTGTACCAGAGAAGAGAAGAAATAATCGAAGCCTCCCTCCGGCACCAGAACTGTCTCGTGGGCCGGGAGTGCACCAAAGTCCAACCGGAAATCTTGGGAGACAATAATGTGGTGTTCCCTTAGCCGGACAAAGTCGGCTACGATGGCATGTAGCATAGCATAGCCCTCGGCTAAAAGGGATGAAGGAACTTCTTCATCCACCAGGCCTCCTCCGCTGATAAATTCATGGACGAATATCCTCATGTCATCCCTCTGGAGCCATCTTTCCCTACTACCTTTTATTTCCTGGTGCCTATTGAACCCGATGCTTCCTATACTGGAAACTTCCACCTCTTATTCATTATACTAGTTATTCATTATGCTTGAATTCGGAGCGATCATGGATGCCTGCGGCCAGGGTACTTATGGGGGAAGGCAAGAAGGCAGGTCCGGATTGCCTTTGAGCAGTCTAACACAGTGGAACAGTGGATGGAGCCGGGCAATCTAAAAAGAACATAGAAGTGTCCACAGATATTGGGACAATTACGTAGGGGGAAAATATGCGTGTGATTCCTGTCATCGATATCAGGAAGGGACTGGCGGTCTGGGCAGTGGCCGGTAGAAGAGAGGAGTATCGACCTGTATCAAGCTGCCTTACTGAGGGAGCCGACCCACTCCGGCTGGCCCAGGCTTTTCGAGAAAAGCTTGGGCTTGAGGAGCTCTATGTAGCTGACCTGGATGCTATCCAGGGAAAGGGGCATAACTATGAAGTAATAGCCACTCTGGCTCAACAAGTCGGGCCCGCTGGCCGGTCGAGGGTTCAACTCATGGTAGATGCCGGCACTACCAGCCTGGATTCAGCCCGCCGAATCCTGGCTCTGGGAGCCAGGAAAGTAGTCATTGGCTCCGAGACTCTCCAGAACTGGAGATTTCTTAAAGAGATTGTAGCCTATCTCGGCCCAAACCAGGTGGTTTTTAGCCTGGATCTGATGGAAGATAAGATTCTCTCCCCGGTGAGGGAGATCCGAGACCTCAGCCCCGAGGAACTGATCATGAGGGCAAGGGCTCTGGGCATCAGGGAGCTCATTGTGTTGGAACTGCGGGCTGTGGGCAGTGAGGCGGGACCGGATCTGGGCTTTCTGAAGAAGCTGGTGCTGGCCTCGTCGGCCATAGAACTTATTGCCGGAGGAGGGGTACGAGATGGGGAGGATCTCCTCCAACTTCAGGGTATCGGTATAAAGGCTGTTCTGGTAGCCACCGCTCTCCACAAAGGAAAAATAGGCCGGAAGGACTTGGAAAAGCTGGCTCTGGACTGCCTGCCACCACATGAGGCGGAGACTGGAAGTCAGGGGATCGGGCAAAACTAGCTCAAAGCCTCTTCCTGATCCCACAAGCGCAAACTGACGATTGCCGGGATTTGTTGGCTGTCTTTTCAGTTTCCAATTGATTGATTATTGTGACGCCCTACTCCTTGAACCATGAAAACATCGAGCATTTTATGGTTTAAGTACTTTTGTGCTCGGTGTTTTTTGGTTAATATATAGGGAAACTTGTAGAGCCGCTCTATCCGCAAAAAGTTGCAGACTGTTTGCCTAAAGCGTGGAGAGATAAAGAGCCTCCAAGTTTATCAGATAGCGCAAACGAGGAGAGAAAGGAATTCGAAGATTTGAACTTTCGCCATATAAGGAGAGCTTGTTTCATAGTAGCAGCGTTTTCAATCTTGACCTGGTGGGGTTGCCGGCCAGCTCCAGTTGTGGAAGAGACAGTCCAGCCGGAGATTACTGAGGAGACAAAGGAAGAGAAACCTAGCCCCTACCTGACCTATACCTCAACCCAACTAATATCTGATGGCTATACAGTAGAGTATCCCAGAGAGATGCTGGTATTCGAGTATAAGGATGGACGCTATGTCTTTTTCTTCCAGCCGGAGGAGGAGGTAATCTCCTCGGATAGTATTTATAGCTTCTCCGTTCTGGTGATACCCAAAAAGGAGAAGGGCGGCAAATATGCCACTTTGGAGGATATAGTCAGTGCCTACTCCGGCCCTGAGGGTGAGGTGGAGGGATTGACTAAGATCTCCGATCGGGAGACAGTCCTGGGGGGACAAGAGGCCCGAGAGCTTTGCTACAGCTACCAGCAGTTAGTTCCGGTCACCAAAGGAGGAACAACACCAGTCGATGCGGTGGACTATCTCATAGTGACCGAAGGTGAAGATAACTTCATTGTCCTGAAATACTCCTGTGTATCTTCAAATCCGTCCAGGTACGACTATATCTATAACAAAGTTGTCAAGTCCTTTCAGTTTGAGAGGGACAAGAACTGAAGATACAAAAAATGAGGGTATGCACATATATAGGAGGAGAGGGGGAGAAAGGAGGAAAATGACCAGTCTCTCCGAGCAGGACCTTCTGTCTAAAGAGGGTCTTTCTGAGAAAGATACCATCAGGAGGGAGGGCGGAGCCAGGAGGGATCTCTTTGTCGGGAAGCGTTCATTCTATTTCCTGGCTCTTTCTTTGGCTGTTCCCATCCTTTTGTTGCTGGTGCTTTTAGCATCTACAGTCCTTGCTCATTCCCTTGCCCTTTCTTCTGAAAAGGGTGTCAACCTTAATATCCTACCTACTGAGGACCCTTTGGATCTCCTCCTTCTGGGTAGTGATACTCGGCCCGAGTATCATAATGTGGAGTGGGGCCGTACCGATACCATCATGATTCTCCATATCGATCCCCGAAAAAGGGAGGGGCTTTTGGTCTCCATCCCCCGGGATACCAGGGTCAATATTGAGGGATACGGCTTTAATAAGATAAACGCGGCCTACGCCTTTGGCGGACCAGAGCTGGCCATTTCTACTGTGGAGAAGTTTACCGGTCTGGATATCGACAACTACGCTGTGGTAGATTTCTACGCTTTCGTCCAGATAATAGATAAGCTGGGGGGTCTCGATCTCACCCTTGAGCAACCTCTGGTAGATGGCAAAAGTGGAGCCAATTTTTCAGCCAGCACCTTTCATGTCAACGGGGAACAAGCCCTCTCCTTTGTGCGGAGTCGGGCCACACCTCGAGGTGATCTGGACAGGATTGATCGCCAACAGTACTTTCTCAAAGAACTGGTAGCCCAAAAGTTCAACCTGGACACTGTTCTTCAGTTACCTGCCCTCCTCAACATCTTCGCCCAATTCGGAAAGACAGATCTGGATCTTCTAACCATCTCCAAATACGCGGTTCTAGCGCCTGATTTCGTGCCCAAGGAGTTTGAGACCATTACTATCCCTACCCAACCGGCCTTCATCGATGGAGTAAGCTATCTGATAGCGGATGAGGAGCAGGTGAAACTATTGCTGAAGGAGAGGATGGAGTAGAGCCACGGGCTACCTCGGACTAGGCCTCTGTCCTCCCCCGCCTTCCTTCACTTAATTCCTGTTCTCCTTCGCAAAGAGCCAAACTTAAAAGTTCTTTTACTTAAATACCACAACTTCCCTATTTCTGGCCCCTTATGAGGCTTCAGTCATTTTTTTGACAAACTCTTGACTTTTGGAGAAAAAGTTGATATAAGTTGTGTAAGGGCTTACATTCTATGCGGGGTGTCTTATGGGGCCAAACATCTACACTGTTGCTGAGAAAGCTGGCGTCTCCATTGCTACTGTCTCGCGAACCTTGAGCCACAGCCCCCAAGTTAAGGAGGAAACCAAAGCCAAGGTGTTACAGGTAATTGAGGAGCTGGGTTATCAACCCAGTGCCTCAGCCCGGGGCCTAGCCTTAAACAGAACGGAGACCCTGGCGCTTGTTTTCCCGGACATATCTGGGCCCTTTTACTCCGAGGTGATCCGGGGAGTAGAGAATGAGGCCAGTAAACATAGCTATAACGTGGTCATCTATGGAACCCATGGGAAAGAGAGCAGTGCCAGGTTTCTGCGTCTCTTAACCACCAAAGTAGATGGTTTCATCTTAATGACACGTAGCGTTGAAGACAAATATATTTTCTATCTCCACGAGAGAGGAATCCCCTTTGTTTTGCTGGATCGAAAAATTGATGGGATTCAGGTCGACTGCATCTTGACCAATAACGCTCAGGGAGCTTATAAGGCGACTGAGCATCTTCTGCTACATAACCATCAGCGAGTAGCCTTTATCAGCGGGCCTATGAACTCACCCGATAGCAGGGAGCGCTTCAATGGTTATCGTCAGGCCTTACAGGATCACGGCATATTGTTCCTTCCCCGACTCGTGGAGAGAGGGGATTTTCGCCAACCTAGCGGGTATCAAGCCATGAGACGCTTGCTTGAACAGCCTGATCCCCCTTCGGCTGTGCTGGCTGCTAACGACGAGATGGCTATTGGGGCCATCGAGGCTGTCCGTGAGAGAGGGCAAAAGGTCCCGGACGACATAGCTATTGTTGGCTTCGACGATATTGATATGGCATCTTACGTCCAACCCTCCCTAAGCACGGTTAGACAACCCATCTACAAGTTTGGTACTCTAGCGGTTCAGATGCTGATTCGCCGCATAGGTGGTGTGGATGCCGAGGCCGAAGCCATCACCTTGCCCACCAAACTGGTCATCCGTCGTTCTTGTGGCTGCGGCGGATCTGATAGTTAAAATTTGTCCGAGTTTTTTTTATACTCGTTTATGTAAGGGCTTACATCGATTTTGAGAGGAGGGATGAGTATGGGCTAAGCTAGGATATGAGGTTGATTGGCAGTACCCGCCGTACAAGCATTCACTATCACAAAAGGGAGGAGACTGATGATAACAAAAAGCTTGTGGATAGTCCTGATTGTAGTGGGGGGCATGTTGCTGTCCGTAGTGGCTGGTTGTGCCCCGGCGCCCACCCCAGAGGTGGTGGAGGAGCCTATCGCTGAGGAGCCCACCCCAGAGGTGGTGGAGGAACCCCCGCCTGCTCCGTTGAGCGGCGAGATCACCATAGCGGTAGTTCGTGGAGCCATGATGGACTGGATGCGGCCAATGACCCAAAAATTCATGGACTTACATCCAGACACCAAGGTGAACGTTATTGAGGAGCCCGCGGGGGGACAGCTGGATGCCATGATCGCCGCTGGAAACCAACCTGACATCTTTGTGGGCAGCTTCGGCTATATGGCGGCCAAATATGCAGCCATGGATGTCTTGGTTCCCCTCGAGGATCTACCCGGAGCTGAGGAACTGTTTGCCAAGATAGAGCCTGTTACCTTGTACGAATACTATGGCCATCACTACTACGTTCCTGCTGGCATTGACATAACGCTGATGATCTACAACAAGTCACTGTTCGAGGAAGCGGAAATTGACCCCAACAGGCCGCCAGAAACCTTCGACGAGTTCCTGTCTGCTGCTGAGAAGATCCAGGCTCTCCCCGCTCGCGAAGATGGCACCAAGGTGTATGGGACAGTCTTCTGGAACGACGCCCTGGTTTGGGGTGGATGGTACTGGCACATGTTGGCTCCTATCTATTTCAACATGAACAACGCCGAGTACAGAGTCATGAACTCCATCGGTACGGACGTTGTCTTCGATGAGCCTGGGGCCAAGATGGCGGACTTCTTCTCCTTCGCCAAGGAGGCGCAGAAATTTGCACCCCTCACAATGGAGCAGAGCTTCTTCAGCCGTTCCATAGGGATGTGGCTACAGTACGGATACTCCTGGGCGCCTAATCTCAGGGAGGCCAAGGATAAGCCCATGGTCATCGGTGAGGACGTAGCTGTTGCCCCGGTGCCCGTACCTGAAAAAGGAATGACTAGCTACACCACCCTGGGCGGCCGCCCCTACCTGATCTTCCAGTCCACTAAGGAAAAGGAGAGTCTGGCCTGGGAGTTTGTTAAGTTTCTGATGGAGGAGGAGAACAACCTGTCCTTCCTCAAAGAGCTGGGCTACCTACCTACTCTGACCAGTCTGAAGGACGATCCCTACTTTGCCAGCCCGGAGCGCGAGGTCTTCATCGATTTGGCAGAGCATGCTATTTTCCCCGAGGCCTTCCCCAAATACGACCTAGTGGCTAACGAGCTCCTGAAAGCGTATGCCCTTGTAGTGGTGGAGGGGGAGCTAAGTCCTGAGGAGGGGGTAGTTGCAGCTGCCCAGGCTGCCCGGGAAATATTGGGTGTCGCTCCTTCGGAGTAGCTCCTTTGGGATGCAGGGCAAGGGTTGCGTGCTTGCCTGCATGAACAGATACCGATCTTAAACGGTTGGGCTGGGGCCGCTATGCTTTTTGCCCCAGCCCCTCACTTTTGAGCTGTATGGATTTTGAACTTATAATGGTATTTAACTAGGCTAAGGAGTGGGATGTCAAAGAGCAGTTTGTGGAAAGCAATTGATAAACACAAATGGGGCTACATCTTCATCTCGCCCTGGATTCTGCTCTTTGCAGCCTTTGGACTCTACCCCCTTTTACTATCCTTTTACCTCACCTTTTTTACTTACAATTTCATCAAACCGCAGGACCAGCGCTTTGTCGGGCTGGGAAACTGGATCCGCGGGTTGCTCGATCCTCTCTTCTGGAGGAGCATGTTCAATATTTGTTACAACCAGGCAATTTTTATTGCCCTGACATTTGGTATCTCGTTGGTGGCTGCCCTGCTTTTAAAGCAGCTGGGGGCCGGGGGCAAACTGTATAGAACCGTGTACTTCATTCCCATGGTGTGTTCAGTGGTTGTGGTGATGACGCTTGGGGGTTATTTATTTAGCCCTCAGGGGCCAATCCAGGCCTATTTGATCAACCTTGGGCTGTTAGCAGAGCCAATCTTCTGGAAATTTGACAGGTGGTTATCCATGCCTGTGCTCGCTATCATCAATAGTTGGAAGTGGTTTGGCATCCAAGCAGTGATCTTCCTGGCTGGTCTCATATCTATCGATCCCCAACTATATGAAGCGGGAGTCATTGACGGGGCAAATGCGTGGGACAGGTTTCTTCATATCACCATTCCCCAACTGAACCCGCAAATATTCTTCGTTTTGGTGATGAACGGCATCTATGGTCTGCAGATGTTTACCGAGGTCTATATGAATTTCGACCTCTACGGTGGGTTGTATAACCAGGCCCTGACGCCCGTGCTGTATCTCTATGCCGTGGCTTTTGATCAGTCCAATATGGGGTACGCCTTCACGCTGGGCCTGATGCTAGCGGCTCTGATCTTCATACTCACCACGCTGCAGTTTAGGTATATCCAGAGAGAGATTGACTGAGTTAGCAAGGAGTAGATAGTGAAAAAGGGACAGGAAAGGAGAGACGGTATAGTTTCAAAAGCCTGGACCATGAAGAATCTGCCCCGGTGGCTGACGTATATCATCCTGACCATTGGAGCTGTGGTAGTGGTCTATCCATTTTTCTATATGGTGATGAACTCTTTTAAGCCTGGCTCTGAGATCTTACACAACCCCATGGAATTACCCAGCCGTTGGGTGACAACTGGATATGAGGCTGTTTGGAAAGAGCTGGCGGTCCTCCTGTTGTTCGGAAACTCCCTTATTCTAGCAGTAAGCATAACTCTGCTGAACCTGTTCTTTAGTTCCTTGGCAGCCTACGCTCTCTCTAAAATGCAGTTTCCAGGCCGTGACGCTATCTTCGGCGCTATGCTATCCACTCTGATGATACCAGGAGTCTTGTTCCTCATTCCCGTCTATGTGATGATGTACCGCATCGGGTGGGTCGGCCACTTTCGCTCCTTAATCATTCCGGCAGCCGTTAGCGTCTACAACATCTTCCTGATGAGACAATTTATGCAGCAGATACCTAACGAACTCGTCGACGCTGCCAAAATCGACGGTTGTGGTGAAATTGGTGTATATTTTAGGATAATCCTGCCTGTATCCAAGCCTGTTCTTACGACGGTGGCCATCCTGACCTTTATGGGGAGCTGGAACGACTTCTTTGGACCTCTCCTGTACCTGATGAAGGACCCCGATAAGTGGACAGTTCAACTTGGACTGTATTACTTTCAGACCTCGATCCCTGGCGAAAATGCAGACAAGATCTGGGCTGCTACCACGGCCATAACGGTGCCCCTGATATTGCTCTATTTCTTCCTGCAGGATTGGTTTATGGAGGCCTTTGCCAACGTGCGCTTGAAATAGACGTCAGAGATTGGAGATTGAATTAAGCTTATTTCAACATTTAATCTCTACTTTGGAGATCCGGAGGTGACTTAGTGAGAGTAGGCAGAAGGCCACTTATCATTGTCCTAATTGTGGTTGTGCTATTTGGTAGCAGCTATGCTTACGCTTGGCTCAATGTCTATAGTCTCTCCAAAACCTACTACCGGCAAGCAGAGGCCTCATATCGAGCTGGCAAATACATCGAGGCTCTAATGGGCTACAAGGATTATGACGCGGCGCGAGAGCGCTATGTTTTTAGGGGGGTTATGCTCAGGTCGTAAATATCTGGGAGGATCCCTGGGCCATTCCTCGTCCTGCTTTCTACGAGCAAGCTAAGACCAAGGCTTTGGAGATCATTCGCCAGAAATTTACCCTCAATGAAGCTCAGAGATTCCTGGATACCTACCTTGGCACAGAAAACCCGTATCTGGGAGAGGCGGTATTGCGCGTAGCCGAAATCTATGAGGAAGGGGGCGACTATAAAAATGCCCTGGAGACTTATCGTTTGGTCATCGAGTCCTTCCGCACTGACCCGACCTTGGTCGAGAGGGCGAAGGAACGAGCGGCTGCACTGGAAAGGAGGTGATAACATTTGAAGAACACACCCTAGGCACCCTGTCAGTTATCTCGAATGTTAGACGTACAAGTCACTCATGCCACCTACAGCGGCACCACGAAAGGATGAAAAACGGGTATTTTCAGGATAGTACTAGCAAGAAAGGAGAATAACCCATGAAACGATCATGCCGACCGGGCGGCACAAAGGAGTATGAAAATTAGGATGCATTTTCAGAGGAAAATCAACATTAAACGATCCCTGCAACTGCTTTTTGTTATGCTGGTGATAGTGGTCATTTCTGTACCAGTGTATGCTCAGTCGCCGATACATGGCCAGGAAGAGGACGCGAAGACCTATGCCCGTCTGACCGAGTATGCTCGCAGGACCTGGCGCTCGTTCAAGGCCATGACCTATCGCAATACCGGCCTTCCCGCCGACAACATCTGTCTTCTTAAAGAAGATGACGAATTGTTCGAAGAAGATGATGGATCGTTCATCGCCAGCCGCTACACCTCACCGACCAACATCGGCGCCTATCTTTGGAGTACGATTGCGGCGCGCGATCTGCACTTCATCAGCCACCGGATGGCCGAACAGCGCATTGACAGGACATTGACCACCCTGGAGAGCATGGAGCGCGCCCACGGCTTCTATTTCAACTGGTACGATCCAGCCACAGGCGAGCGGCTTACGACTTGGCCGCCTGATGGAAGCCCGGTACGTCCGTTCCTCTCCACTGTAGACAACGGCTGGCTGGCTGCGGCGTTGATGATCCTCCGCGAAGCAGCGCCGCAGTTTGCCCCCCGAACCGACGCACTGCTGCAGGATATGGACTTTGGCTTCTTCTACGACCCCAACGCGGGCCTGCTGCGCGGTGGCTACTGGACCGACACAAACGAGTACACCGGCTTTCACTACGGCACGCTCAATACCGAGCCACGAATCTCCAGCTACATCGGCATCGCCAATGGCGATCTGCCTCCGACCCACTACTATCGTATGTACCGCACGTTCCCCCCTGACTGGGACTGGCAAGAACAGCGTCCTGAAGGCACGTGGGAGACCTACCTGGGCGTGCCGGTCTACCAGGGCCACTACGTCTATCGTGACATGCAAATCGTGCCCAGTTGGGGCGGCAGCATGTTCGAGGCGCTGATGGTGGAACTGTTCGTGCCGGAAGCGGAGTGGGGGCCTACGAGCTGGGGTATCAACCATCCCCGTTACGTCCAGGCGCAGATTGAGCACGGGTTGGAAGAGGCGCAATACGGCTACTGGGGCTTTTCGCCCTCTAACAACCCCTCAGGCGGCTACCGCGAGTACGGTGTTGACGCCATTGGGATGCGCCCCGATGGCTATGCCTCCAACAACGACAACACGCTGGTCGACTACGGCTATCCCCCGAACCGACCGCCACAACCACTGCCGCCGCCGGAGGCCTACACGAACGGCGTTGTCACCCCGCACGCCACCTTCCTGGCCCTGGAGTTCGTATCGGAGGAGGCGCTGGAGAACCTGGCAAATTTGCGACGAGACTTTGATGTGTATGGGAAATACGGCTTCTACGATTCTGTCAATGTGCAGACAGGTGAGGTCTCGCGCTGTCATCTGGCGCTCGACCAGGGCATGATCATGGCTGCCCTAGCCAACTATCTGCAAAACGATCGTCTGCAGAGCTACTTTGCGCCGCAGATCGAGGCAAAGGTGCAACCGCTTCTCGCGGCAGAAGCCTTCTTCTAAACTAAAGTTCCTTGGGGCCTTCGTTGCCCGTCATTGGACAGGCCGATGAGACACCGCCGCTAGTGGTGTCCCATCGGCCATTGTTGAGTAGGGTTCATCCAGATATGATACAGACTGAGATGCTTTAACGTGGCTCAGGCGGGCCATGTCAAGCGATCGGCAAACAATCTCTTCAAGGAGGTTCTCCAAGAATGGCGCTGTTCCAAACCGACTACGGTTATTTCAGCGACGACGGAAAGGAGTATGTGGTCACCCGACCGGACACGCCAAAGCCCTGGATAAACGTCATCTCCAACGGCGACTACGGCCTGGTCGTCTCCCAGACTGGTGGAGGCTACAGTTGGCGCACTGACGCCAAGCTTAACCGCCTCACCCGCTGGGAGCAGGACCTGGTCAAGGACGAGTGGCTTCCAAAAGGAGTTGAACTCGTGCGCGTTCGATCTGAGAAAGATCAAGCGGAC
>CAYYBB010000041.1:0-13332 GCA_964469465.1 uncultured Actinomycetota bacterium
ATTGGAGAGGCTACCAAAAATCTCCCAGATACAATAAAGCAGAAGTATACAATGGTTCCCTGGAAAGAAATGGCGGGAATGAGAGATAAGCTAATCCACTTCTACTTTGGCATAAAATACGACCTTGTATGGCGGACCATAAAAGATGTTATTCCACAAGTAAAACCTTTGATGCGTAAAATTTTGGAGGAGTTTAGAGATGAGGTGCCTACAGCATGAGAGAAGAAAAAGCAACTACACCCAGGTGGGAAGAATTTCACAGATGGGAGAGAGCATACGAAATGGAGCGTCTTAGAGGGCTCACCCCCGCTCAGAAAATTGAAATCTGTCAAGAACTTTTTCAGACAGTGTTAAGAATTGGAGGAGAGAAAGTTTGAAGCGCCTGGGGTTCAGACGAGCAAGAGAAGGAAAGTCCTCATATCAAATACTGGATAAATTTGAGAAAATCTCTCCTCAAAGGATCTTAGGAGGTGCAGAGAATAAAGAATGGCTCAACCGATGGAAAGAGATAAAAGAGGAAACCCAAGAATGACCACACGTGAGAGACATTTTTTTACCACAACAACTTTAAGAAAAGCATTCAGCGGACGTTTATGAAATATGATAATGTAATAAAATCTAACTATCTCTTGACAAAATATCTTACACCACTTATTATAGTATTAAATACTGATAAAGGAGGCTCCAATGAGTAAAATTCATATAAAACTTGGTCAAAGAATAAAGGAACTGAGGCAACGGCTGGGAATTACCCAGCAAAAGCTCGCAGAATTGTTGGGTGTTTCACGCCCAACAATTGTCCAGATAGAAAATGGAGAGAGAAAAGTGTCTGCTGAGGAGTTAATAAAACTTTCAGAGATATTCGATCTTCCTGTAGAAGGTTTACTGGATTTAAAAAAAGAACCAGAGGTGATTTTAAATAGTATCAAAAAGAAGGCAAGACCAACACCTCAGATTAGAATAAACGTACCTCAAAAAAATTTAGAGAAGTTCAAAGAGGTCTTGCTCTATATCTTTAATAAGGTTGGCTCAAAACCCAATGTTGGAGAGACCGTATTCTACAAGCTTCTTTACTTCATTGACTTCAATTTCTATGAAAAGTATGAGGAGCAATTGATTGGGGCTACTTATATTAAAAATCACTACGGACCAACCCCCATAGAATTCAAGAAGATAGCTGACAAAATGATTAAAGATGAAGAAATCATAAAAGTTGAAAGCAGCTACTTCGCCTATCCACAAACCAAGTACCTACCTTTGAGAAAAGCAGACCTTTCTAAGTTTAAGGCTAATGAAATCGAAGTAATTGATGATGTTTTGAACAGACTTTCTGATATGAATGCTGCTCAGATAAGTGAATATTCCCACAACGATGTTCCCTGGTTAACAACAGAAGATGGAGAAATCATTGAATATGAATCTGTTTTTTATAGAATTCCTCCCTATTCAGTAAGAGACTATGGTGAAGATATTTAATGAAGTCCTCCGTCTTCCTGAATTTGAGAAGGATTTTAGAAAACTTCTTAAAAGGTTTAAGACCCTCGAAGATGATTTGGAAACCTTCATTAAGACTGGGCTGTATCTTTGTCATAAATTAAAGATTGATAACAAAGGAATTTTTCAAATCTCAGATTTAAAAATAGAGAATCCTAAAATCTACAAAGCGAAGAAATTTGCATGCCGCGCTCTTAAGGGTAAAGGGGTTCAGTCAGGTATAAGGGTAATTTATGCATACTTTGAAAAAGAGGATAAGATCGAGCTAATTGAGATTTATTACAAAGGTAACAAGGAGAATGAGGATAGGGAGAGAATATTGAAATATTACAGAAGATAAGAATATAACAAAGATCCCTAAAATCAAAAATGCGAGATCCGCAATCTGCTTTCCGACCACAATATAACTAAAAAGCAACTCTTAACGGCGGAACACTTTGAAGAACTTCGGCCGGAAATCCAGAATCTAGCTTAGAAGTCAGCGAGGAGTTTGCTCGCGAGAAGAATATAAGGCATGGGCATATCTCTACTCTGCATATCTGGTGGGCTCGCAAACCAAGCTCTCTGGCGAGAAGGTCTCGGCAAAGGAATTGCTTGAGTTCGTTCGTAAAAGCGTGAGTGAATATGCCCTTACCAAGATTCTCAAAAGTCCGCAGTTGGGCGATATTGACGGGGAGACGAGGTTTTACCTTCTCTGGCGTTGGACTTATAATTCAGCACCTGCCTGCCTTCTCTACTGGGAGCAGAACAACAGGAAAGCGATTGCAGAGGTTCTTGAAGCAACTGGAAATCTGAACAACGACGCTTTCTGGCAGGTGGCGCAGGCTATTTCAGAGGTTCTGCCAGAAGGAGATAAGGAGAAGCAAATGCTACAAGGCTTCCTTTACGGAAAAGAGAGTTATGGAAAAGCAGGAGCAAAGGTTGACAAGTATCAAAAGACATTGTTTGAGGAGGAATAAAATGTTGTCATTAAAAGAAGCTGATAAGATACTTAAAGAACATAAGGAAGAACTTTATAAAAAATACAAGTCACTCATGCCGCCTACAGCGGCACCACGAAAGGATGAAAAAGGGGTATTTTCAGGATAGGTAAAAGAGATAGGGACATTTGGCTCCTTTGTAAGGGGCGAGCAGAAAAAGAAAAGCGACATAGACATCCTTGTTGAATTTGAGGAAGTGCCTGACCTATTTAAATTCCTTGAACTGGAAGGGTATCTTGAGAGGATTTTGAAGAAAAAGGTTGATCTGGTTAGAAAACAAGCAGTAAGACCAGAACTGAAGGACATAATCTTAAGTGAGGTAGTGTATATATGAAGAGAGACTACAGACTTTTTATTAAAGACATACTGGATAGCATAGAGAAAATTGAAGAGTTTATAAAGGGTATGGATTTTAAGGAATTTGTGAAAGATGATAGGACTACCAGTGCAGTGGTAAGAAAACTTGAGATAATAGGTGAAGCTACGAAGAACATTCCCAAAAGATATTAGACTGAGGTACAAAGGTTTGCCCTGGAGTGAGATGGCAAAGATGAGAGATAAGATTATTCACTTCTATTTTGGCGTAGATTATGAGATTGTCTGGAAGGTCATTAAAGAAAGATTACCTGAAATAGAACCAATCATAAATAAAATCTTAGAGGATATGGAGGAATCAAAATAACTCTACCATCCTGGTGGCAGGCAACAACGCCGCATAAAGACATAAGAGAAGGAAAGATGAGCGAGGCTATCTTTGCTGCAGATTTAGGAGATGTGGTCTATGGCAAGGCGCCATTGGAATAGTTTCCCCTTGATTTTTGCGGATTCCGGAGCTATTCTTATTTTGCGTTTTAACCATTCAGCGCAAGATTCATATAAAAAGAGATCTGCATTGATGGAAGAGATAAAAGGAATTTGATATGAAGCAGCTTAAAGTTGATCTCGACGAAATAGCCATTGCAATGGAAAGATCGGATGACTTTGGAAGCCGCAACTATCTCGATACCCGGACGGGAGAGATTGTCAACATCCCCGATGAAGTGATGTCTGCGGCGGAATCCGAAGATGAAGAGGAGATAGAAAGGCTGCCGGACTGGGAACAGGATCTCATCGAGACGGCAAAGAGCGTGTTCTCCGACGAAGAAGGACGGTATGTAGACATTCCCCGACGGCCCTCGTACGAGGGGTATAACCTAATGGTGGAATTTGCAAACACGGTAAAAAGCAGGGGCCTCAGGGAAAAGCTCGACATCGCCCTGGACGGTAAGGGCGCGTTCAGGAGATTCAAGAACGTGCTTCAGGACCATCCGGACGAGAAAAAGCGGTGGTTTGCATTCAAGGATGAGAGGATGAGGCAGGATGTGAGAGACTGGCTCTATTCCATCGGGATAGAACCGGTTGAAGAAGCTCCGAGCAAGAAAAGAAATATTTAAGAAAGAATATCTAAGATGTAATCAAGATATGGATACACTCCCGCTCGCCCCTTGAGGGAGATAGCCTTAAAACAGAAACGGCCACTCAAAGCCGGCGTGAGGGGCGTAAAGGGTAATCATGTTTGAGACTCCTGACGATATCTATAAGTCATACCAAAAATTCCTTCGGAAGAAGGAATATCAGCGGGCATACCGGTGCTTGGAGAGGCTTCTCAAAGAGTTTCCCGATGATACTCAGCTTTTAGAAGACATGGTTGTCCTCACCGTCATCTTCGGGAAGAAACTGGAGACCGGCAAGCCATCGCTGATTAGACTGGCGAAAATTCGTTCATACTGGCTCGACTACACGCTGCTTAGCAAAGTGGAGGCAGAGCTGGGAAACATTGCAAAAGCCAAAGAGTACTTGAAAAAATCTAAAGAGCTTCAGAAAGCGCAGCCCCATATCCGGGCCGGACGCAGCCCTGGGCAAGTATTCGCCGATCTTGAAGGCTTCATCCGGTACAAGGAAAGCGAAGCGATAGACAAGCGTATCGCTCAGAGCCTGGCGATAAGAGTTCAGCCCGAGAAAAAAGAGCGGATAAATAAATCGCAGCATAAAAGCCCACAGACAGCGCGTACGAAAACAGTTGAGGTTCCGTTTGTTGAAAAGAGTGAGCAAAAAGCCACCGCCCCAGCCCCGGCAACGGTCGTCCCGATCCCCACCTACAGCGTCCCCGTGAAGATCGAGCTTTTGAAGGACGAGGCGATAACATCCTTTTTCCAGCAAGGAATATCTCCCCTCAAAGAGACGCTGCTGTTTATTGATTACGCCTTTCTCACCATCCAGGGCGGCTTCGACGAGCTTCTGTGCCTGAACGCGACCTCGGGCGTGGAAAAATACTGGTACCAGATCGAGACCGTGAAGAAGGTGCTCAAGCTGTTTCACGGGCGGGCCCTCCTCTGCGACGAGGTCGGCCTCGGGAAGACCATCGAGGCGGGGATGCTCATCAAGGAGTACCTCATGCGGGGCATGGTGAAGAACGTCCTGGTCCTGACCCCGGCGCCCCTCGTCTCGCAGTGGAAGGAAGAGATGCAAGCCAAATTCGGCATCGAGTTTCTGACCACGGACGATGGGGAGTTCACAAGCGACCCGGCCGGCTTCTGGAAAAAGCGGTTCATTATCGCGTCTCTCAATACGGCGAAGAGCGCCAAAAACATGCCGCTGGTCACGGAGCAGTTCTACGACCTCGTGGTGGTGGACGAGGCGCACCACCTCAAGAACAGGGCCGTCCTCTCGTGGAAGCTCGTGAATCAGCTCAAGAAAAAGTTCATACTGCTGCTCACGGCCACGCCGGTCCAGAACAACCTCATCGAGCTGTTTAATCTCATTACCATTCTGAAGCCGGGACAGTTCAAGACGGAAAAACAGTTCAAGCAGGACTATCTTCAAAAGGGGAGCTTGAAGGCAACGGCGGACAAGGACCGGCTGAGGGCGCTGCTGCGCGACGTGATGATCAGAAATACACGGAGCGCCATCGATCTCAAGCTCCCGAAGCGGTTCGCCGCGACCATGAGGGTCGAACCATCGGAGACGGAACGGGAGATTTATGCGCGTCTTGACGGATTTATCAGAAAACACGGGTTTCAGAAGCAGACGATCTATCTTCTTCTACGGGAGGCCGGGAGCAGCCCCTTTGCCCTGAAGCAGACGCTCCTCGCCATGAACGGAAAGGGCGGCGCAGACGGCATCATTGAGGCCATTGGCGACCTCAGCGACATCGGCAAGGGCACGGCGCTCATGGAGATACTCTCGAAGAACCCGGGCGAGAAGAAGATCATCTTCACCCAGTTCATCAAGAGCATAGATTACATCGCCGGTCTTCTGGAGCGGCACGATGTCCCCTTCGTCATGTTCAGGGGAGACATGTCTCTCAAGGAAAAGGACGCTGCAATCGCGGCGTTCAGGAGCGACATTCCGGTTCTCATCTCTACGGAGTCCGGCGGAGAGGGCAGGAATCTTCAGTTCTGCAACACCATCATCAACTTCGACCTCCCGTGGAACCCCATGAGGATCGAGCAGCGGATCGGAAGACTCCACCGGATCGGCCAGACCCGCGACGTCTTTATCTTCAATCTTTCCGTGAAGGACACTATTGAGGACTACATCATCGATATCCTCGACAACAAGATCAATATGTTCGAGATGGTCATCGGCGAGATCGAGCCGATCTTGGGACATCTGGGCGAGGACCAGGACTTCGAGGACATCATCCTGGAGCTGTGGCAGAAGACCGGCAGAGAAAATCTGAGGGAGGGTTTCGAACAACTGGGCAGCGATCTCGTCAAGGCGAAACAGAACTACTTGAACGCGAAAGCCGCCGACAGCGAGATATTCGGCGAGGACTATGAGATGTAAAAGTTCGGAGTTGTGAGTTCGGAGTGCGGAGTAAAAACAAAAAATGCGGAAGGTCCGATCGCGGTGAATACCCATGAATAAAACACTGCCTGATGTCATAGCCGATGTGCTGACGTACTACGGCGCCGTCGTTGATAAAACGGCGGAGGATTGCCTCGATGTCGTGGTCCCTCCCGAAATCGCGCCGGTCCTCAACGTGCCGGAGTACGTGAGGCTGAGTTTTTCCTACGGCGGGACCTGCGAACATGCGGTCAGCGCAACCTTTGACTCCAAGTTTTTCGGTTCCCTGGGGAAACTCTTTGCCAACGCGGGAAAATTCGCCTCAGTGCGCTTTGAGCCGTCGCTCCCGAACATCGAAAAAACAGCACGGCTTGTCGATGAAAGGTTCGTCTTCCAGAACGCCGTCTTCCGTCCGGACAGGGTCGAGACATCGGACATATCGTATCTGCTCGTTTGCTTAAAATACACCGCGCTGTCCGACGAAAAGCATGAAGGCATCGTGCTGGTCCTGATAAACGGCATGAATCTCTCCACGATCCCTCTGGGAAGCGCATTTGACGAGGTTTTGGAAAACCTGCAGGAGCTGGACTCCGGCGCGGACGAAGAACAGAACGTCGAAAACCGCATACGGGAAAACCTGTCGTTGACTCCGGGCTCTGAAGCGCTGGCCAAGACGTTCCATGCGGCCTGTGCCGCCGGGGTGCAGATTGTACTGGAACGACAGCAGGAGTTCATCAAAAGTCTCGATCGGCGGCTTAACCGCGATGTGAAGCGGGTTTTCGAGTATTATGATGCCCTGAAAGGAGAAATCGATCGAAAGCGAGAGCAAAAAGACGTGGAGGGCAGCGACGGCAAAACCGATCCCCTCATGAACAAGCTGAATGCAATCGAGGCTGAGCGGAAGGGGAAGATTCAGGACTTGATCGCAAAATACGCTTTGAACATCAGGATAGAGCCGCTCACGACAGTCGCGATCGAGACCCGGGTACCCCTATTCTGGATTACGATCAGGCGGCGGCTTGCCGCCAGGAGCTTTCCCGTCACCTACAACACGATCGTCGGCGGGTTCGATGCTCTGCCGTGCGAGTCGTGCTTTCACCCGCGCGGAGGCTACTCCGTCTGCGACGACAAGCTGCATATCGTTTGCGGCGAGTGCTTTGCGACGTGTCCTTCCTGCGGCAGGCAGTACTGCAAGGCATGTCATAAGGATACGTGCCCTAAATGCAAAAGGAAGAGCTGAGATGAAGTACGGCCTTTTTCTTGCGGGGCAAGACGAGCTGGGTTGTTCTATAATGATGGGAATAAGAAAAATCTTGGCAGATTGCGGATCAGCGGTTCAGTTGTGTGGTTTGCAGTATGAATGGGAAGAGATCCGCAATCTACTTTCTGACCGCAATATAACCAAAAAGCAACTCCTAACGGCGGAACACTTTGAAGAACTCTGGCCGGAAATCCAGAATCTAGCTTCCAAACTAGAGCTAGAGGAAGAGAGAAATACCATGAGGTACAATCGTGAAGGACTGGAAAGACGAGGCAGAGGAGCAAAATGAATCAAGACGAAGTTATGAAAATCATAAACTCCGGAGAATCGGAAACTGTAGAGTTCAAGACATCCTTTGACAAGGAGGTCGCTGAAACATCAGGAGCATTTGCGAATACAAAAGGTGGAGTCCTTCTTATTGGTGCTTCTGATAGAGGTGAGATTAAAGGCATTCGAATCGGAAAAGAAACCTTGAAAGATTGGACAAATCAAATTTCTCAGAGCACCGAGCCTCGAGTGATTCCTGGAATTGAACTTGGCGAAGTAGATGGTAAGAGTCTCGTCATCATCCAGATTAAAGAATTCCCCATTAAACCTGTATCCGTAAAGGGCAGATATTTTAGAAGGGTTGGAAACAGCAATCGGATTATGGCCATGCAAGAGATTGCACAGATGCATTTCCATTCTGTAGACATGAGCTGGGATAAGTTTCCAGCAAGGGATGCTTCCATAGATGATATTGACCATGACAAGGTCAAGAGATATATCAAAAGGGCAAATGAGGCCGGCAGGAGGAAGATCGGGGAGGATGAAAAGCCCTTGCGTGTTCTAGAAAAGCTAGAGCTGATAAAAGAAGGGCAGCCTACATGGGCAGCAATCCTTCTCTTTCGCAAAGACCCTCAGCGCTTTCTATCACAGGCAGCAATACACTGCGGCCGATTCAAAGAGGAGACCATAGTCATTGATGATAGGATGATTGAAGGGACAATCATCGAGCAGGTGGATGAAGCCATGGATTTCATACGCAAAAATATCAATGTTCAGTTTGTTATGACTGGAAGGCCCGCAAGGGAGCAAATCTGGGATTACCCGCTTGAGGCGCTGAGGGAAGCTCTTATCAACGCAGTCTGCCATCGGGACTATACGATTCCCTCAAATACTGATCTCAGAATATATGATGATAAACTGATTGTTTGGAGTCCGGGCGGTCTGCCTTTTGGCATTACTATGGAAGACCTTTACAAGCCCCATTCCTCAGTGCTTCGGAACAAGGGAATAGGTGGAATTTTCTACGACATGGGATGGATTGAGCAGTGGGGAAGCGGGATAGACAAGATGCGGAACACATGCACGAAAGCAGGAATTCCTGAGCCACAGTTTGAAGAGTATCAGGGGTTCAGAGTAGTCTTCAGGAAAGATATTTACACAGAAGAATATCTCCACAATCTCGGCTTGAATGACCGACAGATTAAGGCTGTGATGTATGTAAAGGAGAAAGGGAAGATTACGAACAAGGAGTATCAGGAACTTAATGCGGTATCCAATAAGACTGCATATTTGGAATTATCTGGTATTGTCGAAAAGGGCGTACTAATGGTTGAGGGAAGCGGTAGAAAGGTCAGCTATGCCCTTAAGGTAATGAAACGGTAATGATGAGGTAATGAAAGTAACGATTAGGAAATGTAGCTAGACCCAAGGATTCAAAAGGCTTATGACTGTCTCACAAATGGCACAAAGGGCTCATAATGGGCTCGCAGACCTTTGACTTCTTCAAGAGCCTCTATCTATGCTGCGCTCACGCTAGAGCCAAAGGATGAGGAAGAGCGATTGAAGCGGGCACATTTCATAGCCAATCTCTCCAACTGGGAGAACTCCCTCAACAAGAATCTCATCGAAAGGGCGAGAGAAGAGATTTTGAAAGCAAGCGATGGAAAACCGCCGAAAGTCCTTGACCCTTTTGCTGGAGGCGGCGCTATACCACTTGAGGCTCTGCGATTGGGATGCGAAACTTACGCCAGCGACCTGAATCCGGTCGCTGTGCTTATTTTGAAATGCACACTTGAGTATCCGCAGAAGTATGGAAGAAAAAGGGTAAAGAGCAACGACCTTTTCGGCGAGAAGGAAATCAATCCATGATGCTGCAGGGCTTCCTTTACGGGAGAGAGAGTTATAGAAAGGCAGAGGCAAAAATAGATAAGTATCAAAAGACATTGTTTGAGGAGGGATAACCTCTATGACTGATAAAAACAGTGAATTCACACAAGTTCTGAAAAAATCAAATGGAGCAAGATTTTATTGGGCAGATTTGCATATCCACACTCCTGTTTGGCATGGTTTTAGACGACCGTCTGGAACAAATCTAGCCGACGAAAGTTCGAAAAAAGAATTTGCCAAGAAGTATATTCAACAGGCTAAAGAAAAAGATATTACCATTCTGGGAATTACAGAACATAATGATGTTTCATGGGTGGATTATATTAGAGAAGCCGCCGAAGAATCGGAAATTAAAGTCTTTCCTGGATTTGAGATAACTACCCAGAGCGGTGCCGATGGCATCCACATCTTGTGCCTTTTTAATCCAGGTACGACAAGAGATACACTTGACGGCCTCCTTTCAAGTTTTGGACTTTTACCTGGACCGAGGTTCTATCCTGATAAGAGTCCCAAAGCAGTCAAGGAAGATATGAAAGAGGTTATCGAAGCAGTAAAAAAACAAGGAGGTATATGCATTGCCGCTCACATGTCAGGGGACAATGGCTTACTAAGTAAATCAGAGGGTCAGATCAGAGTAGAATTATTTACAAATCCGGACCTTCTAGCCGGAGAAGTTCCAGCAGGACGAAGTGCTTTGGGAAATTTTGAAAGAAAAGCTGTTTCAAACGAATTAAGTAATTATAAGCGTAAGTTTCCAATAGCCTGTATTAATTCTTCAGATGCTAAAAGCGTTGATGAGATAGGTATCAAGAAAACCCTTATCAAGATTAGTTCTTTTACCGTTGAGGGTCTGCGGCAGGCCTTTCTCGATTGGCGCTCTCGTATTCGTTTAGCGGATGAATTACCTCAAGACCCCCCTCAGTTTTCCAAAATCCTTGCGGCTCGGTGGGAAGGTGGCTTTCTCAATGGTCTCAGTGCCCATTTTAATGACAATCTAAATTGTATCATTGGAGGCAAAGGAACTGGTAAATCAACTGTTATTGAAACCCTTCGCTTTTGTTTTGACGAAAAGCCAAAGGCAGACAAGATTGAAGAGCAATATAGCGAAATCCTAAAAGAGGTTTTTAGAAGTGGGTCAAGAGTAGCCGTTCTTATCGAAGCTCATCATCCCGTGCCGAGAAGATATATTGTTGAGAGGACATACCCTGAAGCACCAGTTGTTAAAGAAGAGGTTGGTACACCCTGTGGAAGACTTAAGCCCAAGGATATTTTTAATATCGAGATCTATGGACAGAAGGAAATTTACGAAATCTCTAAAGATCGCCAGTTTCAATTCGCCCTCTTAGACCGATTTGTAGGTAACAGATTGGATTCTTTGAAGGAAGAGCAGAAAGGTATTCTACGCAAACTGGAGGAGAATAAATCCGACCTCTTGCGGTTGCAAAGCAGGATCTCATCAGCCGAAGAACAGATTAGCATTTTACCTTCCCTTGAGGAAAAGATTGAGGCATATAAAACAATGGGAATAGAGGATAGAGTAAAAGAAAAGAGGCAATATTCAAAAGAAGAACAGCTCCTCCAACAAGGATTAGGGAAGTTACAGCAATTCTCTGATCAATTAAAGCATTTCAAGGAAGAGATAGACTTAGATGCCTCTTTTCTATCGCAGCCCAGAATTAATGAACTACCAAACAAGAAACTTCTACAGGAGGCAGGAAAGATCATAGAAACTCTATTGAAATCAATTAACGATCATACCGAAGGGATGCAAGAAGCGTTGGAGGATGCGTTTGAAAAATATCAAGGTGAAGAAGGGATTTTACTAAAATGGCAAAAATTAAACAAGACGCAGAATGAGCGATATGCACATATACTAAGAAACTTGCAAGAAAAATTTAGAACAGTCGATCCTAATGAACTCATACGTCTTGGGCAGAAAGTCGAACAACTTAAATTAATAAAGCTGGAGAAAGAAAAATATGACGCACAATATAAAGAATTGGAAAAGGAAAGAAACAATCTACTGATAGAGTTACAGGATAACAGGTCTAAACAGTATCGAATCAGGCAGGAGGTAATGAATGATTTGAACAATAAGCTTGATGGAGTTCTTAGAATCAGGCTGGAGTTTCAAGGTGAAAAGCAAGAATTCGTAAAGAGGCTAAAACAATTAAAGTCGGGCGTCAGGGAGGAGCAAATAAATCGCATTATTGAGCCATCAGACTTCTCTGTCCTTGAATTTACCCGCTCTATTCGAAACGGAGTTGACAGCCTTTTTCAAAAATATGGAATTGCACCAGCGTCTGCTCAGGCACTCTGGAAATCTATTTCCCAGGAAGAGTTGTATAATTTAGAAACCTTTGAGATACCGACAAAGGCAATCATTGAACTTAATCTTGGCTCTAAAGAAGCTCCAAACTTCAGGAATATCGAACATCTATCCGTGGGACAGAAATGCACAGCATTGTTGACACTGATATTACTTGAAAATCCATATCCTCTTGTGGTTGACCAGCCAGAGGATGACCTGGATAACACTTTTATCGTCAATGATATCGTAAATCGTTTGCGTCGGGAAAAGGAACACAGACAGTTTATCATCGCCACACATAATGCCAATATTCCTGTATTGGGTGATGCAGAACTTATAATTCCTCTGGAGGCAACTGCTAATGAAGCAAGGATAGAGGAGGGATTATATGGTTCTATTGATGACGAGCCAGTTAAAGAAATAGTTAAGAAGACGCTTGAAGGTGGAGGGCAGGCATTTGAGATTAGAAAGGAAAAATATGGTATATAAGAGGACTAAAAATGACGAAACTTGAATTATTAGAAATCATTAGAAATGGTGAAAATAGCTATATCGAATTTAAATTAGATTCCATCAGCCCCAACGATTTAGCAGAGGTTTCTGTTGGCTTTGCTAATTCTGATGGCGGTAAGGTGCTATTAGGAATAGATGATAATGGTGACATCATCGGGATAAAAAAAGATAAGCTTGAAGAATGGGTCATAAATGTATGTAGAAATAATTGTGAACCGGGGATTATTCCACTCATAGAGACAATCGAAGTGGAGCCTACAAGAAAAGTGATGATTGTAATGATTCCCAAAGGGTTAGGTTCTGTATATAAAACGAACAGAGGACGTTGGCTTATCCGGATCGGCTCTACTATCCGGGATGCTTCTCCTGAAGAATTAGCAAGGCTCTTCCAACAGAGAGGAGTAGTTCACTTTGATATTGCCCCAGTTCCGAAGGCTGGATTTGATCAACTCGATATGCAAAGGGTAAGGTATTATTGGGAAGTAATACGGAAGATAAGGTTAGACGAAGTTGAAACTAAATTAGAAGACCTGCTTATTAATTCGCAAATAATGACTCAAACAGATGAGGGCAAATTCTTAACTATCGCTGGCACGCTTATTTTTGCCAAGAACCCAGAGAGGTTTTTGCCACAGGCAGGTATTACAGCAGTTAGATTTAAAGGCAATGATTTATCATACGAAACTTTAGACAGAGAAGATATTGAGGAAGCATTAGTAAATTCATATGATGACGAAGGGAAGATAATTGAATATGGGGCAATAGAAAAGGGAATAAGATTTGTGGAAAGA
>CAYYBB010000042.1:0-13324 GCA_964469465.1 uncultured Actinomycetota bacterium
GGGAGATAGTGCTGATCCTTCAGCTTCTGGATGACCGTGGCATCATAAACAGGAAGGTAACTGTCTAAAATCCGGGAGCCACAGGTGGTTCTGACTCCCCTGGTGCATATGAGGTCCTTGACCGCCATGGGCAGGCCAGTCAGGGGAGCCACATGCCCATCCTGGGCTATATACTCATCTATCTGTCGGGTCAGGGTTTCGCTCTCTTCTTCCAATACAGTGACATAACAGTTAAGGAGAGGCTCCAAAGAGCGAATTCTATCCAGAACACTTCGGGTCACTTCGCTGACCGAGACCTCTTTCTTTCGAATCATTTCCGCCAGTTGGTGGCCTTTCATATCCCACAGCTCCATAAACTGCCTATTCCTCCTCCAGGATCTGAGGCACCAAAAAGCAGTTATCCAGAACCTCAGGAGCATTGGCCAGAACTTCCTCCAGAGAAAGAGAGGGCCTGGGTTCGTCTTCTCGAAAGACGTTGGTCAGGGGAAGAACATGGGAGGTGGGAGGCACATCCTTTATGTTCAGTTGGCTTATCCGGCCGGCATGTTCTAGAATCTGGTTGAGCTGGATAGCCAGCTTTTCCTTCTCCTCCTCGCTGAACTCCAGCTCTGCCAGCCGGGCGATATGTTCAACTTCCTCTATAGATATTCTACTCACCCTAACCCCTTCGTAGATCTGATATCAGAGACAGATCTGGTGTCAAAGCATTGTGAAGATCTTAATAGGTCAACTGCTGAAGACAAGACCTATCCCCCTACCCCTCTTAGGTCCTGGTAATCTTCATAAACACCATCAATATTAGCATGTAGAATCCGTTATTCAAACCGTGGAGGAGGATGGTAGGAACCAGAGACCTGGTTCTCTCGTAGATAAAAGCCAGAATAGCCCCGATTATCAGGAGAGGAGGTATTTGATAGGGCTCGAAATGAAAGATGGCGAAGACCAACGCGGAAAGGAGGATACCCCAAACTACACCCATCTTTTTTCGAAAAGCCGGATAGATAAACCCCCTGAAAAAGATCTCCTCTACTACTGGAGCTACAAAGATAACTATGGGAATGAGAAGGGCCAGAGAGACTTTACCGCTTAAGATAACCTTTAAAACTCTACTTTGAAGGTCCTCCATGGAGAAAAATCTGCTAGCAATCATCCCGTAAGTAATATTAGAAGCAAAGACAAAGACGAAAGCCGCCAGAGCAAGAAGCAAACTTCTGAAAATCCCGTAAGACCTCAGACCCAACTCCGACCAGCGAGCTCGACGTAATTTGATGGCGAAGAACCACACCAGACCGAACATAACTCCTACCTGAATAAGGTAGGACACCAGAATGCTCCAGGTGTTGATGTTTTCCAGAGTGGTTGAAATATGAATGGAGGAAATTCCCAAAAGAAGTGCCAAAGGTATCAGCAAAGCCAGAAGAAGAGGAATAAAAATGAGGAGGGAGATCAAAGAGTCACTAAATTTCCACTTAATCCGGTCAAAGTAATCATCTCTCCTTTCAGACACTTTCAGGAAGCCCCTCTCCAACTTTCGCTTTAACCATGGCCTCAAATTCTTCTTCGGACAAAATGGTTACACCCAGCTTCAAGGCCTTATCGTACTTACTGCCCGGCTCTTCGCCTAGCACGACAAAGTCCGTATTCTTGCTTACACTGGAGGATACTTTCCCACCCATGGCCTTGATCAGCTCCTCGGCATCGCCCCGGCTATACTTTTCCAACCTTCCAGTGAGAACAAAGTTCTTGCCAGCCAGAGATCCTGCTTTAACCTCCTCTTTAACCGAGGTTAGCCTGACTCCTCCCTTTCTCAGCTTCTCAATGAGCTGTAGATTACTTTTCTCCTCAAAGAAGGAGACGATGCTATCGGCTATTTTCGGCCCAATCTCCCTGACCGTGAAGAGCTCCTCAAGACTGGCCTTTTCCAGTTGGTCTATGGATCCAAATTCCTCAGCCAGCACATCAGCTATGTGCTCCCCCACATGTCTGATGCCCAGAGCGAAGAGGCCTCGGGAGAAGGGTCGATCTTTGCTCCTCTCAATAGCGTTAAGAAGATTGTTGGCTGATTTCTCCTTGAAGTTCTCCAGGGTCAACAGATCCTCGAACTTCAAGGTGTAGAGATCAGCCACATCTTTGATCAGATTTCTCTGCAAGAGCTGAGTGATGACCGCCGGTCCCAATCCGTCAATATCCATTGCTCCCCGGGAGGCGAAATGAAGGAGTTTCTCAAACTGTTGAGCCGGACAGGCCGCTCCCGTACATCTTGTTACTGCCTCCCCCTCAGGCCGGTAGGCCAGAGCCCCACAGATGGGACAACGATCGGGCATGTGGAAGAGCCTCTCCTGCCCGGTTCTCTTTTCGGGAATAACCTTAATGATCTCCGGAATGACCTCTCCCGCCTTGTGTACCAGGACCGTATCACCAATCCTGACGTCCTTCCTCCGGACCTCATCCTCGTTATGGAGAGTGGCCCGGCTGACTACGGACCCGGAAACCTGTACTGGTTCCAGGATGGCCAGAGGAGTCATGGCGCCAGTTCGTCCCACGTTGACCACAATATCCACAATTTTAGTGGTCCTCTCTTCTCCCGGGAATTTGTAGGCTATAGCCCAGCGGGGGTTTCTGGTCGTCTCGGCCAGGATCCTCTGCTGCTCCAGGGAGTTAACTTTGATAACCGCCCCATCCACCTCACAGTCCAGTTGCCTTTGCTCCGCTTCCCACTTCTGGCAGTAATCCCATACCTCATCTATGGTCTTCTTCAGCTCCACATGAGGGCTAATCCGAAATCGGTATTCCTTAAGCATCTGCAGGGCATCGAAATGAGTCTTCTCTTCCAGAGTGGAAACGTAGCCCAGGCCATAGAAAAAGATATCCAGGTTGCGGGAGGCAGTAATGCGGGGATCAAGTTGTCTCAGGGAGCCTGCGGCCGCGTTGCGAGGGTTGGCAAACAGAGGAAGGTCTTCCTTCTCCCTCTCCTTATTGAGCTTCTGGAAAGCGGTGATGGGCATATAGACCTCGCCCCGCACCTCCATGAACGCATACTTGGGATTTTCAATCTTCAGGGGAACGGAGCCAATGGTCTTGAGATTAGCGGTGACATCCTCCCCTATCTCACCGTCACCACGGGTAGCTCCCGCTACAAAGAGGCCGTTCTCATAGGTGAGGCATACCGCCGAGCCGTCAAACTTCAGCTCACATACGAATTCCACCTCATGGGTCTTCAGCTCTCGATATACCCGGTCCGCGAACTCCTTTAGTTCCTGAAAGGAGAAGGCATTCTGCAGGCTCAGCATTTTCTGGCGATGCGTGACCGTACCAATCTCCTCCCGAACTGCGGCACTAATCCTCTGAGTAGGTGAGTCTGGAGTGATCAGTTCCGGATATTTGCTTTCCAGGTCGATGAGTTCCCTCATCAACTCATCGTATTCGCTATCGCTGATGACAGGACTGTCCAGAACGTAGTATCTGTAATCGTGATAGCGAATCTCTTCTCGCAGCTTATCGATCTTCTTTCTTACTTGCTCTAACGTCTCCATGTCAGAGTTACCATGGTTTCTGTATCCCGAAAAGGTTAATCCAGATAGGAGTGGGCATACAGAACCTTATTCTGTAAGATCTGCACTGTTTTCACAATATTCATTAGCTGTGTATCCAGGGGGTTAACGATGGCGGCATCCAGCCCCAGAGTCATAAGCATAACTAAATAGGTGCTGTTGATTATACTTCTCAATTGGGGAGGAGAAGATTGAGAGAGATTGGAAAGGCCCACCACTGTTCTAGGAGCCGGATCAGCTAGCTCTTTGAACATCCTAAGAGCTTCCAGGGTCTCCACGGTGTGCTCCTGAGCCAGCGCTACAGGGAGAACTATAGGATCCAGATATAAATCTTCCATGGGTATACCGTACTGTTGGGCTGCAGCGATGATGTTACAGGCAATCTCACATCTTTCCGAGGCGTCTCTCGAGACACCGCTTTTGGCCATAGCCAGACCGATAATGGCAGCGTTGAATTCTTTGGCCAGAGGCATAAGGGTATTCAACTGTTCCTCATCTCCAGTGGTGGAGTTAATCATAGCTTTTCCCCGATGGACCTCTAGCCCGGCCCTCACGGCTGCCGCATTTTTGGTATCCAGAGCAAGGGAGATATCCACCACATCCTGCAGGGAGGTGACAATCCACTTCATGATATCCGGGCCATTTTTGGTGGCTGGGCCTATGTTGATGTCGATGTAGTGAGCCCCGGCATCGCTCTGGGCCTTAGCCATCTCCAGGATGGGTTGGATATCTCTTTCTTTGATGGCCTGGCTTACCTTACTCCTGATGACGCTTATGTTCTCCCCAATAATCAGCATTAAGATACCCCCTTCTACTTTATGGCTGTGCTATCCATACCCCACATAACGTTTTCTGACCGCAAAGACATCTTCTTCAAGAAAGGTTAGCAAACTTTTCCCACCCTACTCCCCCTTTCGTGGTCACGGAAGGGCCTTGGGTTGTTTGCCATTCCTCATATTTCTTAGCCACCGGGACCGCGCTGCCTTTTCCTCCTCTCCTCCAAATAAATAACCTTGGCTATCTCTTTCTTTTCCTTTCCCATTCGCTCATCTTTTATGAGTTCAAGGTGCTTACTATATCTCTCCTGGGACTCCTTTGGCTCTTGCTCGTCTCTTGTCAAACCCATGTCTTCTTCCCAGAGAACCGGGATGCAGTAATAGTTCCAGAGAGCAAAAAGGAGATTCTGGAGTTCGTCAAGTTCCTCCTCATAGTCAAACTCCATTGATTCTAAGAGATCGTCGAAGGCCTCGCTGGGGTAGCTGCTCTCTCTGATCCTCTTTTTTATCTCCTCCAAGGTGAGACCTTCCGGAGCACACTTTTGGAGAATAATGGAAAGACGCTGCTCCACTATCTCCAGGTCTTTCAGATCTTCATCGGTCACCAGACTGGAGAACACCCTCTCCACCTCCAGGGGCCCGATCCTGGGATAGGGGGGAGAAGCCGAAAGAGGGTATCTCTTCTCTAGAACTTCGACCGCCTCATCCGGCAGCGGATGCAAGTTGCCCAGTAACTGCCAGTATCCCTTCACCGGAGCTATCCTGGCCACAAAAACCATCCCTTTTTGCAGATAGCGAGTCTCTTTCTTATCTTTAATGGTGTAGTGACAGCCATCCAGGAGATTTATCCCCTCCATTTCCTTGCCCGGAACCACCTTTTCCACTCTAAAAAGACCGTATACGTTTCTCCTGAAACTATGGTATATCTTGAGCTCTTCTGGAGATAGTTTACTTTGATATTTTTCCAGAAATGCTTCCAGAGGAGTTTTTGGGGTTTCCTCGATGACATACTCAAAGACAAACCAATCCATGAGCCTTTTCCAGGCCAGATCATACTCTTCCTCGCTAACGGCATAATAAGGGTACTCATCGCCGAAAAAATCCCATTTTACCTGATCCAGCTCCAGATCGAAAAACTCATCCAGAGAAATACAATTTACCAGTCTGGTCAAACAGCTCTCTATGTCTGGGGCTTTCCTTCGTGACATAGAGCTCCTTTCTATCTTCGGATGGTCTCCCATGAAGGTGTCACCTCCGCCTGTAAGTGCTTCTACTTATGAAATTTACACTGATGCCTCTGTCAGGAACAGATGCAGAATAGGCTCGCTATGGGGATACGTTATAGATTTTACTCTTATGTTCCTCTTAAATCCACAGTTGTTTCCGAGCACACCTCTGCGTAATCGGTAAGTAATCTTTGCCCGCTTAGAATAAGCAAGACAAAACTCCTGGTCAATAGACATAGGTCAGCACTTCAATTGTTACTGAAGCAAGGGCCCGCTGATTTGGAACAGCTATTCCTGACTGCTCAGAAAACTTCTTGCTGCCTGATCGCCTGGCTGGGATTATCTCGGCCTATAATCAACGATTCTGGCCTTTTGTGACCATGTTCCATCAATCTTTTATTTAACCTTCTCCTTTACAAAGCTCTTGACCTCAGCTTCGTCCACCACAATGTAGCTGATCCCTCCGATCATGGCCGGTTTACCGGGAATGGTATAAGTCTCAAAACCCTTAAGTCCAAAGCCACTTAAAGCAGCACTTGTCATCATCTGGATGGCGTTCATATCTGTCTTAACATAGTTGGTAAGGGACAGAAAAAGCTGCGGAGAGCGGATCAGAGTGGCCGGGCTAAGCAGTTGTTTGAGCATTTCCTTTAAAAAGTACTGTTGCCTTTCTATCCGCCCCAGATCAGCAGAGGCAGTAGCCCTGGAGCGGACAAAAGCCAGAGCCTGCTCACCGTCCATATGATAGGTTCCTGGTTGAAAGTTAGCTCCCGAGAGAGGGTCGACCAGGGGCTCCTGAACCGTAATGGTCACTCCTCCCATGACGTCCACCAGTTTGACAAAGCCCTCAAAATCCAGCTCTATTACATGATTTATGCGCAGGTCAGTCAGGTTTTCTACAGATTTGACCAGAAGGTTGGGGCCGCCGTAGGCATAGGCAGCGTTGATTTTGCCTTCTCCATAGCCCTCCAGGACAACTTTAGTGTCTCGCGGGATGGAAAGGAGAACGTTCTTGGACCTAAGAGCACTCAGATGAAGGATCATGGTGGTATCGGCTCTTCCCTTTTCATCCTTCTGCCTTGTGTCCGACCCAATCAAAAGAATATTAACAGAAGGAGAAAAAATGCTGGTCCCATCTAGAGACTCTGGGCGAGGACCCATGGTGATGCGATAGTCGAGAAATAGAAGCAGAAGGCAACCCAAGATCACCAGCGCAGAGAGAAATATGAGAAAACATCCCCAAAGGCGCCAGTGCCGTTTCGGCTTTCGGACTTTTTCTATTCTGTCTATTCTGTCTGCCGGTGACCTTCTTGCTTCATCTCCCAGGGGATCATGAGGTTTGAAGCCCTTTCTTATCCCCTCTACCGGATGACTTCCCTTTGGAATCCTTCTCCAGTATCTCTCCGTCTTAATTCGAGGGGTCCGCCTAGGACGCCTCTCTATAAGGTAGCTCTCATCATTTTCGTCGTTAAATTCCATTCACATTTCCCTCATCTGTGAACGCCGTAGATCCCCCTGAACATTCTGCTGGACTGCGAAATGAATTCCGCAATTCTCTATATTACCATACATAAGAGGCTTTCAAAGCTTCTTCTTCGCCACACGGCGAAGAATCGTGAGTTGAGGAGGTTATTTAGAATGAAGAAGGGCGGAAGAATATGCTTACACCATATCCTGGATGCCACTTCAAAAATCGAGGAACATTTTCAACATGTGGCAGGCGGAAATCTTAATGATCTATGAGCAAAATAAGCAAACACCACCAGAGCCAAATGGGGTGGCCAAAACGCGGACATGTAGGATCATCCTGAACTACTCCTTGTGAACTACTCCTTGTTGTTCTCGCCCTTATCCTTCCGCCACCTGGCCAGCCGTTCGGCGACAACCTTCTCGTACCCCTGGTCGCTGGGTTTATAGTACCTGCGCCCCTGTAACTCCGAGGGCAGGTACTGCTGGGCCACGTGGTGGCCCGGGTAATCATGAGGATACTTGTAATCCTGTTGATGACCTAATGCCTTTCCGTCACGGCTGGCATCCTTTAAGTGATCGGGCACCTCGACCATCCCCTCCTTCTCTACCTCTGTCAGGGCCTTGAAGTAAGCGCCCATCGAGTTGCTCTTGGGTGCTGTAGCCAGGTAGATAGTTGCCTCAGCCAGGTGGTACTGGGCCTCCGGCAGTCCCACCCATTCCAGAGCACGGGCGCAGCCACTGGCCACGACAATGGCCATGGGATCAGCCAGCCCGATGTCTTCTGAGGCCAGAATCAGCAATCGACGCATAATGAACTTGGGATCCTCGCCGGCATAGATCATTTTAGCCAGCCAGTGTAAGGCGGCGTCGGGATCTGATCCGCGCACTGACTTGATAAAGGCTGAGATGGTATCGTAATGCACATCCCCATCCTTATCATAAAGGATGGCCCGACGCTGGATGGACTCCTGGGCTACTGAGAGGTCAATGTGGATGACATTGTCGACATCTGGTGAGGTCGATTCCACAGCCAACTCCAGAGCGTTCAAGGCAGTGCGGGCATCTCCCCCAGCGACGTGAGCCAGGTGAGCCAGGGCCTTCTCGGCCACATCTACAGACCTCCGACCGTAGCCCCGCTCCGGGTCTTCCAGGGCCCGATGCAAAAGAGTCAAAATCTGCTCCTCGGTCAGCGGACGAAGCTGAAAGACTCGTGACCGCGATAAAAGGGGCCCGGTGACCTCAAAGTACGGATTCTCGGTAGTGGCACCCACCAGTATAATGGTCCCGTCTTCCACAAAAGGCAGAAAGGCATCCTGTTGAGCCTTATTAAAACGGTGGATCTCATCGACAAAAAGAATGGTTTTTCTCTGATAGACGTCCCTCTGATATTTGGCCCGTTCGATGACCTGCCTTATCTCTTTCACGCCTGAAGTTACGGCACTAAAAGAGACAAAATCAGCCCCGGTATAGCTGGCGATAAGGTAGGCCAGAGTGGTTTTACCTGTTCCCGGAGGTCCCCACAGAATCATGGAGCTGACCTCTCCCAATTCTATAGCTTTTCTCAAGACTTTGCCCTCGCCTAAGATATGCTCCTGGCCCACAAACTCAGCCAGGTTCTTGGGCCGCATCCGGTCGGCCAGAGGATTCATCTTGGACTGTCCTTGATGCAGTTGCTGGAAAAGGTCTGTGTCTTGTTTCATTTCATACTGATTATACACTTTTGGTTAACATCAGCTTCTCCTCCAATCAAAAAGCTGCTCATAAGAAACATTCACATTCAGGTTGAACCGACGGTCCCACTTTGAGTTGGGGGGTAAAGTGGGGTCAAGTCTTATGGGCGAGGCGGAGCCGTGCTTTTCTAACTCCTTGACCTCTTCTCGAGCCTGCTCTGTTAAGGTCAGAAGATAGCCCAAGCGTGAAGATAGAGATCTGTTGCGCATAGCTTTTGCATACTCAATTAGTTTAGTGACATCCAGGCCTTCCCTTGTTCCCTCAGATGTATCAAAGGTTCTAGTGCGAGACCGCCATAGAGCCTTGGTGACCTCCTGAATCCCCCCACCGTATTCCAAATGGTCTAAGGAGTCGAGGATGGCCTTTTCTGGTTCGGCAATTAAGACCGGAAGATCGGCGTAGAGTACCCTTTGGTAACCAAAAAACTTGTGGGGCTGGAGGCGAACATATTTATAAGCGTAGTTCCCAAATTTCACCTCTGAATGTTTCTGAGTAGCCGCGACGTAGACCGTTGAGGACACTTGCTCTGTAAGGGTATAAAAGTTAAGGGCGCTCCGAAAGGAGACGTAGGAGGGAGTTACCAAAGAAGTAGCGATGTAAAAGGGATTGCCTAAGACCTTACCGGGGGCAAAACCTAGGAGAAGATTCTTGCCCTTTTCCACCATGGCAATTAAGCGGTGGCGTTTTAAGACCCTGATCGCTTCATAGGCCTGGCGCTCAGTTAAGCCAAAAATGGTCCTCAAATCCCGGGGGGAGAAGCAGTAGATCCCCTTATTAGATAGTTCGGTTAGGATATATGTATAGTCCTTATTTTGTGTATTTGTCACAATTTCCCTCTTTAATTTATATACCACAATGTAATATCATAAGCAAGTGGAAGAGAAAAACAGAACACTGACATAAACACTTTTCTCGGGTAGCACTTACTCCTCTCGGCTGTCTCTGCGAAGGGATTCTGGAGGAAAAAGGTCAGGATGTGGTTGTCAGAGAGATACACTTGCTCAAATGCTCTTTGGATTCTTTCGTTAGTGGCTTCCCTTATTCCATGAAGATAACTTTCTATGTCTTCATTAGTCACAAGTTCAGGGTAATCCTCCTCTAAATTATTTAGAGACCAGATTAATTTGGACGCCCCTGAGTAGTCCTTTTCGTTGTTCGCAATCCTATTATACTCCCTTGTGGGTGGATATCAATGTGTGGATAGCAGAAGCAAGAAGGACCACTTGTTTGAAATAGGGGGCTTTTTGCAAAAAGGGAATCTAGCTGAGAAGGAGTTCTTTTTCTGCAGACGCAACTACCTGGTTAATCTCCTTTAGCGTCCCATCCTCCAAAGGTGTACACTGATACTGGGTCAGCAGTTCGTCTTCGATCTCCAGAGCTTTTTCCAGAACAGTCTTGGCTCCTTCCTTTACCCAACGCTCCCAGTTATTACGGTCAAAAAGTTTGGGAAACCAGTACTCTCGGCGGAAATGTCTTACCGTATGTTCCGTATCCAGATAGTTACCACCAATTCCCACGCTCCTTATGACCTCTAGAGCCAAAGTCTCTTCGTCCACTTCTAAGCCTCTCAGTATCCGCCGCAGGTAACCAGCCATCTCATTATCCAAAACTAGTTGAGCCAGGCTGGCTCCTTGATCCATACCGCTGATTCCCATATGTCCAAAGATATCGGCTCCAGCAAGGGCGCCAGCCAATAAAGTCATTCCCTTCTCTATTCCTGCCTGAGCATCAGGAATCTTAGCATCAGTCAGGCCTACATTGTTGCCCACGGGAAAGCCATAAGATTTGCCCAGTTGAGTCATAGCCACAGCCATAATGGCCTGCTCAGGGGAGCCAAAGGAGATACTGGTTGTGGCCACGTCCATGATATGCGGTATTCCCCAGTAGGTCAGTGGTAATCCCGGAGTTATGGCCTGAGTAATTACTACAGCAGATAGTATCTCTGCGTTTTCCTGCACGAGAGTTCCGGCCAACGTTGCCGGCGCAGTTGCAGAGCTGAGAGCTATGGGACCGATCCCGAAGGGAAGGCCGGTAGAGGCAACCTCATATAAGATACCCAAAACGCGGGGGTCGTATCTCAGGGGACTAATTGGCTCCACCAAAATCTCCAGCATAGGAAATTTCTTTAACTCTTCTGTACTGCCAGAGACTATGCTTAATATCTCAATTATCTTTTTACAAGTTTTCTTATTTCTAATCCACAATGATATAGGTTTTGTGGTATTCTTCAAGAGCTCTACGAGGCTATAAATATCTCTAGCCTCAGTAGGAACTTCCAGAGGGATGACCATAGCACCTACCATATCTATCTCATTCAAAACATCTCCCAGGCGAACAGCTTTTCTTAGGTCTTCCAAAGTAGGCTCTCTCCTGCTTCTTTGTTTCTCGTCTACGATTGAGTACTGACCGCTGCTAGAGAGAAAGTTGCTCTGCCCCTGGCCAAAACAGGCCTGATTATCTCGATCTCTACCGTAGAGAGTATATTTCTTTCCCGCGGAGGCTATAGCGCTTTCCACTATCTCGGGAGTAAATTTTGCTATCTGACTTGATCTATCTACTTTTGCCCCATAGTCGTACAATATACCCAGAATCTCTTCGTCTGGTATGTGAACTCCTATCTCTTCTAGCACACACAGGGAAGTGTGGTGGATCTTCTTAATTTCATCTTCTGTTAACACCTTCAAATGATTCTGTTCTTTATCCTTCAATGTTCTGTCTCTTTTGAGCTATCTCTTGATCCAGATATGTATGTTGTCTCACTTGTGGGATTCTGCAGGTCGCCATCCTTCACCAATATGGTCTTCCTCTCAAGCCAGGCAACTGTCTCCTCCAGCAATGCCTTCCAACCACGACGCCGCAAGTGGAGGGCAGTGGTCCTGGCTCCGTCGCTGTCGACACCGAGGGCGAAGTAGAAAGCCGCATAGGTGGTCTCGCCCCCACCAAAGGACATCCGCCGATGCCAGTGGGAGTGAACGATATTTTGCAGTATCAGTAGTGGCCATTTCATTATCTAATCTCCTTCCGCGCTGAGCGCTCTATATCCTACCCAAACTGAGGAAGATAGGGGGCATGCGCCCATAAAAGTTCATCCAGGGTTTTTCTGGCTGCCTCCAAAGAGTGAACTACTGGATCGATCAATAATGCCTGGAGAGCCAATTCCCGGGAGCCCGTAGCCGCTGCTTCTACCACCAGTTCCTGGACCCGTACCTGGTGCTCACACAGCGCCGCGATTGCTTTTGGCAATTCACCGATGCTCAGTCCACAGATACCGGAGGCATTGGCCAGCGCCGGAACTTCCACGATTGCTTCGCGCGGGAGATTGGTAATACATCCCTCGTTGGGAATATTCACTGCCGGCATTAGTTCATTACTATTGGTGAGTATGGCCCGAATAATATCGAAAGCGATTTCTCCGGAAGGTCGGGCCAGCAAAGAGTCCACCGGCATTTCTCCTCTGGCTATCTCCGTAACGATTTTCCAGAGCTCTCTTCTTTCTCGATCGGCTTGGTCGAAATCATATCCGTGAAGACCACATTTTTCCCAGGCATAAGGAAGATATTCACCAATATGATCATCGCTGGGAGAGGGGAAAAGCCCGAATTTGTCCAGCAACTCCAGGCTGAGAGGCAAGAATTTCGGATCGCAGGTAAGCGCTTTTTTTTGAAGAAGAGGATAAAGATCCTCACCGGTACTCTTGCGCCACAGTTCCGTAAACCAAGTAAAATGATTCAACCCAGCGGCTTTGCCATCAATCTCCCGAGCATCGATTCCGGTTATGCGGGAGATACTGTCGATGCTCATGAAAAACCCGTGGCAAAGCCCTACGCATTCTATGCGGGAGTAACGGTCCACTGCCATACAAACCCGGCTTTCGGGATTGGTAAAATTGATCAAGAGTGCATCGGGACAGAGCCTTTCCATATCCCCGCAAATATCCAGTATCACCGGGATGTTACGCAGGGAGTGGGAAAGCCCCCCTGGTCCTCCATTTTCTCCCAGCACTTGTCTGATTCCATATTTTCGCCCAATCTCCCAGTCCAGTTTCCAAAGTTCATTTCTCCGGATAGCGACGCAGGTAATAACAAACTCCGCATCTGGCAGTGCCTCCCTTCGGTTAGTAGTATGCTCGATTTTAAGTTTTACCGCTGATCTTTCATTCATCTGCCGGGCAAGGTTAGCCATGGTTTCTAAGGCCTCAGCATCAGTATCTACCAGGACTAGAGGGCTTCCCTCAAGCGCCCGGCAATGGAAAGCATCACACAGAAGTCCAGGACCAAAAGAAGCACTCCCTGCCCCAATGATTACCACTTTGGTTTTCCGCACTTGCTCCCCCTGATTTTAATCTGATTAGGTCCAACCTTTTAGGGGCGGTGAGGACAACAATTCCATCGTCAAAGTGTGAGTCTCTCAGCAGTATCTGTCAGTTCTAAGCAATGGTTGTGCATGTTCACCAGCGGACACGGAACACTCTCCTCTGAGGACCGCCAAATGCCACGTCCTCCTTAAACATAGGGAACGGTTCCCAGCCTCCTGCATCTCCGGGATAGGAGCCCTCCTCTGCTCCTCAATC
>CAYYBB010000043.1:0-13114 GCA_964469465.1 uncultured Actinomycetota bacterium
ATTTAGCTTTGGAAAAGGGTGCAAAACAGTCGCCTTTTGACCTTTTTGCAGGAACGCCAGATATTGTATAGGTAGAAAATACTTGATATTTTCATCGTTCGGGCGTGAGGAAGCTGTCATGGGAAATTGCTTAGTATTAAGATAGTTCGAGGTCTCTCTGGCAGGAGGACTGAGATTTATGTATAGTTGGTACCTTAATCACAGAAAAAGCATCTGGCTTCTGCTCTTGGTAGCTCTCTATCTCATCGCTCCGGCTATCTTCTTCTGGCTTTTAGGCTGGACACTCCAGTTGGCGCCGCTCCTGCTGATTTTGGTACTCCAGATAGGTGGCCTAATTCTCTTTCTAGCCAAGAGTGGCGTGAAGTGTCTCTACCCAGAGGAGATAGACATCACCTTCGCCAACGTCAAGGGGCTGGGTGATACTCTGGACGATCTCAAGCAGATCGTGCAGATCATTAACGACAACAAGTCCTTCCGAGAGCTGGGAGGTAGAATGGTCAAGGGCATTCTCCTCTCCGGGCCGCCCGGAACTGGCAAGACGCTTACAGCTAAGGCGATTGCCGGGGAGGTTAAAGTTCCGGTCATGCTGGCCACAGGGGGTACCTTCATCCAGATGTTCCTTGGCGTGGGCATCCTGAAAGTTTACATGCTTTACAAGAAAGCCAAAAGGCTCTGCCAGCAGTATGGCGCCTGTATCGTCTTCATTGACGAGATCGACGCCATAGGTGGAACCAGAGGTCCGGTAGTGCAAACCTTTGCAGGGATGGATCGGGAGCCCATAATTATGGGTGGTTTCGCTGGAGGTGGCGGAATGGGCACCTTGAACCAACTGCTAAAGGAGATTGATGGCATCGATACTCCCTCCACCCTCGCCCGCTGGTGTTGGAGGACTTTCAAGGTCGGTAAGCTCCATCTCCTTCCCAGGCCAAAACAGCCCAACTACAACGTGGTCACCATTGGAGCTACCAACACTCCGGAAGTCCTGGATCCTGCCCTCACCAGGAAGGGCCGCCTGGGGCGTCACTTCCTCTTCACCTACCCTGCTCTTGAGGGTAGGATAGAGCTCTTCAACTATTACCTGAACGAGCATCCCACGGTCATCGGCCGGAAGAAGGTCTACGGGGTCAAACATAAGGACATCGATGTGAGATGGATAGCACAGTTGACGCACAGGCATACCGGCTCGGATATTGCCGAGATAGTCTCTGAAGCACTGCTGATCGCTCTGAAGGCGGGCAGAGACTATGTCACTAATGACGATCTCTACAAAGCCTTTAAGGCCAATCTCGTGGGTACAGCCGTAAAGCGCACCTACTCCGAGGAGACCAGGGAGAGGTTGGCCTACCACGAGTCAGCCCATGCCTTTGTGTGCGCCAAACTGCTTCCCGACCACCTGATCCTGGCCGCCACCCTGGAGGGCACCGCTGATGCCTATGGGCTCCTGGTTCACGTCCCTGTGGATGAATATAAGCTTATGGATTGGAGAGAGATCCATCATCGAGTGATGGTTTCTATGGCGGGGCGGGCCGTGGAGGAGATAGTCTATGGCATGCCCAGCATGGGAGCCACCAGCGATCTGGCTAAATGTACTTACTTCGTGGTCAACGCCCTGGCCTACGGTGGCTATGGCCGGAGGATGGTCTCCCCAGCCGAATATCTTTCCAAAGATGGCTATGGCAGCAAGAGCCTCTACTGGGAGTACAAAGAGGAGGCCGATGGCATCGTTCAGGAGCTATACCAAAAGACCAAGGACTTCCTGCTAGAGGGAAGACATCTGACCCAGGTCAAGATGATCGCCCAGGCACTCCAGGACAAGACCACTCTGAGTGGAGATGAAGTTCTGCGCATCATCGAGGAGTCCGAAACTGAAGTAGAGCAAGAAGTTCAGCAAGAACAGGAAAAGCATCCAGAGAGAAAAGAAGCCCCTTACCCAGCCCAGGCTGCAGCAACCTCGACTGAGACCACTACAGCTTCCACAGACTCCAAGTCCTAAGCTTGTGTTCTAAACTCGATCTTATAGACCACAGGCGATTCCTCCAAAGTTTTGTTTTTCCAGGTCAGATCTCTCTCTTCGTCTGTTACTTCGGGCTGGTTGGCCTCCTGAGGCTCGGTCCTGTAGCCGATCAGTTCTGTTCCTCTACCCAGACTAACCTGGAAGAGGTCAAGATAGCCACCTTTGGGCACCAGAGGGTCTTGAATACTAAGCTGGTAGGTGTCTCTACCTCTTTCCACCAGGATGGGGGAGCCTCGCAGATTTAGTTGAACCACTACCCCTCGAGCACCCTGGTATATTTTGCCTCCATACCAGAGCGAACCATCCCCATATCTCTCCACAATCTTGTAGTCTTCCGTTCCCAGTACCGTGTTCAGACTTTCTCGAACTCTCTCCAGGTATACCTCCCAGTTCACCTGGGCTCTGATGGAGGCTTCTTCGATCTGTCGCATCAGAGGTGGGGCTGTCTCCAGGGTCACCGGCCTCATCTTCAGAGTGATAGTGGCCGTGAGATCTCTCTCCACCTTGATTTCCAGATTGTAGGCCAGAATTCCAGTCTCTACCTCTGGGGGAGGAGGAGCCATGAGGAGAGCTCTGGCTGTGGACGGAAGGGGTCCGAAGAAAGCTGCGGTCCCGATGACAAAGAGGAGGAGAGCAAAACTTCCTACCAGCAGGGACATTTTCGGTACCCCTTTGCTCGGCTCTCGCTTACTACTGCCAAAAGCAGGAGCAGCCAGGGCTGACATGGAGAGAAGAACCGCCATAAAAAAGAGAAGGAATACTAGATCATAGGTAAAGAGCATGCGAGACAAGGAGCTTCGGGCCAGGAGCAGGAAGGCCAGCCACAGAACCCCACAGGGAAGGGCAAGGGACATGGAGAGAGGAAGGGAATGCGCCAGGGAGCCGAGAGTGAAGTAGTCCTGAAGAAGATGCAAGGCCCGGACGTGAAGCTGGTATCCAACCAAGAGAGCCAGGACTAAGGGTGAGGCTCTAGTCAGTTGTAAGAAGTACTCTGCATCGCCTCCTCCTACACCGAGTATGGAGTCCACAGCCAGATACCCCAGGCCGCTGAGCAGGGAGACCAGGCTGAGAGCCCAGAAGAACCCCCGCACAGCCAGGTTCCGCAGCTTCAAATACAGAATCAAGGCGAGGATGCCCAAGAAGAGGTTCATCAAGAGGCCTCCCATGGAAACCACTCTTACAGCCCAGGGAGGGGTTCCAGCAGGAAGAAAAATGAAGGCTGAGCTGATGAAAGGGCTTAGATAGAAGGCATAGAACTTTCCACCCATAAGAAGGGCCAGGAGTCCACGTCCCAGGACTTCATGGAAGAAGCCAGCCAGGAAGATGGAGGCAGCGAAGGAGAGGTTGAAGAAGATAGCCAGGAGAAATTTTTCTCTCCACCCGGTGGAGGAGCTGAAGTGAGAAAAGCTGGAATAGGGATTTGGCTCCATAATGACCCGCCACCTGAATGATCTGGCTCCGCAATAGCCTAGCTGGCTCCTGTCACAAGCAAAACATCTATTAAAAACTTTCCTTCCCTCATAATCACCCTCCCGTCCACCTCCACGGTGGCTCTTTCGACCAGGAGATCCCAGTGAAGAGTGGAGTTATTAATCCCTCCTTCATTACGATTCTCTCCGATGGCCAGGTGGACGGTGCCGATAATCTTTTCGTCCAAGAGGGTGTCTCCTATAGCCTCTTTAACCGCCGGGTTGAGACCGATGCCTAATTCGCCTATTCTGTCTTTATCCCCCTCAGAAGTCTCTAATACCTTGACAAAAGTATCCAGTCCCTCCCTGGCTCTCAGGGGACTGACAAGGCCATCCTTGAACTCCACCTCCAGATTCTTGATTCGCTGGCCCCGCCAGAAGCCAATGTCAAAGAAGACTTTTCCATTAGCGCTGGTTTCCAGAGGTGCCATACAGACCTCTCCTGAGGGAAGATTGAGATAGGGGTCGCCCCTCTTTACATCCTCTTCGTCGATGACTCCATCATCCTTGTTGATCCTCCGGCCCTCAATGCTCAGGCTGAGGTCAGTGCCCTTGGGTGAGAATATCTGTACCATTTTGGCACCCCGGAGTATAGCCGCTAACTTCTCGGCCCGGGAAGCCAGGGCGCCATAATCTATATTCATGGCCTGCCAGAAAGTGTCGTGATAGTACTCAAAACCCACTCCGTAAGAAGCAGCCTGCTCCGGGGTGGGGAAGTCCGTGCCCACCCACCTCCTGTGGCCATCAAAGATAATATCTTTGATGGGTTTGTTGCCGGACCTTTCTGCACTGTAGCGCTCCTCGGGAATCCGGCTGGACAGAGCGGGATCCTTAAATAGAAAAGAGACCGTGATGATCACATCGCTATTTTGGATAAGGGCCTTAATGTGCCGGGGAGTCTTTCGGAGATACTCCAGAGGGGTCTCGGTAGCCCGGCGCAAGGCATAGGTGTCACTGCGCACAGAAATATGAGGAACAGCTCCCAATTTTGAACAGGCCAGGGCTATTAACTCGCAATAGAATAGATTATCCTCCCGTCCCATTATGGTAACCGTCTCATCTTCCCGGATGCGAGCACACATATGGACAATCTTATAGGCAATCTCCTCATAATCTACATCCATCTTTTTTTCTCCTGATCAAGGTTTGTGGGCAACGTTCTCATCGGTCGGCCACTTCAGCATCTCAGGCCACCGTAGGGATCGTTCGGATTTTCGCTATAGGAGCAGCAATAGCGTGCCCCACGAGTTTACGACCCTCAGCAGAAAGCCCCTGATTTTAATCAGGGGATGAATGGCCCTATTGTTTTAGCGCCTGATATCTGCTACACTTGCCCCAGTACTTTGACAACGGAATATAGGCGGTTGCTGGCAGAAGTCCTTGTCAGCGTAAAATATTCCAGGCAAAATAGTGACATTGGGGCTACAATGTCTCGGTTGCAAGACCGTAGAAGCCCCCGACTTGAGTCGGGGGAGTAGTCACTTTCCCTTACCGCAACTTCTTGATGGGCGCCAGAGAGAGTAAGAGGGTCTTCAGGCCTACTTCTTCGAAGAGGATATCCAGGAGTACGTCATTGTGGGATTCCCTGATATCGAGAATTTCTCCGATGCCCCAGTCGCGATGTTTCACCTTCTCCCCGATCCTATATTCCTCAGGGCGAGCTTCTGGGGCTCCCTCTAACATATCCCGCTTATCCACTATTTTAATGAGATTATCAGAAATTTCCTTCAAAAATCGGGAATCGGAGTGGTAGTTCACTCCACCATAAAGATTTCGGGACCAGGCGTTAAGGAGATAGAGCCTCTCTTTAGCCCTGGTTATACCCACATAGCAGAGCCTTCGTTCCTCCTCCAGCTCCTCCTGGGTATCCATACTCATAGAATGGGGAAAGATCCCTTCTTCCATACCGGCCATAAACACTACCGGAAACTCCAGTCCTTTGGCATTATGAAGGGTCATCAGGACTACGGCATCCTCTTCCTCGTCATAGCTATCGATGTCTGAGACAAGAGATACTTCCATCAGAAAATCATCCAGCTCCCTGCCCGGAGAGATGGCTATGAACTCCCGGATCACGGTGAGGAGTTCTTTCAGGTTTTCGATCCTCCCCCGGGCCTCCCGGGTACCCTCTTCTTCCAGTTCTCTCAAGTATCCTGTCCTGTCCCAGATCTTCTCCACCAGCTCATCTAGCTCCACCCTGAGGGCTTCCTCCCTGAACTCCTCTATCAGAGAGACAAAGCCCAAAAGCCTTTCCTGGGCCTTTGAGGCAAGCCTCCCAATCTCCCGGGCTCTGTAGAGGGCTTCGGAGAAGCTTATTTTATTCCTGGCAGCGAAAGCTTCCACAGCCTCCAGGGAACCTTTGCCGATACCTCTCCTGGGGGTGTTTATTATCCTTTTCAGGCTGACCATATCCTGGGGATTGGCAATAACCCTCATATAGGCGATGATGTCCTTAATCTCCTTGCGCTCGTAGAACCTGAGGCCGCCGATGATGCGATAGGGGATCTTCTGCTGGAGAAATATGTCCTCGAAGACTCTGGACTGAGCATTAGTACGGTAAAAGATGACGAAGTCTCTATAGCGGAACCTCACCTCTTCACCCATGAGCCTTCTTATCTCCCTGGCGGCAAAGAGAGCTTCCTCGTGCTCGTTGTCTGCCTTAAACCAGAAGATGGGATCTCCCTGACCGCGATCGGTCCACAGAACTTTCTCCTTCCTCCCTCTATTTTTCCGGATTACCGAGTTGGCTGTATCCAAAATCATCCTGGTGGACCGGTAGTTCCGCTCCAGCTTGATTGTCCTGGCTTCTGGAAACTCCTCCTCAAATTCCAGAATATTGCGGAGATCCGCTCCTCGCCAACTATAGATACTCTGATCATCATCTCCCACCACACACAGATTGCGATACTTCTGCGAGAGGAGCCTGACCAGCTCGTACTGGGCTCGATTAGTATCCTGATATTCATCCACCAAAAGATGCTTGAACTTCTCCTGGTACCTTTCCAGGACAGATGGAAAAAGCTGGAAGATAGTAACCGCGGTCATGATCAGATCATCAAAATCAAGAGCATTGGCCTTGTAAAGACCATTTTGATAGATTTGATAGACCTCGGCGGTCACCTTCTCAAAGTAATTCATGGCCCTTCTGGCAAAGGATTCGGCATCCACCAGTTCACACTTGGCATTACTGATAGCAGCGTGGATAGCCCGAGGAGAATGTCTTTTGATGTCCAGATTGAGGGTCTTGAGGCAGTCGATGATCAGCCGGAGCTGATCTTCCTCATCATAGATAGCAAAGGATCTATCCATACCCAGACGGCCGATCTCCCGGCGCAGGATCCTCACACAAGCTGAATGAAAAGTGCTGACCCACATGTCCCGGGCCACCTCTCCTACCAACTGCCTGACCCTTTCCTTCATCTCTCCAGCAGCCTTGTTGGTGAAGGTAATGGCCAGGATATCGTAGGGAGAGACACCCCTTTCGCCAATGAGGTGAGCAATGCGATAGGTCAAGACCCTGGTCTTTCCGCTCCCGGCACCAGCCAGGATCAACAAAGGGCCGCCCTCATGAAGGACTGCTTCTTTTTGAGAGGGATTCAAGTCATCCAAAAGACCCATTCTGTTTCCTCAAAGTGCTTCCTGGCGCAGAGTCTGACGGAACTGCAAAAATCAGATCTTAGGTCAATTTGCCGTCCGATTCAGATTCGCAGGATGGGGCCAAATACTGAAATCCGGCCCTTTTGCAGGGACGCCAAGTCTGCTTTTAGAGTATTTCTGTTTATAAGTATAATCCCTACGGGCGGCAAAGGGGAGGGGTAATTCCAAGCTGGTCATATCACATACGACAAGAGGAGTTGAGGTTTGGGGAAGTGAAAGCGTAGGTATAGACTACTGACCATCGGGTCCAGTATCACCCGAGAGCAAATCGAGACAGTGCTCAAGGTTGCCCTGAGCCAACTTGTAGGACGGGTCAAGGCTGACGGCACGCTCGAAAAGGGCACGCGCCTCCTCCAGACGACCCTGCTCTAAAAGCATGTAACCCAGATCATTGACATAAACGGCAGCATCCGGGACTAGCTCTATCGCCCGATGAGCATGTTCCTCCGCCTTTCGCCACTGTCCTAACTTGGCATAGCAGTACCCGAGGCCGTCATGCAGGTCCGCATCTTCCTGGTGAGCGAGGCCAAGTCTATAGACCTTAATCGCCTGACGCCATTCTCCCATCCGTATGTAGACTTCACCTAACTTCTCGGTTAGGACCACAGCCATCTTTCTATCCGCGGTCAGCGCGCGGGAGAGATAGCCCAGCGCCATCCCATGACGCTCAGTCTGGGCACAAAGCTGAGCCAACAGGTTCAGCGCCTCCAGATGGTTCGGGTCCGACTCGAGTACCCGCAACAGCTTGTTCTCAGCAGCCTCGACGCTGCCGAATCCAGCTCGAGCGGCATAGATCTCCGCAAGGGCCGACTCGATCAGAAATATCTCCTCTGATAGCTCTTCTCTTTCTCTCATGTTTCTCCTCCTGTGCCGAACCCATCAACCCTGGCGATCACATGTTGGAATTGCAATTCAGTTTTACAGCAATGCTGTACCTCCGTAAGAAGACCTTAGCGCAAATACGATAAATCTGTCAATCTTTGCCTCAAGGGTCACTTAGAAGATTCTAGTTTCTCAGCCTCACTTAAAAGACCCTCAAGAAGGTCTTCCACACCCAACTCTCGTGCCCACAGGCGCATATACACTTTGTCAAGGGTCTCCCATTGAACTACCGCAACCCCCAGTGCATCCCGCAACTGCTGTTCTGACTGACTATCTTTTGACCATTCTAATTTGCTCAAGATGACATCCTCTGGAGAAATGACAGAGACTTGAATTCCCACCACGCTTGCCGGTATCCGTCTCCTAAATTCTTCCAGGCTAAATGGGCGATCCTTCCGAATAATGAGATCCGCTTTCCAGCCTGTCTGATAGTCAATAACATTAAACATAGACCGATTCCGAAATGCTTCTTGAGCAGCTTTAGGACTAACATAATACTTCTCACCTAAGGACTGAATAAAGGTACTTAGTTGCCCTGCAGTGGGATCAATTACCAGATCGATGTCATTAGTCGCCCGTGGTTCTCCATGCAAACTACTTCCCAGTGATCCAGAGACCATATAGGGAATCCCAGCATCTTCCAGTTTCCCCACCAGCCGTGCTAAAAAATCTTTCTGACTCATTATCCTTTTACCTTAATGTGAGGATAACACTGGCGGAATAATTGATCACCTATCGCCAGACGCAAAGCAGCCAATCGCACCATATTTTCGCTGTACTCTGGATGTCGCTGCCGAACTCCGGATTCTATGGTTGCACGAAGCCCATCACTCAATTCAATAGCCATATTGGCGCGACCCCCAACACCTATCTTCCGCAAAATTGAGAACTGGGTACGAGCAGCTTCCAGTGTTGTGTCCCGTAGAAGCAGGTTTGAATTCATTGCTATCCTCCCAATGAGACTGTGCGCTCGCGCGATAGCAGATATCTAACGAAATTATTCTAACACCACCATCATTACCCTAATTTTTTGGTTCTTTAATCCGATGAACAATTTCGCCTTCCGAAAGACCGATTTGGTCTGCCAGAACAGCAAAAGGTCTCTCCTGGATAGGGAAGCCATTCTGGATCAAGTTTAAGATTTTTTTATCGAGAGAATCCATATTGAGCCTCACAAGTCCTAAACTCTGCTATCTTCCCTCCCATCTTTGGCAACCGCGAAATTGGAGCGGAGCCGCAGGCCCGGTGGGTGAAGCGAGTTGAGCGGTGCAAAAGATTGGAGAGGTTTCTTTCCGTCTTTTGGAACCCTCTCACGCCAGCCATCTGGCCACATCCCTGGCAAAATAGGTCAGGATCATGTCAGCGCCTGCCCTTTTGATGCTGGTAAGAATCTCAAGAACGATTCTCTTTTCATCAATCCAGTTCCTGGCCGCAGCCGCCTTGATCATAGAATACTCTCCGCTCACGTTATAAGCAGCAAGAGGATAGCCGAACTCACTCTTGGCCCGGTAGATGATATCCAGGTAGGCCAGAGCCGGCTTGACCATGACTATGTCCGCTCCCTCCTCAATATCCTGAGCTATCTCTCTCATAGCTTCATCGGAATTAGGGGGATCCAGCTGGTGAGATCTTCTATCTCCGAACCTGGGAGCTGACTCAGCCGCTTCCCGGAAGGGCCCGTAGAAACCAGAGCAGTATTTAGCGGCGTAGGACATAATGGGGATATGGGAATATCCCTCTTCATCCAGACGTTCCTGAATAGCTGCCACTCTTCCGTCCATCATGTCCGAAGGAGCTACCATATCTGCTCCAGCCCTGGCCTGAGAAAGGGCCACCGAGCTCAGGATCTCCAGGGTAGAGTCGTTATCGATCTCCCCGTCTTTCAGAATCCCGCAGTGACCATGAGACGTGTATTCACACAAACATACATCAGTCATAACTACTAGATCTGAAGAGACCTCTTAGGTGACTCGGATGGCTTCCTGAACTATTCCCTTGTCCGCATAAGCTTCCGAGCCCACCTCATCTTTTTGGGAAGGAATGCCAAAAAACAGGATGGCTGGGATGCCCAGATCTTCTATCTCCTTGACCTCAGACCTCAGTCTATCTAGAGAAAAGCGATAGCACCCCGGCATGGCGGAGATTTCCTCCCTGCGATCTTTTCCGGGCACAACAAAAAGAGGGTAGATAAGATGGTCCACAGACAACTGGGTCTCCCGAATCAGCCGTCTGAGGTTCTCAGTTCTCCTGAGCCGTCGAAGACGATAGTTAGGATAGAACATAGTTAACCCCTCCGCTCCTGGTGATAGGCCTCACCTGAAAACTGCCTATGAACTTTGCTGCCGAAGCAAATAGAAATCCCAGAACTATGCTTCCGAAGTAATTTGTCGTTCGGGGTCCGCACCCGCCAATGATGAAAATGGGAATCTATTTTCCAGGTAATTGGCCATGATGGGGCCATCACCGCCGAACCATGATAACATGAAAATACTTGGCTTATTTTCTACGTAACCAACTGTATTATTACTTCTATCAATCCCTCTATAGTATAGACCTCAGCGGTCTTATCCACAGTAAGTCCAAGCTCCTGGGCGGTCTGGGCTGTGATGGGACCGATGCAGACAATCCTGACCTTATTCAGGAACTGAGCAAGATCAAATCCTCTCAGCTTATGGACAAAATTTCTGACCGTAGAGGAGCTGGTGAAGGTCACTATGTCTACCTTCCCTTCCTGAAGCAGTTCTACCACCTCTTGCACTGGCGTATCATCCATCAATGTCTCATAAGCCGTGACCACATCTACCTCTGCTCCCCGGCTGGCGAGCTCCAGGGGAACCAGATCCCTGGCCATTCTGGCTCTAGGGATTAAAAATCTCTTCCCTTCTATCCCGTGCTTCTCCAGTTCCGAGAGGATCTGTTCAGACCGATACTCCTGAGGCATGAGGTCAACCCTTATGCCCATGTCCTCAACTTTCTCTCTGGTTTTGGGCCCAATGGCGGCAATTTTTATGCCCTTCAGCTCTCTGACATCCCGACCCAGCTCTCTCAATCTGTGAAAGAAAGACTCTACTCCATTAACACTGCTAAAGATAATCCAGTCATAGCGGGCTATATCCTGGATAACCTGATCCATCTCCGCAAAGCTGGAAGGAGGGACTAGCTTAATAGTGGGGAATTCGATGACCTGAGCCCCCAGTTGGGAAAGTTTTTCCACCAGTTGGCTGGCCTGAGGTTTGGCCCTGGTCACCAGGACGGTCTTCCCGAAGAGAGGTTTTTTCTCGAACCAGTTGAGCTTCTCCCTCAGCCGCACCACCTCTCCTACCACCGTTATAGCCGGGGGGGTCAGGGCTGCCTCCCGAACCTTGTGCACAATGTCGGCCAGAGTGCCGACTACAGTCTGTTGATGAGGTGTGGTGCCCCAGCGGATAACGGCAACGGGTGTCTCTGGGGGACGCCCGTACTCTATCAGATTCTTAACAATTAACTCCAGATTTCTCACACCCATGAGGAAGACCAGAGTTCCCGCTCCTCTGGAAATCCTGGCCCAGTCTATATCCGAGTCCTCTTTGGTGTCATCTTCGTGACCAGTTATGAAGGCTACGGTGGAGGTATGCCCTCGCTGAGTCACTGGGATGCCAGCATAGGCGGGTACAGAGTAGGCTGAGGATACTCCCGGCACCACCTCAAAATCAATGCCCTGATCAGCCAGGTACTCGGCCTCCTCCCCACCTCTCCCAAAGATAAAGGGATCGCCTCCCTTGAGGCGAACCACAACCTTTCCCTCCCGAGCCTTTTGCGCCAGAAGAGCGTTTATTCCCTCCTGCTTCAAAGTGTGGTGAGAGGCGAATTTACCAGCATATATTTTCTCCGCCCCCCTTTGGGCACTTCCAAGAGCCTTTCACTGGCCAGCCTGTCATAGACAATGACATCGGCTTCCTTCAGACATTGTAGACCCTTCAGGGTCATCAGTCCTTCGTCCCCGGGGCCTGCCCCAACCAAATACACTTTACCGCTCATTTATCCATCCACTTCAGCTAGAAAATACTTGATATTCCCACGGTTTGCCGGTGGTGACACCATAATGATAAATTAGCTAGAAATACTTCTAATCTCTCTCAAAATTTCCCTGGCACCCTGATCCAAAAGCTTAAGAGCCAGCCTTTGGCCCACTTCTTCTGGATCCGAGGGATTCCCTGCGATTCTTTCCCTGATCAAGCTCTTGCCTTCCAGATCGGCCACCATGGCCGTCAGGATGAGCTCTCCTTCCACCACCCGGGCATGAACCCCGATGGGGATCTGACAGCCGCCCTCCAAATACCTCAAGAGAGACCTCTCTGCCTGCACGCACCGCAAAGTGTCCAGATCATTTATCTCCTGAGCTATCTTCCCTATGAAGACATCTCCCTCTCTTGCTTCGAGCACGATGGCTCCCTGGCCTGCGGCCGGAAGGCATATCTGAAGAGGAATGGGGTGAAAGGACATGTCGTGCATGCCCAACCTCTCCAGAGCAGCACAGGCCAGCACCACTCCATCGTAACCCTGCTCTTTCATCTTCCTGATCCTGGTCTCCACATTGCCTCTCATATCCACAATTTGGAGATCAGGACGAAAATGAAGTAGTTGGGCCTTTCTTCGGAGGCTGCTTGTACCCAGATTAGCGCCTTTTCTGAGTTCGGACAAGCCCCCACCTTCCCTGGATACCAGAGCATCTCGGGGATCGTCCCGCTTCAGCACTCCTGCTAATACCAATCTGGGGGGCAGTTCCGTGGGTAGGTCCTTCATGCTGTGGACCGCCAGATCCACTTCCTCTTCTATCAGAGCCTTCTCTATCTCTTTCACAAAGAGACCCTTGCCCCCGATGCGGGAGAGGGGTGAATCCAGAATCCGGTCGCCCCTGGTGGAGATTTTTCGGAGGGATATCTCCAGCTCAGGATGCTGAGCTTGTATTTGTTCAGCTACTTTTTCTGCCTGCCACAGAGCAAGCCTGCTGCGTCGAGTGCCAATTACAACCCTGGCCCTGCTCAACTGTAAACCTCACTAAAAATTGGGCGGTGGAGGAAAAAGACAGTGACAGAGGAAACCGCCCGCTCCT
>CAYYBB010000044.1:0-3742 GCA_964469465.1 uncultured Actinomycetota bacterium
ACCACTCCATGGCTGATCTCCTCGGCCACCGGGATACTCTTTTGAAGATCATCGAGGACTCTTTCGATGTGGACATCTTTGTCATCGGCGATACTATCGAGTTCATGGGAGAGGATGATCAGGTTGAAGATGTGGATGCCGTATTCAAGGAGCTGATCTCTCAGTTAAATCAGGGTCAGACTCTGAGTCCTCAGAACGTAAGGTACGCTATCGAGGTGGTCAAGAGCAGGGATAGGTTCAAGCCCTATCAGTCCGTGGACGAACCCATCCTGGTGTCCAAGGGCAAAGCGATAAGGGCCAAGACGTTAGGCCAGAGAGAATATATCAAGGCTATGCGGGATAACACTATCGTGTTTGCCATTGGGCCAGCCGGAACGGGCAAGACCTATCTGGCCATGGCTATGGCGGTCAACGCCCTGAATACCAGGGCGGTAGACCGGCTTATCCTGGTGCGGCCGGTGGTAGAAGCGGGAGAAAAGCTGGGCTTTCTACCTGGAGATCTCTACGAAAAGGTAGATCCCTACCTGCGTCCTCTTTATGATGCTCTTTACGAGATGATGGGGGCCGAGCAGTTTCATCGTCTTCTGGAGAGAGGGACCATAGAGGTAGTACCTCTGGCCTACATGAGGGGAAGGACGCTGAATGACTCCTTCATAATCCTGGACGAAGCCCAGAATACCTCCGCCGAACAAATGAAGATGTTTTTGACCCGCCTTGGCTTCGGGTCCAAAGCAGTGATCACCGGAGATGTGACCCAGATCGACCTGCCAGAAGGGCGGACCTCTGGACTGAAAATAATCCAGGAGATTCTGGGAGATATGGAGGACGTAAAGTTTATCTACCTGGACTCCCGGGATGTCATCAGGCATCAGTTGGTTCAGAGAATAGTCAATGCCTATGGTGAATATGAGGAGAGAGCCAGGGCTAAGAATAACAGGGAAAAAGAGGAATGAGCATTGACTTTTCTATCTTTGTATTCCGGTCTTAAGACTTTGTTTACCAAATACATCCACCCCCGGAGTGTTCCTGCCCGTCGCATCTATGTCTTTACTGTTCTGATCGCTTTTTTAATGGCCATTCTTTCCAGCGACTTTGTGCCCAAGCTGGATGTGGCTCTGGGGCAGCCCAGCCCCGAGACCATCAAGGCCAAAAAAAGCATTCAGTTCGAAGATGTGGAGCAAACGGAGGAGCATAGAAAGAAAGCCGAAGAAGAGGTGGGGCTTATCTACTCCTATGACGTCTCTGCTCTGGACAGATCTCTGTCCCAAATCCAGGACTTCTTCGATCAGATAAGAGCAATTCAACTGGTGGAGGGAATAGTCTTTGAGGAAAAGGTGGATCTGGCCAAAAGCAGATTCCCAGATCTGTTCTCCGAGGAGGCTCTGCGTTACCTTCTTGCCCTATCTTCAGAAAAGCTTAAAGAGGTAGAGGCCGGGTCCATTGAGGTGACCCGAAGGATAATGGAGGAAAAGATCACCTCGGCGGATCTGCCAGAGCAGAAGAACAAAGTCCAGGAAGTGGTGGACAGTGTTCCTATTTCTGCTGATGATGCTCCTGTAGTGGCCCAGATAGTCAAGAACTATCTCAGGCCCACGGCTTACTATGACCAGGAGGAGACGGAAAAGGCCCAGAGGGAGGCCCGTCTCTCCGTATCCCCGGTCATAGTTAGCGTCAAGAAGGGAGAGCTCATTGTCCAGGAAGGTGTGATTGTGGATGACCGGACCATGCTCATCCTGGAAAAGCTGGGCCTGCTTCAGCAGAGTTTCGACTGGAAGCGTGCTCTTTCTACCTTCCTGCTGTTGGCCGGAGGATCTGCTGTCCTGTTTATCTATATGAGGAAGTTCAACCAGGAGATCTACGGAAGTCCCAGGCTTCTGGCTCTGCTAGCCCTGGTAACTATTGTCTTCACTGCCGTGGCCAAACTCTTTGCTCTCCTGAGCGATGTCCATGCCAGCTTCTGGGGATATCTCATCCCTGTCTCGGCGGTGGCCATGTTGACCACCATTCTCTTTGAGGCTCGTCTTTCCATTATCCAGGTCTTCTTCGTTAGTCTGATCACGGGTATCGCCACGGGCTTCGATTTCAGTTTCGTCATGGTCAATTTCCTGGGAGGCATCTTCGCTACTTACTTCGTATCCCAGGTCTCTTACAGACAGGAAGTCATGAAAGGTGGCCTTCTCACCGCCCTCAGTCTGGCCTACCTGATCTTTGCGACCAATATACCCTTTTCCGATAATATCCCGACCTTGCTTTACAACATGTCCATGGGAGGGGTAAATGGAGTGGTAGGTGCCATCTTTACCATTGGAGCTTTGCCATTTCTAGAATCCACCTTTGGCATCACTACCGGAATGAGTCTGGTGGAGTTAATTAATCCTAACAACCCTCTTTTGAAGAAGCTGCTCATCGAAGCTCCCGGCACCTACAACCATAGCCTCGTTGTGGGCAACCTGGCTGAGTCAGCGGCGGAGGCCATAGGGGCTGATTCCCTGTTGGTCAGAGTTGGGGCCTACTTCCATGACATAGGTAAGATCAAGAGGCCCTATTTCTTCTCCGAAAACCAACTGGGGGAGAATGTTCACGATGACATCAATCCCGGTCTCTCCCGTCTGGTCATTATCAATCATGTGAAAGATGGGGTGGAAATGGCCGAGAAGGAAAGGTTGCCTAAACTGGTTATCGATTGTATCCAACAGCATCACGGGACCAGCATCATCTCCTACTTCTACGATCGAGAGAAGAGGCTCAAGAACAAGGAGATCGTGGACGAGCAGACCTTCCGCTATCCCGGCCGAAAACCTCAGACCAAAGAGGCGGCTATTCTTATGCTGGCTGATGCAGTGGAGGCAACAGCCAGATCTCTATCTTCTCCTACCCCCAATCACTTACAGCAGATGACCAGGGATATAATCTATAACCGGCTGGCCGATGGTCAGTTAGATGGGTGCAATCTGACTCTGCGGGAAATTAACAAGATAGTATCTGCTTTCAGTCAGGTTCTCATAAGCATCTATCATGTCCGGGTCAAATATCCGGAGGAGACCATCAAGCCCCCTCCTAAAAGGATAGTTGCCGGTGGAAATACAAATAAATAACCTTCAGAACGACGTATCCATAGACAAAAAGAAGGTGCGGGAGCTGATCCGACGCATCATCCGGCTATTGAGGATGCGAGGGCGCAAGGAACTGAGTTTTGCCTTTGTGGATGCGCAAACCATAACTCAACTGAACCGGGAATACCGGGGGTCGGATGACGTCACCGATGTCCTATCCTTCCTCTTTTCTTCCGATAACATGGAGAAACGCACAGAAAGGAAGGTTATTTCTGGGGAGATAGTTATCTGTCCATCCGTAGCCAGAGATAACTGTGAGAGATTCGGTACTTCCTTAGAAGAGGAACTTGCTCTTCTTCTGATCCATGGGTTGCTTCACCAACTTGGGTATGAGGATGAAGAAGAGGAAGAGAGAAAAGCCATGTCTACCAAACAGAGCCACATCCTGGTGGCTCTTAAATCCCAGGGGAGAATTGAGATTTGAAAAAGAGAAATTTTATTGAGAGCCTAAACTTTGCCATTGAGGGAATCATTTATGTCCTCCGGACCCAGAGAAATCTACGCATTCATTTTGGTATTGCTTTGATAGTTCTGGGAGTAAGCCTTTTTCTGGACCTGAGCAGAGTGGAAATGATCGTGCTTATCCTGACCATAGCCATGGTCATTGTAGCCGAGCTCATCAACACGGC
>CAYYBB010000044.1:3842-12590 GCA_964469465.1 uncultured Actinomycetota bacterium
CCTTTTGATGGCTCTTCTGGTGGCCCAAAGCAGGCTGGAAAGCGATATCCACAGTCTTTTCGAAGTGGCATCAGGTGGGATTCTGGGAATTCTGATTACCCTGCTTATCTTTCAAACTACTAAGCTATACCTATGAAACTTAGCTACCAGTGGATGGCGGCTGGAGTTTAGCAGTCAGCGAGATAGAAGCGGAGGAGGACTTTAATGATCTCAGATGAAGCTCTTGTCCAGATAGCCAGAGAAGCCAGACTCAGAGCCTATGCTCCTTATTCCCGGTTTCTGGTCGGTGCTGCCCTTCTGTCCCAAAAGGGCAAGGTCTATACTGGATGTAATGTAGAAAACGCTTCCTATGGTCTGACCGTATGTGCTGAGAGGAGCGCTGTTTTGCGAGCGGTAGGCGAGGGAGAGCAGGAGTTCCTGAAGATTGCCGTGGTTGGCGGCTCTCAGGGAATCCCCGAGCACGAACAGAGAGAGATAATTTCTCCCTGTGGTGCCTGCAGGCAGGTTCTGGTGGAGTTCTCTCCGGACATAGAGGTAATCATGAGCAACCTCAAGGGAGAAATAAAAGCGTTAAAGTTGAGAGAACTTCTGCCCCACGCCTTTTCCCGGAGAGGAGCAAGCCAAAAGTAGGGTGATACTCGCTATCCCCTGAAGATGGAGAAGGTTGAGGAGTGCCAGATTACAGAACCAGGGGAGTAATCCTTTCCTCTATGAAGTTGGGTGAGGCGGATAAGATAGTCCGGATACTCTCGGAGAAAGAGGGCATCATCGATGCCGTGGCCAAAGGCATAAGAAAGACCAAAAGTAAATTCGGGGGGCGTCTTGAGCCCCTCACCTACTCCGATCTCCATCTCTACCAGGGCAGAAATCTGGATATCATCCTTCAGGCAGAGACCATTAATCCCTTTAAGTTGATCCGAGAGGATCTGAGGAAAGTAGCTCTGGCCTCCATTTCTTGTGACCTCATTCTTAGAAGCCAGGTAGAGAAAAGTTCTGAGAGAGCGCTAAATCTTTTGCTCTTCTTTCTCTCGGAGCTGGAAAGGGCCAAAGATGGGCTCAAGATTCTTCTCCTTATCTTTGAGGCCAGATTTCTTTCTCTGCTGGGCTACCAGCCTATCCTGGACAGGTGCTGCCTCTGCAGGTCTGCCCTTCAAGGCCGCAGGTTTTCCTTCGATTTTGGGGGTGGGGGAGTGGTATGTGGCTCTTGCCGGCCGACCACAACCGCCTCTGTGAGCATCTCCGGGTCTTCTCTCCTCCTTCTCCGATGGCTTTACGAGAGACCTCCTGGACAGTGGCAGGGAGTATCTGACTGGAGCGAAGGAGTTACGGAGGTAGAGGAACTTTTAGAAAAGTACCTGGCCTATCATCTAGAAAAAAAGCCCAAGAGCTATCAATTTCTGCGGTTGATGGAGAGCGCAGAAGGGTTCTCGGACAACTGAGTTCTCCGCCCCTTCTCCCTTTACAGATGTTTTTCGGGTCTGGAGTTCAAGGGAGACAAGATATGCTTAAATGGTGGGTGATTGTCCCATACTAATTGGTGGGGACCAGTTTTGCTAACAATCGAAGTGCTCACTTATGCCCATTGACTAGGGCTTTTGTGTATCTACCTTAAATGACCAAAAATTCCCAGCGATGTTGGGATAGTCACATGGTGGAAGCTGCTGGTCTTCGAGCGATGGATGTGGTACCTTTATGAGAAAAAACTGGAGAGAAAAGAGGGTGTATTTTCAGGATGTAATTCTCACCTTGCTAAAATACTGGGCTGAGGTGGGGTGTGTTATACAGCAACCCTACGGTACGGAGGTAGGAGCAGGTACTTCTAATCCGGCTACCTTTCTGAGGTCCCTGGGTCCGGAGCCCTGGAACGTGGCTTACGTGGAACCCTCCCGGCGGCCCACCGATGGCAGGTATGGTGAGAATCCCTTTCGCCTCCAGCATTACTATCAGCTCCAGGTAATCATGAAGCCCTCTCCGGATGATATCATCGATCTCTATTTAAGAAGCCTGGAGTCTCTGGGCATCGACCTCCAAAATCACGACGTCCGCTTTGTAGAGGATGACTGGCAGGCTCCCACTCTGGGAGCTTCGGGCCTGGGTTGGGAAGTATGGATAGATGGAATGGAGATAACTCAATTCACCTACTTTCAGCAGATGGGGGGTCTTGAAGCCAGGCCGGTATCTGCCGAAATAACCTACGGGCTGGAGAGGATCACTATGTATCTTCAGGATATAGACAACGTCTTTGAGTTGCAGTGGAATGAGGCGGTTAAATACGGTGAGATCCACCAGTTGTGGGAGGTGGAGTGGTCCAGATACAACTTTGACTATGCCGACGTGGAACTTCTAGGGAGGTTATTCAGTTCCTACGAGGGGGAGGCCCGCCGCCTTATCGACCTGAATCTGGTCCTTCCTGCTTACGATTATGTCCTGAAATGTTCCCATATCTTTAATCTCCTGGATGCTCGGGGAGCTCTGAGCGTGACCGAGAGAACCCGCCATATCGACCAGGTCCGCAATCTGGCCCGGGAAGTGGCCAAAGCTTACCTGAGCCAGAGGGAGGAGATAGGTTTTCCTTTACTCAAGAAGTAGTGCGAAGTGTGAGCCCCCGACTCTTGGAGGCATGGTACATTAATAGCTACTTGTTTCGTAGATTAAACAAGGTCCGTTTAAGGGGATCGGAAATATGTCAAAGGATTTGCTGTTAGAAATAGGGACGGAAGAGTTACCTCATCTGGCTCTCCAGGAGGGAAGAGAGCAACTTGAGGCCAGAGCCAGGGAGCTCTTTGCCGATAATAAGCTCAATTTTCAGTCCATCCAGGTCTACGGAACTCCTCGCAGGCTGGTTCTTCTGGTTCGGGGGCTGGAGGACAGACAGGAAGACCAGCTTATAAAGATCAAAGGGCCCTCCAAAAAGATCTTCTACGACCAGAAGAGTGAGCCTACCCGGGCCGCCCTCGGCTTTCTCAACAGCCACAAAGCGAGCTTCCAAGAGGTCAGGATAGAGCTCACTGAGAAGGGGGAGTACATCTTTATAGAGAGGGCTAAAGAAGGTCAGCCCACCGAAAAGCTACTTCCTCAGCTCTTGAGGAGTATTATCCTTTCTTTCTCCTTTACCAAGTCTATGAGGTGGGGAGATTCCAACTTGAGATTTGCCAGGCCCATACGCTGGCTTCTTTGTCTTTTTGGAGACTGCCATATCAACGTGGAGGTGGAGAATCTTATTTCTGGATCCATCACCTACGGTCACAGATTTCTGGGCCAGAATCCCATTCAGGTAGAAAGAGTCGAGGACTATTTCCGCCTTCTACGAGAGAACTATGTAATCGTGGACCAGGAGGACCGGAGAAAGATCATCCTCGACCAACTGGAAAAGGCCAGTCAAATTCATAAATTGCGTCCTCTTCTGGACCGAGAATTGGTGGAGGAGGTAGTGGATCTGGTGGAGAACCCCCAGGTAGTGGTGGCAGAGTTCTCTCCCAGGTTTCTGGCTCTCCCCAGGGAGGTTCTGGAGACATCCATGAAATCTCATCAGCGTTACTTTCCGGTAGAGTCCCTCCAGGGAGACCCTCTGCCCACCTTTATTTTTGTTCAGAATGGCTCTCCCCAAGCAGAAGCTGAGGTAAGGAAAGGAAATGAGCGGGTTCTCTCGGCCCGCCTGACCGATGCCATGTTCTTTTGGGAGGAAGATCTGAAAAAACAATTCGCCCAACTGACTCCCCAGTTGTCCGGAGTCATCTTCCAGGAGAAGCTAGGAAACATGCTGGATAAAGTAAAAAGACTCCAGAAGCTGGTACCATTTCTGGTTCAGAAGACAGGTCTGGACCTGGATCTGGCCGCTGCGGAGAGGGCGGCCTACCTATGCAAGACCGATCTCATCACCAATATGGTAGTGGAATTTCCTGATCTTCAGGGGGTTATGGGACGGGAATATGCCCAAAGGCAGGGAGAGGAACCCTCCGTCTGCCAGGCCATTTTTGAACATTACCTGCCCCGCTCCCTGGAGGATCCTCTTCCCCGTTCTCCAGAGGGCTCCGTTCTGGCCGTTGCCGATGAGATGGACACCCTGGTGGGCATATTCGGGATCGGCCTGATTCCCTCCGGGTCTCAAGATCCCTACGCTTTGAGAAGAAAAGCCCGAGGGATCATCCAGATCACTCTGGACAAGGAGATGGACTGGTCTTTGGCGGAGCTTATCTCTTTTATCCATCGCTTATATGAGGAGCAGGGCGCGGAACTTAGGGATCAGGATACATTGAAGCAGGAAGTGATAGACTTCATTCTTCAGAGGTTCAGGTACCTCTTGTCCGACGAGGGATACCAGAATGAGCTTATCGACTCGGTTATAGATGTGACCAGGGACAGAATTGTGGTCATTAAGAAGAAGGTGGAGGCTCTTGCTCCCATCATCGGCCTTCCTGAGATGGACGATCTGGCCACCGCTTATGAGAGATGCAACAATCTTTCCCGGGGATGGGAGAAGGAGGAAGTGGATCCGGAGCTTCCTCAGGAGGAGCAGGAGAAAGTTATGTATAATAGGCTGGTAGCTGCGGAGAGAAAAACTAAAGAAAATGCCCGGCGGTACGATTACGCCGCCATGATAAAGAACCTGGCTGCCTTGAGACCTGTGGTGGACAGCTTCTTTGACCGTGTGCTGGTTATGGTGGAGGATGACAGGATCAGGGCCAACAGGCTCTCGCTGTTGAGGAGATACGTCCTTCTTTTCAATCAACTGGCTAACTTTTCTCTGTTGAGTGGTCTTCTGGTGCGGGAGAGTCAGCAAAGTCAGGAATGATTGTAAAAGGACCTTTGTGTCTTCTGGGTGGGAAAAGAGTGAGGCTAGTTCTGTGTTATAATGTCTAAATTAACCATAAAAGGAGGATCTGCTGTGAGCAAGAAGTACGTCTATTTCTTTGACGAGGGAAGCGCCGAGATGAGAGATCTCTTGGGAGGAAAAGGGGCTAACCTCTGTGAGATGACCAGAATCGGTCTGCCGGTGCCTCCCGGCTTTGCCATATCCACCGAGGCTTGTATTCATTACTTTGAGAACGGCAAGAAGTCTCCCGAGGAGTTGTGGGATCAGGTCATGGCGGCTTTGGCAAGAGTGGAGTGGGAAACCGGTAAGAAATTTGGCGACCGGGAACGCCCCCTTCTGGTCTCGGTAAGATCAGGGGCCAAAGTTTCCATGCCCGGCATGATGGACACCGTCCTCAATCTGGGTCTGAATGATGAGACAGTGGAGACTCTGTCCAGGATCACCGGCAACCAGAGATTTGCCTACGACTGCTATCGCCGCTTCATTCAGATGTTTGGAAACGTAGTTATGGAGGTAAAGAAGCACCTCTTTGAGCATGCTCTAAGCGACCTCAAGGACAAAAAGGGCTATCAATACGACACGGAACTTACTCCAGTTGATCTGAGAGAGCTGGTAGATATATTCAAGGGAATAGTGAAAAAAGAGTCGGGACAGGAGTTTCCCTCTCAGCCTCCTAAGCAACTGGAGATGGCTATTCGGGCGGTCTTTGAGTCCTGGTATAATCCCAGAGCTATAACTTACCGAAAGATTAATGAGATTCCCGAGACCCTGGGTACAGCGGTCAACGTTCAGACCATGGTCTTTGGCAACATGGGGGAGAACTCCGGGACCGGGGTGGCCTTTACCCGCGATCCCTCCACTGGAGAGAAGAAGCTTTACGGTGAATATCTTCTCAATGCTCAGGGGGAGGATGTAGTAGCAGGCATCAGGACCCCTCAGCCCCTGGAGAAATTAAAAGATGAGTTGCCCGAGGCTTACTACAAACTGGCCGGGATTATGGATACTCTAGAACAGCACTATAAGGACATGCAAGATCTGGAGTTCACCATCGAAGAGGGAAAACTGTACATGCTCCAGACCAGAGTAGGCAAGAGGACAGCCGCCGCAGCTCTCAAAATTGCTGTGGATATGGTGGAAGAGGGCCTCATCGACAAGAAGACGGCCGTCATGAGGATAGATCCCAGCCAACTGGATCAGCTTCTTCATCCCCGGATCGATCCCAACGCTGACTTCCAGGTTCTAACCAAAGGCCTCAATGCTTCCCCCGGTGCGGCCATGGGCAAGGTAGTCTTCGATGCCGACACAGCCGAGGAGATGGGTAAAGCCGGGGAGATGGTCATTCTGGTGCGCTGGGAGACTACTCCGGATGACATCCACGGGGTGGTTCAATCTCAGGGTATCCTGACCAGCCACGGGGGAATGACCAGCCATGCTGCGGTGGTAGCCAGAGGCATGGGCAAACCCTGCGTGTGCGGGGCGGAGGAAGTAAAGATCGACTACGCCAGCAAGAGTTGTCGGGTCAAGGATGTGGTTATAAGAGAAGGAGACATCATTACCATCGATGGAACCACCGGCCGGGTGATCCTAGGAGAAGTGCCCCTCATTCCTCCCATGATCAATGAGGACTTTCGAAGACTTCTGGCCTGGGCCGATGAGATCAGAAAACTGGGAGTCCGGGCCAATGCGGACACTCCAGAGGACGCGGCCAAGTCCAGGGATTTTGGAGCCGAGGGTATCGGGCTCTGCCGCACTGAGCACATGTTTATGGCTGAGGATAGACTTCCTCACGTTCAGGCCGCTATTCTGGCCAAGACCGACGAGGAGAGGGCCGAGCCTCTTCAGAAACTCTTGAAGATGCAAAAAGAGGACTTTGTAGCTATTCTTAAGGCTATGAATGGCCTGCCGGTGACCATAAGACTTCTCGATCCTCCTCTTCATGAATTCCTGCCCAATCTGGGAGATCTGAGAGTGGAGGTAGCAGAGCTTAAACATAGAGGAGCTTCTCTGGAGAAGCTGGCCGCCAAAGAGGAACTGCTGGCCAACGTCAGGGCTCTTTCTGAGGCGAATCCCATGTTGGGCTTAAGAGGATGTCGTCTGGGCATCACCAGGCCGGACATATATCAGATGCAAGTGAGAGCCATCTTTGAAGCGGCCTGCGATGTTGTTGAGGAGGGCTATGAGCCGGTGGTGGAGGTCATGATTCCTCTGGTGGGCATTGACAAGGAGCTGGCCCTTCTCAAGGAGAGCACGGAGAAGGTCATCCACGAGGTCTTTGAAGAAAGGGGCATGAGGGTTGGCTACAAGATCGGGACCATGATTGAGCTGCCCCGGGCTGCTCTCACCGCTGATGAGATAGCCGAACACGCTGAGTTCTTCTCCTTCGGTACCAATGACCTCACTCAGACCACTTTCGGCTTCAGCCGGGATGATGCCGAAGGCAAGTTCATTCCTGAGTATGTGGAGTTGGGCATTCTAGAGAAAAATCCCTTTGAGGTCTTGGACACGGTAGGAGTGGGCAAGCTTATCGATATGGCAGTCAAACTCTCCCGCCAGGTCAGGCCGGATATCAAGCTGGGAGTCTGCGGTGAACACGGAGGAGAGCCCAAATCTATCAAGTTCTGCCACCGGGTGGGTCTCACTTATGTAAGCTGCTCCCCCTTCCGGGTTCCCCTGGCCCGTCTGGCCGCAGCCCAGGCAGTGGTAGAAGAGGAGAGGGAGATCTTTATAGATAAGTAACCCTTGTTCCAATCGTACTCAGATAGCACTAAATATCGGCGGTAATATAAAAAGCTCACCTCTTTGTGGTAAGATCTTGTTGATTGCTCTGTTACCCAAATGAGGTGAGCTTTCTAGCTATGGGCACCATACGCGAGAAGATTGAAGAAATCGAGCGAAGATCCCTCTCCCCCTTTGCCAGCCTCAGCTCTCAGAGCCAGGGCCGGCAGAAGCCCCAGAAGGATGATGAGATCCGAACCTGCTTTATGCGAGACCGGGACCGCATCATTCACAGCAAGGCCTTTCGCCGTCTGAAACACAAGACCCAGGTCTTTTTCTCCCCCGAAGGAGATCATTACCGAACCCGCCTTACCCATACCCTGGAGGTAGCTCAGATCTCCCGTACCGTGGCCAAGGCTCTTTTTCTCAATGAAGATCTGACTGAGGCTATCGCTCTGGGACACGACCTGGGTCACACCCCTTTCGGGCATGCCGGGGAGATGGCCCTCTCTCCGGTCATGGTGCAGGAGACGGGTCGCCCTTTCCATCATAACGAGCAGAGCCTCCGAGTAGTGGATTTTCTGGAAAGGGAAGGAGAAGGGCTGAACCTTACCTTTGAGGTGCGGGATGGCGTCCTGCACCATACAGGAGATGGAGTTCCCATCACCTTGGAAGGAAGGGTAGTTCGTATCTGCGATCGGGTGGCCTACATCAACCACGATATCGACGACGCCCTGAGGGCGGGCATCCTAAAGCCTCAGGATCTACCCCAAAAGGAGCTGAAGATCCTGGGTCACGAGCATGGGGAGAGGATCAATACCCTGGTCAGAAACCTCATCTTTTCCAGCGAGGGTAAGGGTGACATAGGGATGGATCCAGAGGTGGAGGCCTCCGTCAACCGCATGCGGGATTTTCTATTTGAGACCGTCTATCTAGATAGTTATGCCAAGGCGGAGGAGAAAAAGCTGGGCAAGATGTTGGCTGACCTCTTCTACCATTTTCTTACCCATCTGGAAGAGCTTCCTCCAGAGTATCTGCCTCGGGAGGGAGAGCTGGCCGCGGTGGGGGTCTGTGACTACATTGCTGGGATGACCGACCGCTATGCTCTATCCGTCTACAACGACCTTTTTCTTCCCAAAAGCTGGCAGATAAAATAGTTGCAGAGTGTGAACTCTCTGTTAGCTAAAGCAAACAGCTCCTACAGAGTCCGCGAACTTTTT
>CAYYBB010000045.1:0-12529 GCA_964469465.1 uncultured Actinomycetota bacterium
CTGGCGTTATGTCCCACCGGCGGGCGAGCGGCGCTATAGCAACGCGCCCGAGGAATACTTCACCGGAGCCGACCGGCCCGACCTGTCCGACGCGGTCGATCTGGGGATCAGCGAGACGGGCGAGGTGTTCGTCCTGTTTCGCGACGGAACCATCCAGCGCTATTTGAGCGGCAAACCGCAGGAATTCGTCTATAGCCTGAAGCCCGAGGGGGCGCTGCAGAGCGGCAGGGCGCTTGCCGAAAGACTAATATTTCTTCATTTCTCATCTCCACATTTTCTATCGGAATGACGACATCTGCACCCGCGGGGATAGGAGCTCCAGTCATGATCTGGAAAGCATATCCCGGCATCAAGGGTTTTTGGGTCGTGTGCCCGGCTGGCAGGTCCTCCTCCAACACTTTCAGCCGCACCGGATTCTGGAGGCCGGCCCCCAGGGTATCCTGGGATCGAACCGCAAATCCGTCCATGGCTGAGTTATCAAAAGGAGGAATATCTAGGTCGGAGACGATCTCCTCGGCCAAAGTCATGCCCAGAGAGTCCAATAATCTGACCTCTACCGACTCGAGAAGATGAGCTTGATCCAGTACAATTTGAAGGGCTTGTTCCGGTGAAAGCAATGTTACCTCTTCCGGGTCTCCTAAGACCCTGTGTTGAACACTTGCAAATGGTTTCTGTCGATACGAGGAAGTCTATCTCTTGAACTACTCAAGCTCCCGGATGAATTCCTCATATTCTTCTGCGGTCATCAGATTGTCCAGCTCAGCGGGGTCACTCATCTCGATTACTACTATCCACCCTTTACCGTAAGGATCCTCGTGGATGATCTCTGGTGATTCGATGACTTTCTGATTAACCTTCACAATCTCGCCAGTAACGGGCGAGTATATGTCTGACACTGCTTTAACCGACTCCACCTCAGCAAAGGCCTCGTCTGCCACTACCTGAGTCCCCTCGTCAGGAACTTCCAGATAGACGATATCTCCCAAAGCTTGCTGGGCATAATCAGTGATTCCCAACACTACTCGGTCACCCTTCCTCCTGACCCACTCATGTTCCGATGAGTAGAGAAGATCCTCAGGGTTCATCTTCCTCGTCCTCCTTCTATGAACGGTATCCTGGTAAGTTGAGCCTTTTTCCTCTTGCCCCTTATTTCAATATCTACATTTTCTCCATATCTCACATAAGTCTTGTCCACCAAAGCCAGAGCAATCCCGCTCTTGAGAGTGGGAGAGAATCCCCCACTGGTCACCTGCCCCACGAGCCCGTCCCCCTGGTAGACATAAAAGCCATCTCTGGGCACTCCGCTGTCCATGAGCCTGAGACCAACCAGGGATCTCCTGACATCCTCGCCCAAAAGGGCCTCTCGGCCAATAAACTCCTTGTCCAAATCGACAAATCTCTCCAGCCCTGCCTCAAAAGGAGAGATCTCTTCGGTTAGTTCATGTCCGTAGAGGGGATATCCCATCTCCAGCCTCAGAAGATCTCGGGCACCCAGACCTGCAGGGAGAATACCATACTCCTGTCCGGCGCTCAAGATCTCCCTCCATAAATCCTGAGCCTTCTCGTTTGAAACAAAGACCTCAAAACCATCTTCGCCCGTATATCCGGTTCTGGAGAGAATAATCTCTTCTCTCCTAAACTGGCCTGAACAAAAAGTATAGAACTTTACCAGAGATAGATCCTGCTCCACAATTGAAGAAACAACGGCCTCTGCCCGGGGTCCCTGGACGGCCAGGAGAGAGGTATTTTCGGTCTGATCATCTATGTCCACCAGACCAGCTTTTCCCTGATCCATCCAATCCAGGATCTTCTCTCTGTTGCTGGCATTGACTACCAGCAGGAACTGGTCCTCACCCTCGCGGTAGGCAATAATGTCATCCTTCACCCCTCCCTCTGGGTTACAGACCAAAGCATAGCGTGCTTCCCCTATCTTCTGGTCGGAGATGTTCCGCGAGAGAAGGGTATTTAGAAACCGTACAACATCGGAGCCCCGGAGTCGGATTCTACCCATATGAGAGACATCGAAGAGCCCGGCTGCCTCTCTAACCGCAGAATGTTCTTTAAGGATGCTGGAATAATATACGGGGAGCTCCCAACCCGCGAAGTCAGTGAAGAGCGCTCCCAGCTTCTGTTGTTCCCCAAAGAGTCTGGTCCTTTTCGTGGCCCAACTCACTTTCCCCTCAGAGGTACGCAGGCGTCCGCATGGAAATAAACGCCCTTATCTTATCACAAAGAAAAATCAAAGCACACCCGAGGGGGATGAGTTTCTTTCCAGACCCAACATGAGGTGAACAAAGACCTACCCGCCTGCCTGCCTGTTGATCAAGAAGGACATTTATATTAAAATGTTTTTATTGGAACAGTAAACACGAGCCGATATAAAATCAGGTAATCTATTTCTGTTTTCTATTGAAATTTTCCATCTCTTAGTGCTCGCTTAGCTCAGGGGGAGAGCGCTGTCTTCACACGGCAGAGGTCGGTGGTTCGAAACCACCAGCGAGCACCACCTCTAAACAGGTAAAATGCTGGAAATGGGTGGGTTTGATACCACCCATTTTGGCTTTTTGCACTTATTTTACCCTTGTTGGAATTAAAATCCGCTCTCCCCTACTCCACCACCCAACTCACTATATCTCGGAAGGGAGAGAAGCATCACCGAAAAGCGCCTGGCCCCCCTCTGGCAGCATAAGCTCAACTGCGCCAGGAGGATGCTTTTGGTTTTTTGGGCAGGACAGATGTGCACTTACTCTTCAAGTCAAAAGGAGATCAAGAGAGTGGGCTAGTGCCCGGGCTTCCCTAGCGATAGTCCGCGCTGAATCTCAGGGGAGTCTTTTTTCTCACTTCTCTTCTGGACGCTATAGCGGATGTAGGAGAGGGCGGTTTTCATGGCTCATGGTTTTCTGAATTATGAAGAGAGGTCGCGAAATACCGCTCTCAAGCTGCCAACCTTCATTGAATCTGGCCCTTTTGGTTACGGCTTTATCTCAAGTCTCTTGGGTCTTGCCAGCTACTTTCTTTCAGAGTGCGCTGAGGGGTTGCTTCCGCTTCCCCCAAATGCATCTGCCCAGAAGTTACATATCCGATCGCCCCATGATATCTCAGTCGATTATAGATGTGGATGAAGTTTTCTATCAACTCTCTCTAACTTAGCTCATTCAAATCTTTAAATCTTTTGCCCACTCATAAGAAATCATGTCACCTTCTTTGGTGTTTCGGTATCCCGCTTCTTCGTGAGAATATCTAGATATTTCGGCGGCGTTGAAGTTTTGAAAATGCTTGTCCACTTGTTCCAGACATTGGCGTTCCTCAACAGTAAAGAAACTTAAGTCTGGTTCTTCCACTGAAAAGTAAATTTCACCGATGATGTCCTTAGCTTTGTCAAAAATCTTTTCTTCCATCAATAACACTCCTTCGGAAACCAATTTGTATAGAAAGAAATCATAGTTCTTTGGCACTGGGCCGTACGTAAGGTGGAGGTAGACGGTGCCAGTTGCAGACACGCCAAGTTTCTTGAAGCAAAGGAAATCAAAATACCATACCAGCTTATTTAGTTTGGTTTTGAGAACTCCATCTAGATGCCTAGCGAAAAACATGATGGCACTTTCAAACTTCTCCAGATCGAAGTGCTTAAAGCCACTATAGATATCGATACGAGCAAAACCAAAAAAGGATTCCAGCCATTTCCTAAACCAATCTTGATATTTCTCGCTCGAAAGCTCAACTAGTCGTTTCTCAATCTGCCGAATAAGGTGAGGTGCCAATTTGTGTCGGCTTCTTTCAAATAGTAGCTTAAAATTATCTGGGTCTTTCATTAAGAGCAACTCGTTATTATGAGCCTCATCTTGAAGTGCTCCAGCTTCGTAACGGTGCAGGGTGATTTCACCCCAACCAAGGAGGCGGCTAAAGGCTCTTTGGCTTATGCCATATCTTTCCCGTATTTCCCGAATCTCCTCTGGTTGTAGAAGGTCATGAGATTGCCGATAAGCGCGGTAAGCCTTTTGGATGTTTTCCTCCTCAGCCTCAACGTCAGTAAAAGATTCTTTACAAGTGGCACAATATTCGACCCGTGCTTCGATCTCGACTGGCTCATTATTAATGGCTAGCGTTTCCTTTTTGAAACCGATCTTTATCTCGCGTTCTACTTCGCAAACCGGACAAATATCTCTTTTCATACCGATTTCTTTGAATGTCATTCGTTTTCCCTCTTTTGCTCGCGCCATTCTTTATTTATAAGGGTACTTTAGCGAAGCTTCTGCTTTGTGAAAAGATAGGCACTTGGCGTGGTGTTTGTCGTGGACATGGTATATTTTGAGCTTGATGTAAATTTCGGCAGTGTCGATCTTCTTACCGAAGGTGCAGATTGTATCATTTGGGTCAGCCTCATCCGGTATCGGCCCCTCAACACAATCTTTGAAAGTGAGACCCAAGATTATGTCTCGGCGTTGCTTAGGTGTAAGTCCCAACTCGATCAAGCTTTGCTGATTCTTCTCTCTAAGTACAACATAGCACTTGGGCAGCCAACAACTTCGAAATTCGTTCAGAAACAACTTGATCTGCCATTTATCTCCCAACTAATCCCCCGAGGTATATTTATTATGTTATCACATGATAATACAACGTCAAGCAATTCCTAAAGTATGATGCTAAAGTCCTTTTGGAGGAAAAGTGTAGATCACCAATGCACTTGTTAACTACAATTTTACTCAGTCTTCAAAGACATTAGTTATTAGAGGGCTCGAGCCATTCTTCAATATCAAATTCAAAAGGTTTGCTTTTGTCCGAAGATGGGTTACGTCGCCTTCGATATTGCCAAGGATGCCACAGCACTCAAACTGAATTTCTTGATTAATGCGGATAATTTTGTCATCTCCTGAACGCGGTCTGCCTCGGCCGTTCGTGTTTGAAGTGGTGATATATAAATAGCCATCAGGACCCAGGACTACTGCCCGGATGCGTCCGAATTCTTGCCGCAGATGAGTCTTAAGCGAAACTCTCCGTTCGCCAATAATTTTTGCCTCATATAGTGTTTCACCACGAAGACCGCCAAAGAAAAGAGAACCATTCCAGAAAGCAATGCCGGCAGGCGCCCAGGTTTCAATGGGGCCGGACTGTATGATAGGATTTTCCATACCTTCTTTTTTTTCATCGCCCTGAATTACTGGCCAACCATAATTTTTTCCTTTTTCAATCAGATTAAGCTCATCATGGGCAATTGCGCCATGTTCGGTTGCCCAAAACCTACCTTTATCATCCCAGGTAAGTCCTTGTGGGTTGCGGTGACCATACGACCAAACCGCATTTCCAAAGGGATTATCAGGTGGAATTGATCCATTGTCTTTTAGGCGCAAAATTTTGCCGGCAAGGTTATTAATGTCTTGAGCTAAGTTGGGGCTTCCGGCATCTCCGGTGGTGATGTAAAGATATCCATCGGGACCAAAAGCAATCCTTCCGCCATTATGAATTGCCGCTCCTGGAATATTATTGATGATTATTGTTTTCTCTAATAAGTGGGCATCTTCAAGGCGGTAGCGCTCAACTCTATTTTCAAGTCGGTTGCCAACCTTTGTAGTGAGATAAAGATATATCCAACGATTCTCCGAAAATTGAGGGTGAAGCGCCATTCCCAATAGCCCGCCTTCGCCAATATGCTCTACGCCCTCAATAATATAAATACGCTCTTCTTTTCCGATACTCCTAAGAGTTCCGGAGCGTTCGGTGACCAAAAGAACTCCATCTGGCAAGAAAGCAACCTCCCACGGGATTTGGAAATTTTCAGCAATAATCTCAACATCTTTTTCTTCTACTTTGATAGCTTCTCGTTCGTCCTCAATTTCTACTTCTTCTTGAAGCGGAGCTGTTGCGGGTTTGTAGAATTGTTGGAAAATTTGCCCGCGGAAGATATATAAAAGTCCTGCCGTGAGCAAAACTATAATAATAATGTTCAATATGAATCTCCCCTTTTTATTCATACCTCAAATGCCTCAATCCCAAAAGTAGAACGCTTTGCGTTTACTGGCGGAGGTGTATGGGAATCGAACCCACCTGAGACGGGTCTGCCGCCTCACGCTGGTTTTGAAGACCAGGCCGCCCACCAGGACAGATACACCTCCTGACACGGACCAGGCGCTCGGAGCAAGCCACAGAATGATAACTAGTTTGGGTTTTTAGGAAAACCTGCCCTTGAGAGACCAAGGGGATCCACAATTTGTCATTATACGGTCTCATCACCCATGAATCATGAACATATTTGGTTCATTTCCCGGCTACGAAGTAGTGCCACCTTTATCTCAGAATTCTATAATCCTCTATCCTCCTGGTAAAGCCTACAGAGTCCAGGTACTCCAGGATGGCCTGGGCGTATTTTCGGGACGTGGAGAGCTGATCTCTGAGATCGGCCAGGGTAGTTTTCCCGTGGAGATGGACAAACTCTCGGACTTTGTCCTTGATCTCCTCCATGGCCTCTCTGCCATAGTAGAGATCCTGTTTTACCCTGACTAGACTGCCTTCATCCACAAGTGCCTTTACTATCTTTTTGACTTTGTCCTCACCCAGACCCAGAACTTCACCTATCTCTGCAGGAGAGGGAGGTGAATACTTATCCTTTCTTATCAGATCCAGAAATCGGTCCAGATCGGCTCTGACCTCCCCCTCTAGCCTTCTGTCCAACCTCTGGCAGGAAATCTCTGAGCCGCTACTGAAGAGTTTCCCTTCCCCTACCATCTTATCCAGTAAAAGATCAAACTGCCTTTGGGTGAATTTAGGAAATATCTCTTCTTTGAGAAGCTCTTTATCCACTCCCCTCTGAAGAGGGTTTTCCCTAAGATATTGACTGATGAAGTTGGCGGCCTGCTCTTCTAAACTATCCAGGCTGGTCCGAAGCAAATAGAGGACTTCTCCTCCTTTCCCCAGTTCCACTACCTTTCCCTGGGAGACCATGGCTTGGAGGGTCTGTCGAACTTTCGCCTCTCTCAGGCCAAAGCGAGAGACAATCTCCTGGACAGACAGGGGCAGAGGATCTTTTTCCTGAAAAAGGAAGAGAGTAAGCTGCTCAATTGTGCCCTCTTCCAGGATTTGATACCGGGAAGGCCAATCCTTGAATTTCTTACGATATTTGGGAGGATGAATATCCAGAATAACTCCTCCGCCGATAGTGGTAATAGGGGAGTAGCTTCTGAAGACAAACCTGTCCTGGTATCTCAGAACCAGAGGTTCGATGGTTCTGACCTGAACGTAAGCTTCCTGGCCCGGCTTTATGGAATCTCCATCGATGATAACCATTCTGGCTTCCGTCTCCCGGGTGCCGTGGTAGATTCGGACCGGAGACCTGTTGCGATACCCCCTGCCTGCATCTTTCAGAATCCTCACCCGGGCATCAAAAACGTAAGTAGTGGCAAAGCTAGCAGGCGAGACAATGACCTCCCCTCTGCTCAACTCATCCCTCTTCACTCCCACCAGATTCAGAGCTACCCGCTGGGCGGGAAAAGCCCTGGGAACGGGTCGGTTAAATACTTGAATGCTCCTGACTCTGCTGCGTAGTCTAGCGGGCAATATTTCTACAGTCTGATCAACTTTAACAGTTCCGGACCACAGGGTTCCCGTAACCACTGTTCCTATACCGCTCAGACTGAAGACCCGGTCTATGGGCATGCGGACAGGGAGGTCTATCTCCTTGTCAGATCGGACCGCAGTCAGCTCGTCCAGGAGACGAACCAGCATATCCACATTCTCTCCGGTCCGGGAAGAGACGGCCACAAGAGGAGCATCAGCAAAGGCTGTATCTCTAAGGAAATCCCTGATCTGTTCCTCGATCAGCCCCTGCCACTCCTTATCTACCAGATCAATCTTGGTGAGGGCCACCACCAGCCTCTTTATGCCCAAAAGTTCGAGAATGGCCAGGTGCTCTCTGGTCTGGGGCATGACCCCATCGTCGGCCGCCACCACCAGAAGACCTATACCCACTCCGGTAGACCCCGCCAGCATATTCTTAACAAATCTTTCGTGACCAGGCACGTCAATCATAGCTACACTGCGGCCACTGGGAAGTTTGAGTTCAGCAAAACCAATATCTATGGAGATGCCCCGTTGCTTCTCCTCCTTGAGCCTGTCCGTGTCGGTGCCGGTCATCCTCTTAACCAGTTCAGTCTTGCCGTGGTCGATGTGTCCGGCTGTCCCGATAATAACATGGGGCGAAAAACTATCTTCTTCCACTTTAATCTCTCCACCAGTAAAGTCAGTCCCCGAATGATATCTCTTTGATCACCTTCACCAAGTCATCTCGGTCAGGGGGCAAGAGAGTCCTAAAATCGATCAGAATTCTGTCCTCCTTGATTCGGGCGATGACAGGAGGGTGGGAGAGACGAAGCCTCCTCTCCATCTCCGGGGCCGACATATCTTTTGGGAAGAGAGCCAGAGCAGCAGTCTTCAACTCCAAAAGAGGAAGGGCGCCTCCACCAACTCTGGAGACTTCATCCTCCACAGAAAAAGCAATCTTCTGACCCACCTCATGAGTAAGGATTTCCTTCAGTGCTTCTGCCTCGGCCTTTAGCTCCTCATATGGCCTGCATATCATGGCCAGGGTGGGAATCTCTTGTACTGCCCTGGTCAGATCAAAGTAAAGTCTCAGCACCGCCTCCAGGGCAGCCAGGCTGATCTTGTCTATCCTTACCGCTCTGGCCAAAGAATGTTCTTTGACTCGTTCCACCAGATCCTTCCTGCCCAGAATCACCCCTGCTTGAGGTCCACCCAAGAGCTTATCGCCGCTGAAAGTTACTATATCAGCTCCAGCTTTAACACAGTCCTTGACCTGGGGCTCTTGCTCAAAGCCTCTCACATCAAGCTGGGTCAGTACTCCGCTCCCGAGATCGTACATCACTGGTAGACCGAACTCTCTGGCCAGACCAACCAGCTCTTGCAAAGACACTTCCTGGGCAAATCCGACAATCTTGAAGTTGGAAGTGTGCACCTTTAGAAGAAGGGCCGTCTCAGAGGTTATGGCTTTCCGATAGTCCTCGATCCTGGTCTTGTTGGTAGTTCCTACCTCCACCAGCCTGGCTCCGCTTTGCCTCATGATCTCAGGAATACGAAAGCCTCCTCCTATCTCCACCAGTTCCCCGCGGGATACAACCACCTCCCGGTCCTGGGCCAAAGCGCTAAGGACAAGCAGAACCGCAGCCGCATTGTTGTTGACCACCAGGGCTGCCTCCGAACCGGTCAGAGTGGTGAGAAGTCCGGTTATATGAGCCTGCCTGGAGCCCCTCTGACCCTGAGACAGATCATACTCCAGGTTGGTATAACTTCTGGCAGCCATGGCCATAGCTTCTACGGCTTCCTGGGGAAGTATGGATCGTCCCAGATTGGTATGAACTATGACCCCCGTAGCATTGATTACTCTCCTCTGACTGAAAGTGGTCACCTCCTGGACCAATTTCTTGACCAGCGGAATCAGATCTTCTGCCTCCAATTTCAAGCCTTCCAACTGGCTAGGGTCCTCCAGAGAGAGAATAGTTTCTCTTAGTTCGTTTATTATGGTTCGCACGGCATCGACTACCAGTCCCCGGGGGTGTATTTCCAGGAGTTCTGCTATCTCCGGAAGTGTCAGAACTTCGTCAACAGCGGAAAGCTTTCTGAGGTATTCTTGTTTTTCTGACAAAGGGGAGCTCCTTTTGGAAAAGATGTGATCGTCCCATAATCGGTGGGCACCGGTTTTACTAACAATTGAAGTGCTCACTTATGTCCATTGACCAGGACTTTTGTCCTGCCTACTCTGGATGTTCAAAAATTCCCATCGATGTTGGGACAGTCACGAAAAGATAACATTCTTTACATGGAGGCCTCAGGAGAGATAACATCCTTTATGAGTTGGCCATGGAATAAACCGAGACTCATAGACCAAACCAATCTAAGAGGAATAAGGGATAGGCACGTTAACTACCAGCTAAAGATGAGCCTAGCCAGCCGCAGAATATCCCTGGCCTATCCGACTCAGATAATAAAGGGTGTGTAATAATTTTTCCACGGGATCTGTAGTTTGAACGATTACCCCTAAAGGAACTTCAATTCTGACCGGAGTATAGTTAAGAATCACCTTGACCCCGGCATCTACTAGAAGATCCGTCACTTCCTGAGCTGCCTCTGGCGAGACAGCCAGGATAGCAGTGGTTATTCTGTGTCTTTTGGCGACGTTTTTCAATTCCCTAATGTCTTTGACTACCAGATCGCCCACTTTTTGCCCGATTCTTTTAGGGTCGTTGTCGAATATGGCGGAGATGACAAAGCCATGCTTTGGGAGAGGATCGTAATTAACAATAGCCGTGCCCAGATGGCCGGCCCCTATCAAAGCTATCCTGGTCTCCTGTTGAGCTCCAATGATCTCATTAAACTGGGCAATAAGACTCTTAATGTTGTAACCGACGCCTCTCTTACCTACCACCTTGAAGAGGGAGAGATCCCTCCTGATCTCAGCACTGTTAACGCCAACGGCATCACTTATCTCCCGAGAAGAGACCGTGGTTCGCCCTACTTCGTCTATTTGGACCAAGTACCGGAGATAAGCCGAAAGCCGATGTATTACACCAGGAGGATAAATCTTTTCCTTCATTTTTCATCTCCCTCTATCCTGAAAATACCCCTTTTTCATCCTTTCGTGGTGCCGCTGTAGGCGGCATGAGTGACTTGTAATTGAATTAACTTGTTACAAGTTTATTTTACTATTGGGCCAGGGTTTTGGCAATTTGTTTATCAGTAATGATCTCCCTGCCAAAAGAGCCACCTCAGTATTTAGCCCCATCGTACGAATTCAAATCGAATGGCAAATTGACCCAAAATTTGCTTTTTGCAATCCCGCCACTAATTACTCTTAAGTCACATGTCGTTAATGTCCATCAGGGGAGTCTGAAATCATAGATGAGGCCTCTTTTCGGATAAGCTCGATGGCAACTCTGACACCTGACCTCATTCTCCCGCTCCAAGATATTCTGAGACAAGCAGGCTGGACATTGAAAGAGAGGCTGAGAATAAGGCTTATCCTCCATCTTTGGAGACCCGGAGGGTAAGTGGACCGAATATGACCCATAAAAAGGGCTCCGCTTCCCCCCATGGTCTGGAGACTCTTCGTCTGGAGACTGGGAACTCCCTGCCGATAGAGCTGTAGCCTGGATAAAAATGCTGGGTCCAAAACGCACCAGACCCAGAGGTCTCTGTACAAGGGAGTCCAGCAGGGTCAGCCTGGGGGCACCAAAAAGGGATTTCAGAAAAGCCTGGCGAAAGTTTGAAACACTTAGAACTTCCCGGATCTTGAACCCGCTATTCTCTAACGTTGTTTCTATATGCCGGGGGTGGTAGTTAAGAATTCTGTCTCCCACCGCAGACGGTTCCATAGTAAAGGGACTGCGGTGGGGTCTACGAAACGTAAATCTGAGTATCTCTTTAAAGTTTCTTTTGTTGGCATATTCCAGAATAAACCTCCCCCCCTCCTGCACAATCCGCCTGGCCTCCTGGAAAAAAGCCGGAGGATCCTGCAAATGATGAACTACTCGAACGGAGAGGGCATACTGAAAGTATGAATTGGGGAAAGGAATATTATAAACATCGGCCGCCACCAGGGTCATTTTCTTGATGTTTTTGCGTAGAAGCTCTTCCTGGGCCCTCTCTAAATTCTTCAAGGAGTAGTCTAAAAGGACCACCTGCTCAAATCTATCCAGGTAAGCGGTGGCTAATCGACCAAAACCTCCCCCCAGATCAATGAGAGAAGTCCCCTGGGCCGGAAGTAGTTTTTTGAGAGCCTCTAGCTCGACTCTCTCCTCGTATTGCCGGCCCTTTCCCAGCCAGAAGTCGGTCAGGTAATCATAATCGTGGTCGTAGTCGACAGGCTTATACGCTTCGGTCAATTAGTCTGGTCATCCCTTCAACATATGCTATTGGTTACAAGTTGCTCTAGGGCTCTCTTATTGGCCAATTGCTCAAGTTGTAGTACCCGCTGAGCCTACGTCTCTGTCACTACCTCACGCTCCAGTCGGACTCCTGGAGGCCGCTGTTTGGTCAAGGAAGTATTTTCTGAGTAATAGAATGCTATCCACTCCTTACACCGCAAACTTAAAGTAAATCACATCCCCGTCCTGTACCACATACTCCTTGCCCTCCAGGCGATAGATGCCCAATTCTCTAGCTCTGGCCAGCGATCCAGCAGCTATCAGATCTTTGTAGGATACTATTTCTGCCCTGATAAATCCCCTCTCCATGTCAGAATGGACCTTACCCGCAGCCTGGGGAGCCCGGGTGCCCTTCCTTATGGTCCAGGCCCTCACTTCCGGCCCCGCCGTAGTGAAGAAAGTAATCAGATCCAGGAGTTTGTAGCTGGCCTTGATGAATCTGTCCAGGCCTGACTCTTCCAGCCCTTCTTCTCTCAAAAACTCCTTCCTCTCCTCAGGTTTCAGTTGAGCCAGCTCGCTCTCGAACTTGGCCGCCACTATCACTACTTCTGCCTCATTCTCTCTGGCCTTATTGAATATCTCCCTTAGACGTTCCTGGCTCT
>CAYYBB010000046.1:0-12399 GCA_964469465.1 uncultured Actinomycetota bacterium
TAGGGCTTTTCACGTATCTTGCCGGCCCTTTCACCTGAGAGCAACTCCTTTGACGCCGTGGATAGAAATAAAGTTGCAAGCTGAATACTAACCTGTTCGATCCTCAGAACCCGCGCCTAACCTGGTCAAACCACAAAGGTAGACCAGGTCCCAGGGATATCTCTATTCCACTAACATTCTCTGACCACTCCACACAAAAGTTGTTAACCTGGGTGCGCAAAGACCTCTCTCCAGACCAGGACTTCGTACTCCTTAGGGAAAAACTACGGTTAGAAAACCTTATCCCTGCAGCTCAGCCGGCTTCTCTATTAGAGTCACTTTAAACTGCAGCTCTTTATGGTCTCGGGCCACAATAACTGTGACAGTGCCTCCTACACCCTTCTTTTCCAGAGCCTTAACCAGATCTTCGTACCTCTTGATATCTATATCATCTACTTTAGTAATTATGTCCTCCTCTCTTATCCCGGCCTTATCCGCTGGACCATTTGGCTGGACATATTCCACCCGGAAGCCCTCCTCCAGGTCAAACTTCTCGGCAGTCTCTTTACTTATAACTCCTCCAGAGACTCCCATATACGGGTGGCTCGCCTTACCTTTCTCTATAAGCTGATCAGCAATACCCACAGCCACGTTACTGGATATGGCAAAACCAAGACCCGCATTGACTCCAGAAGGGGAAACAATGAAGGTATTGATCCCTATCACCTGGCCTTTGCTATTGCAAAGAGCACCACCACTGTTGCCGGGGTTGATGGCCGCATCGGTCTGGATCAGGTCGTAGTAGACCCTTCGGCCAATGGATTCCTCCCGGTGGAGACCACTGATCACGCCCTGGGTAACAGTGGCCTCCAGCCCGAAGGGGCTTCCGATGGCCACGACAAGCTCGCCAATTTCTAAATTTTCCGAAGAAGTGAACTCCGCTGCCGGCAGGCCCATCTTATCTATCTTCAGCATGGCCAGGTCAGTTAGCATATCTGTGCCCACTACCTCGGCTTCCAGCTCCTCCCCAGAGGCCAGGACCACAGTTATTAGGGGATTGACACCCTGGATCTGCTCTCCTACCACATGTTCGTTGGTCAATATGTAGCCATCGCTTCTGTAGATGACGCCCGATCCCCCGCCAATATACTGGCGAGGAGCTCTCTCTGTTTCTGGCAGAAAAAGCTTGACCTGGACCACGGAAGGACCCACCTTCTTGGCCACAAAGACGGCCGGATTTTCTACCCCTTCTTCTGGGACAGATGGTTTTTCTTCCGGGGTAGGCGGAGTTACCTCAGAAGTACCTGGTGCCTCCTCCGGAGCAGAGGGAGCCTCTTCCGTGGTAGCCACCAAAGGCCCACCTTGGAACAACTCCACAGGCGATACCCCTTTTAGGCTGGCGATGGCGCCGATGGCAATAAAAGCTCCCAACCCCAGACAGAGCACAACCAGAGCCAGGATAAGACACCCTCTGAGAAGGAAGGACGACCTTCTGTCTCCCCCATAGAAATCATTAAATTCCGACAACTGAGGTCACCTCTTTAAAATATCTCTGACATGCCACTGGCGGACAGCATAGTCCAAACTAGATTGCATGGCCCAACTTCCCATGCCTCCAATGATTTCTCAATTTTACTACTTATCTGGGGAAAAGGGAATTTTCAATCTCTTCACAATTGCGAAAAAACGGACAGGCTTGTCTTCAGTTGAGGATGGCTGACCTCATGATTAAGCTTGTAGCCAGGTCGTTATCTGAGAGCAAGGTTGATGTTATCAGTCTTCTCCTTAAGGAAGCTCGGAAACTCGGTATCACCCTCGGAATACCTAAGCGTCAAAAGAACGTTGCTTGGCAGGAGAAGGAGACAGTTCCTCAACTGGGCTCTACGTGGACCAACACAGCATCCACATTGGGTATAACGCTTTTGACCCGGTCCTCGATGCGGGTAGAGGCCTCATGAACCTCACTAATAGAGAGATTCTCATCGAAGAGGCAGTGCAAGGTGAGAGAAAGGTGATCATTGACCTTCCGGATAGTCACCTCATGGCAGTCCTTGAGTGCCGCCTCTTCCCTGGCCACACTCTTAACCAGATTGACCATAGACTCTGAAGAGCTGGTAATATCCTCTCCCGAAGCTACGGAGTCAAAGTTCGACTCGATATGAGTATTCACTACAGCAATATTTTCCATCTCCGACCTTATGGTCTCCTCCAGGGACTCAGCAATCTTGTGGGCCTCTCCCAGGGTCAAAAGAGGAGTCACCGTGAGATGGAGATCCAGATAGATTTTCCCCTCAATCTCGTGGGCTAAAATGTTGTGGACATCCAGAATGTCCGGAGTGCGGCCAGCCATAACTTTGATCCTGTCCACTAGCTGTTCATCGCCCTCAGTAGGTTCAGTGTGCACCATCACATCAGCATGGGGAACCTTGGCGCAGACTCGCCTCTCTACCTCCAGGGCAATATCATGGCCGCGCTCCAGGCCCACGGTGCGATCGATATTTATATTAAGGTCTACAAAGAATCTATTTCCTGAGCGGCGGACCCTGACCCTGGGGCAATCTATCACTCCATCCACAGTTCTAGCCTCTGTAGATACTAATTCAACTACCTCTCGGGGAGCCCGGTCTAGAAGTACATCTGCTGATCGTCTTCCCAGTCGCACGCTGACCACCGCCACCAGGATGGCGACGACCAGAGCTGCAAGGGAGTCAGCAAGGGGAAGCCCCAGCCTGACCATAATAAGACCTAATATGACTACTACCGAGGTGAGTACATCACTGCTGAAATGAAGGGCACCCGCTTCCAGAGCCTGGCTTCCGTATTTTCTGGCTGTCCTGCGAAGAACTACAGAGCGATTGGCATTGATTATGATAGAGATGCCTGTAATGGCAAAGGCATAAAGGTTCGCCTGGGCGGCCACAGATTTAAAAAACAACCGCCCCACAGCCTCATAGATAATCCAGCCGCACATGACGAGAAGGAGCCCTGCTACTATGAGAGCCGACAGGCTTTCAACTTTGCCATGCCCGTAGAGGTGATCTTCATCAGGAGGCTTGTCGGAGCCGCGAACGGCAAAGTAGGTAATTATGGTTGCGCCTAGATCGAACCCTGCATGGGCTGCATCGGCTAGAACACCCAGGCTACCGGTGAGGAGACCTATCACAAGCCTTGAGACAAGCAGAAAGACAGCCGCAATAACTGAGCTGAGGGCAACTCTCTGTTTTTCCTTTTCCATTACCTTTTGGGTAGACATCAGGTAGCTTCTAGTCCTTTGGAATGTTATGTAGTTCGTTGGTTATAAGATCAACAGAAAAAGAGGAACCCCCGTCCATTCTGCTTATGTGCCATCTTAGCTTGTGGGCGAGTAATCGCCCCATAGTCAGTGTGCACCGGTCTCCACCAGGTTGACAATACCGAGCAAATATGATAATAATGTAACCCACTAGACCAGAAAAGTGAATAGGTGGCGTTGAAGAAGAGGAGTAAGCCTCACAATATAGAGCTACAGAGAGCTGATCTTTGGCTGAAAGTCGGCGCTTGAAAAGAGGCCGAACATGTCTTCGGAGCTTTCAGGAGAAAGGCTGATTCCCTAACGGATGGGATCGCCGAGTAGACCTGAACGGAAGGTCCATCAGGACGGTCCCCGTTATCAAGGACAGGAGTATAGGAGCTGCTTCTGTAGTTCCCAGGATTTCGGAGTTTCTGGTCGAGATTCTGGAAGGCAGGAGCTTTCGCCATGAGTAGGGCGTCGCTCCACAAGAAGGGCTCCCGCACTCTGCGAGGTCGACACCGCGAGGTGTGGATGAAATTGGGTGGTACCACGAAGATTCCCCTCTCGTCCCAAGACAGTTAGACTGTCAGGGCGAGAGGGTTTTTACTTTCAAAAGCGATTCAAGGAGGAAGTCATGAGTCAAGTTAGATCGCCAAGAATCAGATCACTAAAATGCCGGGAGTGCGGCCGGGAGTATGAGCTGGAGCCACTTCACGTATGCGATTTCTGTTTCGGGCCCCTTGAGGTGACCTATAACTATGAGGAGATCACCAAAAGCCTCACCAAAGAGAAGATCAGAAATGGGCCCAAGTCTCTCTGGAGATATAAAGAGCTCCTGCCTGTAGAAACAGAAGATCTTCTGGACCTGGGGACCGGATTTACCCCCCTGATCAGATCGACCAATCTGGCCAAGGAGCTGGGCCTCAAGGAGCTGTACCTGAAAAACGACACCGTTAACCCTACCTTTTCTTTTAAGGACAGAGTGGTTTCAGTAGCCCTGACCAAGGCCCGGGAGTTCGGCTACGCCACGGTAGCCTGTGCTTCCACCGGCAATCTGGGCAACTCCGTAGCTGCCCATGCTGCCAAGGCTGGGTTTGAGTCCTATATATTTATTCCTGCTGATCTGGAGAGAGGTAAGGTGCTCACTTCAGCTATTTATAGGCCTAACCTCATCGGAGTAGAAGGAAGCTATGACGATGTCAATCGCCTGTGTAGTGAGATCGCCAATGAATACGACTGGGCCTTTGTTAACATCAACATCCGGCCCTATTACGCCGAGGGCTCCAAGACCCTCGCCTTCGAGACAGCAGAACAGTTGGGCTGGGTAGCTCCCGATCATGTGATCATTCCGGTAGCCTCGGGATCCCTCCTCACTAAGATTCATAAGGGATTCAAAGAGCTTCACCAGATTGGGTTCATACCCCACTCAAAGACCAGGATCTCGGGAGCCCAGGCAGCTGGCTGTGCTCCAGTAGCCACTGCCTTTGCCAACCATACCCTCAACATAAGGCCGGTCAAACCCAATACCATCGCCAAATCCATTGCTATTGGTAACCCGGCAGATGGATATTACGCCCTTAAAGCAGTAACCGAAACGGGTGGTTTCGTGGAGTCTGTTACCGACGAGGAGCTGGTAGAAGGAATAAAGCTTCTGGCCCGAACTGAAGGGATCTTCTCGGAGACGGCAGGAGGTGTGACTATCGGGGTCCTCAAGAAGCTGGTAGAATCGGGAAGGATAGCTTCAGATGAAGTGATAGTGGCTTACATCACCGGGATAGGTCTCAAGACCGTGGAAGCGGTAGAAAATGCCCTGGACGGCCTGCAGGTGATAAAACCCTCGGTGGCGGATTTTAACGATAAGATTCTGAGACGAAATCCTTCCTTGGGCCAGTAGGCCGAAAGTTGTGCAAGATAGGCAAAAGCTGTAGGATATTTGAAAAAAGAGAGGGCGCGCCAGGACGCTCAGGCGAACTACTTTGAAACGCAACAGTACTGCCAGTCACTCTCATAAGTCGCCACAGGGATAACGGATAATAACTATGGTCACTTCGGTGGATTTTCTCAAAAAGATCCCCTATTTTGCCAGCCTGGAACCCAGCGATCTAGAGAAAATTAAGGGCCTGATTTCCGAGAAAAGATTCCATAGAAACGAGATAATCTTCTTGGAAGGAGATCCCTGTCCTGGCATCCATTTTGTGATATCTGGCCGGGTTAGGATCTTCAAGACTTCGGTGGAGGGTAAGGAACAGGTATTGCGCATCATGGAGCCCTTTGACTCCTTCAACGACGTCCCTCTCTTCGATGGTGGCCCCAACCCGGCTTGCGCCCAGGCCATTGAGCCATCCGTCATCTATATAGTCCGAAAAGAAAATATGTTGTCCATAATCCGCGACTGTCCTTCGGTGGCTCTGGCCGTACTTCGGGTATTCGCAGAAAGGCTGCGCCACCTCACTCTTCTGGTAGAAGATCTGTCCTTCCGGCGAGTTACCAGCCGCCTGGCCAAGATCCTGCTCCAATATGCGCAAGGGTACGAAGAGTCTCCTGCGAGAGCCGCCAGTGTCACTCTCCAGGGTCCCCAAAGAGCTTTAAGGCTAAAGCAGCGTATCACTCAGCAAGAGCTGGCCGCTATGGTGGGCACAGCCAGGGAGATGATCAGCCGCTCTCTTAAGGCCCTGGAACAAGAAGGGGCTATCAAGATAGAACGCCACAAGATCCTCATTCATGATCCTAAGCTTCTAAGGGAAATTTCGGATCGCTCATAGATATTTCATTTCTCAAAGAAGTCAAGTAATGCCCAATATCAAATAAGACTCGCACTTTTGGCTTATTCCTCTATCTATTATTATTCTGCTATCTATTCTTACTAGCATTGCCCTCCCATCTACTCTTGTATAGCTATTACCACATGTCTCCTTCTTTGCTGTCACCGTACCTGCCTTGAGAAGATAACCAAGGATTGTGTGACAAAAGTCACGGAAATGTCTCGCTCATTTCTCAAAAATTAGAGCAGGAGGTTTTCTTAAATGGACGAGACGGTTCAGTTTGAGGGCCTAAAAAGTGAGCTTAAGAAGGAAGCTCGTAAGGCTAAGGTCGACCTTAACGAGCTAAAAAGTGGTGGTTTCATCAAGCAGATTCAAATGGAGTGGAACTAATTGAGAATAGTAGCCAGAGAAAGAAATACTGGGCCGGAGGCAACTTCTATGAATGAGGGCGGCTCCGATGTTCAACTGGACCTGCGAGGGGTACTCTGTCCCATAAACTTCGTGCGGATAAAGCTGCAGTTGGAAGAGACGGAGAGTGGTAAGGTTCTTGAGGTTATCCTGGATGACGGAGAACCTATGTGGAACGTCCCTCGCTCCCTTAAAGAGGAAGGACACCAGATTGTCCGGGTGGAGAAGCTTGAAAGTGGGAAGTATTACAAACTGTGGATCAAGAAACAGAGCTAGGAGAGAAAAGTCCAGGTCAACATCAAATTGTTAGAGAAGAACTTTACAAAAAACTAGAAAGGGATGGGTGAACAGATGACAAAAGTATTAAGGAAAATTATTAAGATTGATGAAGAAAAATGTGATGGGTGCGGGCTTTGCATTCCCTCTTGTCCTGAAGGGGCACTCCAGATTATTGACGGAAAAGCAAAACTTGTAAAAGAGAGTTTTTGTGATGGGCTTGGTGCCTGTCTTGGCGACTGTCCACAAGGCGCGTTGACTATCGAGGAAAAAGAGGTTGAAGAATACGACGAAGAAGGAGTAATTACACATATAACCTAATGGGGAGACCAAGCCTTGGGGATTCTACCCCCTTAGCTGGGATGTTCGACTTCTGGAAATGCTGGGGCCGCAGACCTGGCAAGGCCACAAATATACCGGGAAGACAATCTTTGAAGGCGCGCCTTACGGTGAGGAAATCCTGGGGTTTATGCCGGAGGAAGAGGACTATCAATTTCCCAATATTGGTGAGGACGAGGTAAGCAACCCTGTCAAAGATGGCGATTTTGTGCGAATTCCCCAGCAACCCTGGATGTTCTATCTGCCAAGAATATGTAATCATTGCACCTATCCGGCTTGCCTTGCTGCCTGCCCCAGAAAGGCAATCTATAAAAGGAAAGAAGACGGTATTGTTCTGATTGATCAGAAAAGATTCCGTGGATATCGGGAATGCATACAGGCCTGCCCCTATAAGAAACCTTTCTTTAGGGCCTATACCGGAAAAGCAGAAAAATGTATTGCCTGCTATTCTGCAGTTGAACAAGGTAAACAGACCCAGTGTGTAGTCACTTGTATCGGCAGGATCAGGATGCTTGGCTTCGTAAGTAGATGGAATGAGCCGAAAGAAGATAATCCCATTGACTACCTCGTGCACATCAAAAAAATTGCCCTTCCCCTTTACCCCCATTTTGGACTGGAGCCAAATGTGTACTATATTCCTCCCATCCATGTGCCAGAGGAATTCAATAGACAGTTATTTGGTCCTGGTGCTAAAAATGCCGTTGAGCTTTATAAAAAGGGCCATGAAGATAAGAAACTTGTTGGGCTTTTGATGCTTTTTGGCGCTACGGAGAAGATCGTCAGTTCATTCAAGGTGGAAGGTGGCATAGATGATGGTTACTGCTTCGGTTACGACGATAAAGGCACAGAGCTAGTTAAAGTTCCCCTAAAAGAACCAACCATTGTCAGGAAGGAATACGATGAACAAAGGGATGTCTACAGGGTCAGTGTCACTTGATTCCAATAGAGAGCGTATGCTCAAGTATAAGAGGTTCGCAGTAGCACTCTCTTACCCAGATGGTGATTTTATGGCCTTTTATCCTGAACTGTCTCCCTGGAGAGAGGAGTTGGTTGCCGAGTATGATCGGCTCTTTCGGCTAGATGAGATCTGGCTTTACGGTACAGAGCACGTAGCAGAAAATGAGTTTCAAAGAGCGAGCATGTTGGCTGACATCATGGGCTTCTATCGCGCCTTTGGCCTGGAGCCGAGTAAAGATAGGCCAGATTCACTAGCCTGTGAATTGGAATTCATGCATTACCTCATCTTTAAGAGACTTTACGCGCTTGGAAACAACGATATTGCCGATGCGGCAGAGAAAGCCCTTGTCTGTCTCGATGCTCAGAAGAAATTCTTCACTGAGCATCTCTATTCCGCAGCAAAGAAGATAGCCGGATCAATCGTCTCTCAGACGGAGAATACTTTCTACCTGGAAATTGCGCAGGAAATGCTCACATTTTTGGAGTCCTGGATGGATATGAGATCCAGACCTCTGCTCTCCCAGGGCAAGAGGGGACCCTTACCTTTGTTGCCAACAAAACAGGGCGGTTTACGTTCCGGTGTTCTGTTACATGTGGAGAATTTCACCCTTATATGGTTGGCTATTTGGTAGTTAAGCCAAATTCACCCTTCTTTATCTGTGTATTTTTGACTATAGCTTTGGCTCTAGCCAACCTGGCATTTCTGGTCTTGAGGAGATCCTAATCCGTTTGCCTCCCACCCTCTGCCCCCGATTTCGGGAGCTGGGGGGATAGGGGAAAACAAAGTCCAAAATTGCCACGGTAAGGAGAGGTGTAAGAATGTCTGAAGATAAACTATTTGGGTTAATTGATCTAAATTTCAGGTTTGAACTCACAAAGTTCAAGCCTATTAGGGCGCTTTTTAGATCAAGGTGGTTTCCTTTACTGCCTATTCTGTTGAATCTTTTCATTTTTGTCATTATCTTACTTGCCGGATTCTTGGGTGGACACTCGGCAGGTAATTATAATTTCGGAATAATGATTGTCTGGATACTCTGGTGGGTATTGTTGATGCTCGTGTTAGTTCCTGGTTTTTCTCGGATATGGTGTATGATGTGTCCGTTTCCTATCCTCTCTGATTGGGCGCAAAGAGGAAAACTGTTCGATGTTAGACAAAGAAAATTGGGCGGCTTAAGTCTAAAGTGGCCTAAAGGACTTAGCAATATGTGGGTTATGAACTTTGCCTTCCTGGCTACGACCTTCTTTTCCGGATTCTTCACCGTAAGACCATTTGCTACTTTTATACTTTTAGGCACTATTATCCTGGCAGCCTTCTTGATAGGACTTGTCTTTCAAAAGCGCACTTTTTGTTTATATCTGTGCCCTGTATCTGGATTTCAGGGGCTTTATTCACAATTTGCTACGGCTGAGATCCGGCGTAAAGACCCTGAGATTTGCAAAAACCACACGCCCAAGACATGTTTCGTGGGAAATGAGAAGGGATATGGTTGTCCCTGGCTGAGAACACCTTTTGACTTTGCTAAAAATACATACTGTGGTCTGTGCCTTGAGTGTTTTAAGACCTGCCCCTATGACAATATTGCTCTTAACTTAAGACCACCTGGAGTGGATTTACTGGTAGATACTAAGAGGGAGCCAAGAGGGCTGGATGAGGCGTACAAGGCTTTTATTATGCTGGGTATTGCTATAGTTTTTTACCTGGCATTTCAGGGACCTTGGGGTTTCATAAAAGATATGGTGAGGGCAACCACTTTACAAGGTTACTTAGGCTATATAACCTTCCATACAGTTTTCAACCTGTTGATAATTCCAGGAATTTTCCTTCTCTTTGCTTACCTCTCAAAATTATTCAGTGGCAACAAAGAAGTCTCTTTGAAGAAGATTTTCACCAATTTCTCGTATATTCTTGTTCCTCTAGGCTTGGGTGTCTGGATAGGGTTTAGTTTGGGCATAATTCTTCCCAATGGGAGTTATCTCCTACACATCTTGTCGGATCCCTTTGCCTGGGGGTGGAACTTGTTTGGTACAGCACATTTCCCCTGGACGCCTGTCCTGACGCCCCTTTTAGGCTATCTGCAGGGGGCGACTCTTATGGTGTTTTATTTGTTTTCTATTGCTTATGGTTTCAGATTATCCAAACAGACCTACCCTGCTTTGCAGCAGGCAAAGCGTGGCTGGATACCCATGCTTTGTCTTTTAACCCTGATCACGATAGCGTTTTTATGGTTATTTATGGGGTGAAGGGATGAGAAAAAATGAAATCATTGCGGTAATACTCTTTGTCCTCGCCACAATTGTCACTATTGCTGCTGTAGTTGGTGTGGAGACATACCGGCGCAGTGAATTCTATACGGTTGAACTTACGGCCAGGGTTCCCGAGCACGGTAACTGGTATCCTCAGAAAATTAGGGTCCCTTTGGGCAAAGAGGTTAAGATACTTATACGCAATATTGATACCGTAAGCCATGGCTTTGCCCTGCCTGATTTTAACGTTGCCGTTCAGGAGATAAAAGCAGGCCAGGTAGTGGTGGTCCAATTCGTGGCTAACAAAAGAGGGGCTTTTCCCTTCCAATGCACAGTCTGGTGTTCTGACCGCCATATGGAGATGAGAGGTGAACTGATTGTGGAATAATTTAATCAGAAAAAGAAGAGATTATACCTCCTCCCACCAACAGATCTCCCTGATAGAAGACTACTGACTGCCCAGGAGTGATGGCCCGGATGGGCCGACGGAAGGTTACCTGTAGTGTACTCTCATCCAGAGGCCAAACAACAGCTTCTCCCTCCTCACCCCGATATCTCACCTGGGCAGTCACATGTAGATCTTCTTCCAGGTGGTCAAAAGGAATGAAGTTGACTTCTTCGGCCAGAAGTTCTCGTCCATAGACATCCTTACAGTGGCCAACTATCAAGAGATTTTTCTCCGTATCCATTCCCACTACATAATAGGGGCCGTGTCCACCTATACCCAGACCTCTCCTCTGGCCAATTGTGTAGAAGGCCAGGCCCCGGTGAGTGCCAATCACCTTCCCCTCAGTATCCACAATAGGACCGGGCCGGGGACAATAGCCTACCTTTTCGCGGAGAAACTGATGATAGTTGTTATCAGAGATGAAGCATATTTCCTGACTTTCCATTTTATCCGCCACAGGAAGATGGGCTCTCTCTGCCAGCTTACGGATGCTTTCCTTGGTGTAGTCACCCAGAGGACCCAAGAAATGGCAAAGCTGCTCCTGAGTGGCTGACCAGAACATGTAGGACTGATCCTTAGAGGAATCTTCCGATCTATAGACCAGAAATCTGCCATTTCCCTCAGCAGGCTTCACTTTAACATAGTGCCCGGTTGAGAGATAGTAGGCTCCCAGCCAGTGAGCTTTTCTCCTCAGAATATCCAGCCTGATAAAACGGTTGCAGTTCAGACAGGGATTAGGAGTCATACCTTTCAGATACTGCTCGCAGAAGGGTCTTATAACTCTTTGCTCAAAGAGATCAGCCAGATTAATCACATAGTGGGGAATGTCGATCTTATCGGCCACCTGCCTGGCATCCTGGATATCCAAAGGAGAGCAGCAGCTTCGAGGTCTATCTTCCTGATAGTTATCCTCCTCAGTATCTAAATCCGTGGCCTGGAGATTAGGCATCCGCCTCTCCTCTCCTTCTCCATCCTCCCACAGTCGCATGGTCAGGCCGATAACATCATAACCCTCCTCTTTGAGGATCAGGGCAGCGGTAGAGCTATCCACTCCCCCACTCATAGCCACAGCCACTCTCTGCCTGGAGACATTTTGCAGCTTCTCTATTGGCTTTAGTTTACTCATGGGCCTAGAGACAAAACTTTCCAGACAATGGCCAAGGGCCGCGGCCACAATCTTAAAGCAGCCCATTTCTTCTGTCTCTCCCAGAAGAGAGGCTATCTGTCCTTCCCTCATTCTAGCCGCCTCATCCAGAGACTTTCCTTGCAGGTGCTGGGAGAGAAAACTGCAGGCCGCGATAGCCTGGCCTGGTCCGTAGACAAGGAACTTGAGATCTTCAATCAGGTCATCTCGCACTTTCAACTGTGCCGTGACCAGGGTGCCGCACTCCACACTTCCCGCCTGGCCCACAGCATCAGGACTTTCCATAGTGCCCATATTCTGAGGATCTATCAGATGAGCTCTCATAAGTTCGTTGAGCATTCTATTACGCACCTCACGAGAATATTATAGCGGGTGGCTCCATGGGTGTCAGGTAGAACGACAATATGATATTTATTGCATTTAACTGCAATTTGTGGTACTCTTCAAATAAGGAGAGGGTTCAAATGAGCAAAATCATAGCACATGAAATTAATCCTAACGCTTACTATACCACCGAAGAAGCGGCTGAGCTTTTGAAGGTTCCCTTGCGCACTTTTCAATTAATGATGGC
>CAYYBB010000047.1:0-12299 GCA_964469465.1 uncultured Actinomycetota bacterium
ATGCTGTGGAGCTCTCAACTCACTATCTGGGAGACGATCTGGCTCTTCTTACGGAGCCTATAAAAGTGGCCAGGCATCATCTGAATGTTCCAATCTGGGTTAAGGTGAGCCCCAACATTCCTAATGTGAGAGCCATGGCCATAGCCGCGGAAAAAGCGGGCGCGGATGCCATTGTGGCTATTAATTCCCTGGGTCCCACCCTTTCCATTGATGTTGAGCGAGTTCTGCCTCGCCTGGGCAGTCCTAATGGATATGGCTGGCTCTCTGGACCGGCCATAAAGCCGCTGGCGGTGCGGTATGTCTACGAGATATCCCAAAGTGTCGAAATCCCAGTCATCGGAGTGGGGGCATCTCCAAAGGGACAGATGTAGTGGAGATGATGATGGCCGGGGCCTCAGCAGTCCAGCTCCTGACTGCTGCCATTCTTAATGGTGTGGAAACTTACACCAAAGTTATCCAGGACCTGGAGTTCTTTTTGGACCAGCATGGATACAGGTCAGTCTCCGATATTGTCGGCCTCTTCCACAGAGCAGGAAGAATACGCTACACTTCGCCGCCCCTGATAGATCAGGAAAAGTGCAACCTCTGCCGCCTGTGTGTGAAGAGCTGTGCCTATGACGCTCTGGTCATAGTGGGTGACCAACTAATAGTAGATCCGGAGAAGTGCGACATCTGTGGCCTTTGCCAGACCAGATGTCCCAGGGATGCCATCAGTTTCCAGTATCAACTCTTGCCTCGCTGAAATGAGCGGACGCTGAAATGAGTGGATCAATCCACAGAAGAGTCTCGGCCATCCTTCTGGCTGCGGGAAGTTCGGACCGATTCGGTAGACCCAAACAGCTTCTTGATCTCCGGGGCAAGAAGATGATCCAGATCGCTGTAGAAAGTCTGCTCAGATCCAGGGTCAGCGAGATAGTGGTTGTATTGGGCTATGCCAGGGAACAGATTAGAAAATATTTGGAGGGGTATCCGGTCAAAGTGGTGGAAAACCTCCAATACCGCAAAGGCCAGAGCAGTTCCATAAAAAGGGGGCTGGAGTCCATAGACCAGGAAGCGGAAGCGGCTCTGTTCATGTTAAGCGATACGCCTCTGGTTGACCACGAAATTATCGATCTGGTGATTGGCAAATATGAAGAAACGGGCAGTCCCATCGTAGCTTCCTTCTACGGAGATAAAAGAGGCCACCCAGTGCTTTTTAGCCGGAAACTCTTTGAGGAGTTGAAAGCTCTGGAGGGAGACGTCAGTGGAAGCGGGGTCATCAGACGTCATGCCGAGCGGGTGGTGCGGGCCCAGGTCGATTCAGACGTAGTGGTTTTTGATGTGGACAATGAGCAGGACTACCAAAGGTTGCTGAGGAGGTTGAGCTACCATGAGGGATAAATACCTCTGGGCCCAAAGCCTGATATGCTCTCTGGTGTGCTCAAGGCACCCTTTTTCTATAAAACAGTAAGCTCTCGGCCCCACACATTGACAACATTTTATGTTGTCACTAAAATGACCTGAAATGAGAATATTACAGATAATGATATTTATTATTAAAAGAAAAATTTGCTTGAAAGAGCACAAGTCTTTATGGTTCATTATGGCCTTCTCTTTATGAGAAGGCCCTTTTTATAGGCTAAGATTGGCTATGAAAGCAATTTTCCCATAATCCAGTTGCCAAAGGAGCAATAGAGTGTCAGGACCATCCAGCCATATCCTTATTCGCAATGCCAGGGTGGTGGACGTCTTCCGAGGAGAAGTAATCGAGGCGGAAGTTCTCATCTCAGGAGACAAGATTGCCAGAGTGGGTCAAGTGGAGGAGGTACCGGAAGATATACAGATCATCGATGCCTCGGGAAAGTATCTGGCTCCAGGTTTCATCGACTCTCATGTCCATATCGAAAGTTCCATGATGACTCCCTTGACCCTCTCCCATGAGATCGTCAAAAGAGGAACTACTACTATAGTAGCAGATCCTCACGAGATCGCCATGGTTCTGGGAGTGAAGGGCCTGACCTATATGATTGAAGAAGCCCGCCAGGCCAGGGTCAGGATTTTCTTTACCATCCCGCATTGGATTCTAACCCAGCTCCTGGAAAAGGGTCAGTTTGAGCAATATAGAGGAGATATCATCGGGCTGGGCGAGGTCTCTCCCTACTTCTTCCCTTCAGACCAGGACTTCATTGAGGCCTGCCAAAGAGCCAAAAAGCTGAATCTCAACATCGAGGGCCACCTTGGTCCCAACTTCAAGGAAAGAAGACTGGATCAGGCAGCCTATTTCGGAGTCTCTTCCTGTCACGAATCAATTACTCAAGAGGAAGCTCTCCAAAAGCTGTCTCGAGGAATGACGGTCATTGTCAGAGAGGGTTCAGCGGCCAAAAACCTGGTGGAAATTCTGGGAGGAATCAGGGAGAAGGTCAGGGATACCCGAAAATTTATCTTTGGTACAGACGACCTGGAAGTGATGGACATCTTCCATAGAGGAGAGAGCGACCATTGCCTCCATCTGGCTGTGGACGCTGGTATCCATCCCCTTGAGGCCCTTCAGATGGCCACTATCAATTCTGCTCAGCACTTTGGACTGGGGGACAAACTGGGAAGTGTCGCTCCTGGGCGCTATGCAGATCTGGTACTTCTGGAGGAACTGGAGGAATTTAAGGTGGCTATGGTTATAAGTGGTGGTGAAGTTGTCTATGCGGACCATGAGATTAAATATGACCCGGTGCCGATACAGGTGCCTGACTTCTGTCTGAACAGCTTCAAGCTGAACCGGAAGCTGAGCGCTGAGGATTTCAAGTTCAGGGTAGAAGGGTCTGCCAAGCAGGCCCGGGTAAGGGTAATTGAAGCTGTGGATGGACAGATAACTTCCTTCTACCGTAACGAAATCCTGGAGATAAAGCATGGGGAGATAAAGATTGACCTGGAGAGAGACGTACTAAAAATAGCCGTAGTGGAAAGATACCACGGTGAGGGAAGATGTTCAAAAGGTTTTGTCAGATCTTTCGGTCTGGAAAGGGGAGCTATCGCTACCAGTGTGGCTCACGATGAGCACAACATCATTGTGGTTGGAGCCAGCGACCAGGACATGGCTTTTGCGGTCAATGAGATCGCTCGCCTTCAGGGTGGTTTGGTAGCTGTGGATGGGGGAGAGGTGAAGGGGAGAGTAAGACTGCCTGTAGCGGGTCTCATGACCGATGTCTCAGCGGAGCAGTTGTATCAGGATGTCTCCTCTCTTCACCGGGCGGTCAAAGAGCTGGGCTGCTCTTTAGAGTCACCCTTTATGACCCTTTCCTTTATTTGCCTGCCCGTTCCCGAGCTGAAGATTGATAAAAATGGCCTTTTAGATGTCTATAGAAACACCTATGTAGACCCGATAATTGAGCTTCTGTAAGCAATTTCCGCCAGGATCTTTCCTGGTTTGCATGGGGAAAGGAATCCTTACCCACTTCTTCAAAAATCTCACTTTTTGGGGCCCAATCTTGCTTCCGCCTCTTGCCTGTTGTGGGAATGAGACAGTGGCGGAAGGGTGTGGTTCTCAGATGGCCCGGGCCTCGAGCAGGCTGGCCTCTTCCATCTTTTGGGCCCTTCGCCTTTCCAGAAGGTCGATAAAGGCCTCCACTCTGGTAAGGAATCCAGCCTCTCCAGAATGTTCGTCCAGGGAGATGTTCAAAACCGGGATATTGTAATCCCTGCTCACCGTGTCCAGGATAGTGCGGGCCATGGTCTGAGGCATACAGGTAAAGGGATAGAGGTGGATCACCCCATCGTAGCCTTCTTGGGAACACTTGATAGTATAGCCGATGGTATATTGGTCCTTGGCCCCGGTGGTGTACTTCAGGTACGGTTTGGCCAGAGCGACGGCCTTCTTGGCCGTGGAGTCCAGCCTGACCAGATGTTTCAGCCATTCATAGAGGCCGGAAGGCTGGAAGACAAAAACTCCCATATCTCCCAGAAGTTCTTCGATATTGAAATTGATATTGCTCTCCACCACTACGTAGATCTCTCCCAGAATAGCCACCTTGATAGGATTTCTGGTCTTATCGACCGGGATCTCTCGAAACATCTGGGCGGCCTTCTTGCGAGCTCGCTTCATCTCTCGGAAGGTTTTGGCCTGATCTACCATCTGCAGACACTTTTTCATCACTTTGGTCGTCTCGCCCTTATTTACCTCGTAGCAACGGCTCTCCCGAGCCATCCTTTCGATCATGTGGATGGTTTTTGACTTATTGACCAGAGTGCGCAGAGCCCGCCAAAATTTTCGATAAAAACCCTTGTATCCGAGCATCTCCTGCAATCTCTTAATAATATCGACAATGCTGTTCTGGTTGATAATGTAGATCTCAAAATCGTAGCCCATGCTTCTTAATATCTTCTCCTGAAGCTCTCCGTAATAGCCGAAGCGGCAGGGACCAACTCCAGTAACCATGACCAGAACCTGGGTTCCCTTCTCAAAAGCATTCAGGAAGTCGCCCATATTTATCTTAAAAGGAAAGCAAATCGCCTCAGGAGAAACTTTACTTCCTTCCTTCACCGTTCTGCTGTTGGGTCTATCAGGTATGACCGGAGTACAGCCCAGAGCCTCTACCAGTCCCCGAAAGGCAATATAAGAGTTGCCCATATGCGGAAAGGAGACTTTAATTTCCATGGGCTGCTCCTTCTTTTCTCTTTATCATGTCTACAAAGGCCTCTATTCGGGTCATTATTCCAGCCTCTCCCGTATGTTCATCGACAACCAGGGCCAGGAAGGACTTATCCTGGTGTTTTCTAGCCTGCCTGAGAATGGCTTCTCCCACCAGGGAAGCGGGACCGCAGGCGAAGGTGGACATGTATATAAGACCCCGGATATGCTCATCTTTAAGGTAGTAATTAGCTGCTCCCAGGATCTCCTTTTCATAGGTCCAGTGCATCTGTTTCAAAATCTCCTGGTAATTTTGCATGAGAATTTCTTCTTCCAGCATCTCTCCGGTGACCACTTCAATGTCCATAGAAGTCAGCTTATCAATTAGATTCATGCTGATCAGGGGGTCATAGATGACATAGGAGTGGCCCACCAAAGCTATTTTGATCTTTCTGTCAGAACCCTCATCTTTTATATTGGCAGGGGCAAATTCCCGGTTAACTGTAGAGAGCTTTTTCATTATCGGGTGAGGGGATAAAGCCTTCGCCTTGAAATGGGTGAACTTCTCCTGGACTTCCAGGGCCTTTGCCAGAGCTTTTTCTACTCTCTCCTTTTCCACTCCCAGGACTTCTCCCACCTCCAGATAAGCCTCGATAAGAGGATGAGTGTAAGTTTCTACGTAAGGATTGAGTATAGTAGGAGGGTTCAAAGCCCTTAAAGAATAATAGACCACATCCGAGGTACCCACTAATCTAGGGCAGGTAAAACTCTTCTTGGTCTCCACGCTTTTCATACGAGGTATAAAAAGGTAATCAACCCCTTTCTCAATTAGATTAACCGCATGTCCGGTAAATATCTTGCAGGGGAGGCATACCTCATCCAGAGTATTTCTTACCCCGTCATCCAGGATCCGCTTGTTGGAGCTTCTGGATATAATTACCTGGCACCCTATCTCCTCAAAGAAGGTGATCCAGAGAGGATAGTATTTATAGTAAAGTAGGGCTCTAGGAATGCCTATTGTGGTCATATGGGATCACTCTTTAATAAGTCGTGCAACTATATCTGGCAATCGTTTACAGGGGGATTATGTTGTGGTCTAGTTCTGTCGCTTTCTGAAAATCGGGCTTACACCTCCACATAGGCCCACTTGCCGCAGCGGTCTCCCCAGCGAGAGATCAGGGTATCATCCATCATGACCTCGATGATCTCACACATATTCGGACAATCTATGCACTCGAAGCTTTTGGTCCTGTACTGGGCATTAACCATGTCGAATCCCCGAAAACGGGTCTCTCTAGTCTCGCCCACTTTTTCTTTGGCCAGGATGGCTGCTCCAATAGCTCCCATAACGCTAAAGTATTTGGGAACGATGATCTCCATCTCTAGCTCTCTCTCAAGGGCCCTCCGAATACCTTTATTGGCAGCTACCCCACCCTGGAAGACCACAGGAGGTTGGATATCCTTCCCCTTGGCCACGTTATTAAGGTAGTTTTTGACCATGGCCTCACAAAGGCCGGCCAGGATCTCGGCCTTATCATAACCTAACTGTTGCTTGTGGATCATATCCGATTCAGCAAAGACAGTACACCGTCCGGCTATCCTCACCGAGGACTGAGCAGTGAGGGCAATATCTCCAAAATCCTCGATCCTGATATTCAGCCGGTTAGCCTGCTGATCCAGGAAGGAGCCAGTTCCAGCGGCACAGACCGTGTTCATGGCGAAATCCACAGCTACCTGATCCCGAATTATGATTATCTTGGAGTCCTGACCCCCGATCTCGATTACTGTCCTTACATCAGGGACGACCAGGGCAGCAGCCACAGCGTGAGCCGTAATCTCATTCTTGATGGAGTCGGCTCTTACCAGAGTACCTGTCAGGTGGCGAGCACTTCCGGTGGTGCCCACTCCCAGGATGATATCATCGGGGCGGATTCGGGAGGCTATTTCTCGGAGACCAGTTTGGACAGCCGCAATAGGCTGTCCCTGAGTTCTGAGATACAAATGTTCCACCACTCTCAGATCTTCGTCAATAAGGGCAAAATTAGTGCTAACCGAGCCCACATCAATGCCCATATAAAGATCCATCTCTAAAAAAGCTCCTCCTTGCTGTTGCTTTTTATGATGGTTGTAGAAAAGTGGACTTCGGGACTATTGAAGATTATAGCAAATCCGTTGGGGCGTTGCACTCCCGGCGGGCCAGGGGGCTCATGGCTTGCTTCTTTATCCAGGCATCTCGGAGAGCAAAGGCTTCAGTAACGTATTCTTCGTCGTCCAACTGCTATTTCAGAGCTATGCTGGGATGATGTTATTGCCCATCACAACCTTTTATAGGTATCCTCCTTACGTCTGGCAATTCGCACCACGGTGACTAGTTGCCTTGCATCGTCTATGGCGTATACCACCCTATAGTGCCCAACCCTTATGCGCCACAGACCAGTTTCAGCTAATTTCTTTACCCTCGGTGGCCTAGGCTCTTGTCCTAGAGCGGAGATGGATTTGGCGACAGCTGTATAATCTCGTCGATGCAGAGCATCTAACTCCTTCCGAGCTGCACGCCTTATCCTAATCTGATAGCTCACCCCGAAGCTCCCGCTCTTTCCTCTGCTGCTGGTATTCCTCCCAGGTGATGGTGCCCTCTTCGTCTGCTAGAGCCTTTAATCCCTCCTGAATATCCTCCTCGTCCTCCAGTATCTCTAAAGCAGCATGACGGAGGAGCTTGGACATGGAGGTGTGCTTTTCAAAAGCCAGGCGGCGGAGCCTCTCATGCTGATCATTGGTAAGAAAGATCGTGGTGCGCTTCAAACTTGTCCCCATGTGTTTTCACCTTGTCGATAAGGTAACATACAAACGTCGCTATGTCTATATGTTGTCATAGAATACACACAACCCAACGCCGGTAGCTTCCTGCCTGGCCTGCCTGTTGACGGGGTAGAGAAAATTGTCTAATATAAAGTCAAAAATCTACTTTCTCAACGATTGTGGGCGTGTAGCTCAGTGGAAGAGCGCTACCTTGACACGGTAGAGGTCCGTAGTTCAATTCTACGTACGCCCACCATTTTTACTCTTATCTTGCGATATTTCCTTCCGGAATGAGACTCGATTCTTCGACGATCATAATTCCCTTTGTACTTGCTCCGGAATGATCTCAAAAGCAGCCCAGCTCACAGGCGGATATCTTAATTCCCAGTTGATCAGCTAACTTGCCTACAATAATGGGTTTAACCTCGAGCTCTTCAGCAATCTTGCGAGCCAGAGGACAAGGTAATCTCTTTTTCTCACCGCAACAGTCCAGAATTTTCCTTTCTATCTCTTTCTCAACCTGCGGATCTACTTGCTCGCCTATCTCCATGCTTGTCTCCTTTGCTGGACAGCCGGGTTACCGTGGGACAATAGAGGACGAAGATCTGTAAAATCCTTCCGTCTGGAACTGCCTGACATAACGGAGAGGAATTCTCTAGTGATCTTATACCTAGGTTCCCATAGTCCAAGAGGAGAGATACTCCTCCTGCTCTTCAGTCAGCTCGTCTATCTCTATACCCATGGACTTAAGCTTTAATCTGGCGATAGAATGATCGACTTCCTGAGGAATCACATAGACCTTATTCTCCAGAGAGCCATGCTCCTTTAAAAGATACTCTGCGGCCAGAGCTTGATTGGCAAAGCTCATGTCCATGATCTCAGCGGGATGGGCCTCTGCCGCCGTCTGTCCTACCAGCCGACCTTCGGCCAAAAGATAAACCTTGTTCCTGCTGTGAAGAGTATATTCCACCACATGCTGCCGGATTCGGCGTTGGGAGAGAGCCATCTCTTTCAGTCCTACCACGTCTATCTCCACATCGAAGTGCCCGTTATTGGCCAGAATGGCCCCATCTTTCATGGTGGCGATGTGCTCTTTGTTGATGGCCCCTTTATTGCCAGTTACGGTGACAAAGATATCTCCTATGCGGGCTGCCTCAGCTATGGGCATGACCCGGAAGCCGTCCATAACCGCTTCCAGAGCCTTAATAGGATCAACTTCGGTCACTACTACATTGGCTCCCATACCATGAGCCCTCATCGCCACCCCTCGGCCGCACCACCCATAGCCGCAAACTACAAAGATCTTGCCGGCGATGAGGATATTGGTAGCCCTCATGATTCCATCCAGGGTGTTCTGGCCAGTACCATAGCGGTTGTCGAAGAGGTGCTTGGTGGCAGCATCATTGCCGGCTATGATGGGATATTTGAGGACTCCTTTCTCGGCCATGTTTCTCAGTCGGATAACTCCTGTGGTGGTTTCTTCCACGCCCCCATAGATGTTAACAATTAAGTCCTGCCTCTTGGCGTGGATAGTGGAAATAAGGTCAGCTCCGTCATCCAGAGTGATATTGGGGGCGATGTCCAATACTCTATCGATATGCTCATAGTACTCCTCCCGACTCTCACCGTAGCGGGCATACACCTTCATTTTCTCATGTTCTATCAAATGAGCTACTACGTCATCCTTGGTGCTCAGAGGATTGGAAGCACACAGAGCCACTTCTGCTCCGCCGGCTACCAGAGTTTTCATAAGATTGGCTGTCTCCGTGGTAACATGAAGGCAAGCCCCAATCCTTATCCCTTCAAGAGGCTTCTCCTTCTCAAACCTCTCTCTGATCAACCTTAAGACGGGCATGTGCATCTCGGCCCACTCAGTGCGCAGTCGGCCCTCCTCGGCCAGAGAGGAAAATTTTTGGCTCATGATCAACTCCTTTTGTTGCTGGTCAGTGTCGGCCGCCGGCCATTCGGGCTACTTTTATTAGAAGATCAGCCGGTCAGTTTCTTTAGATTGTGGCGGATTTGCATTGCCGAAATTGTAACCTATAGTGGATGCTTTTTCAAATGATCAGCTTGGCTTAGGTTGCCAGGTGCGTTCCCTGTCGATGATGTGGACTACTTCCCATCCTTCCTTCTTAAGTTGGAAAGCTATGAAGCGGCGATGACACTTCCAGGGTAAACGCTCTGAGCACATAAAGGCTGTCTTCTTATGGGCAGCTATCTTTTTGAGCTTCTCCAGAGCCTCCCGGAACTCAAGGCTTTTAATATACTCCTCGTAACCACCTTTTCGGTATCCACCCAACTCTCCTCCCAGATAGAAGTAGTCCAGGCCGGTCTCCTGACACCCTTTAGTCAGATGCTCTCTCTTGAACCATTCAAACCTGCTGGTGGGAAACCTTCTCACATCTACCAGGCACTGGATGTCATAAGCACGTAAAAGGTCCAGAAATTCGGGAAGCTCTCTGGTGCTGGAGCCCAGGGAGTAGATCAATCTTCTCTCTTTAACCTCCTTGCCGAGAAGTCCCCTTCCGTAAGGGAGGGGATGAGAGGTGGTTTCCTTTGTTCTGTTTGTCAGTTCCATGATAAAATATCTCTATGCTATACCTACTCGATAAAGGCAATCATTCCTAAGTAGGTACTTCAGTATGAGAGCTTGTAAATTATCATACAACCACTTTACAGAAGATTACACTCCTCGATATCTCTCAGCGCAAATACGACTTTACCACCTCAGCCGTGGTTAGTGTTTCTATCGCCATAATTTGCCTTCACTCATCACGGCTCCACCCGCTGGATCGCTGGTAGACGATCGAATGCTTGGTCGAAGGTAACAATCTGGTTGAGCTTGCTCTGCTGCATCAGGACGGCGTGGTAGGCGTCGGCAAAAGAGAGGTTGAGGTCCACGTACAGATCGAACACTTTGCGGAAGCGGCGTTTACCTGGGAGGATAATCCCCGGCAATTCGATTAAAGGAAGGATGGCTTCTCGAATCTTTGCCTTGGGTTGGTGGTATTGCCGCTGGAGGGTGAAGACCACCTCAAAGATCACTGTGTCAGCGGTGCGGACCTGGATCTCACCCTGCTCCACCCGCTTAAGGTAAGCGGTTGCCCGTGGCGAGTGCTTCGGGTGATCCGCCAGGAGATGACGCAGGAGGATGTTAGCATCCAGAAAGGGTGGTGCCATCTAGCCTCCCATCCGTTCCACGACATCTTCGGCAATAGCCCGCTCGGCTGCTTCCCGCAGCTCCTCAGCCGTAAGAGGCGGTTGGGTGGTCTTAAAAACACCAGCGGTGCGGGCAACAACACTTCCCTTTCGGGCCAACCGAACCTGGTCGCCTTCCAGAATAAAGGCGATCTTATCATGGGCCGCCACCCCTAAAAGTCGGCGAATCTCTATAGGAATAGTAACCTGACCTTTAGTGGTCACCGTCGAGAGTAATTCTTTCATATTTGCTCCTTCTCTAGTTTGCATAGGTAATACCTATGTATCACAGTCCTTACTTATTGTCAAGAGGTCTTATCTTCACCTTGCGAATGAAGGGCGCCTAGCCTTCCGGTTACAAATCTAAGCTACCTTTCTGTCTGAATCTCGCTCTTCCGGCTCACTGTACCCTTTAGCCATGGCCGACAGTCCTCTTTGAGAAAGCCAATGAAACGGTTGGGTACCACGAGTACGCTTAGGCGTCCAGCATCACCCGTCCTTGGTGAGCGCCAGGGATTTAGTATCGTCAGTCAGAAAAAGTTCCGGATCTTCACTTCCTGAAGGCCCGAACTCTGTCAAGAAGTGGCGAGCGACTTTGGACTCTGGGAGAGCCTCTCGTGATATACCGAGAACCGAGGCACAAGATAGGCTACCGTTTGCCATATTGGATGGGGGATCATGTAACCGACATAGAATAGTTTCTCACTACCCCAACAACGCATAGACTAAAAACAGTTTTATGTAAAGGTATATATGTTAAAATACATACGAATCATCCATGGAGACCAACGTCATCCATTGTGCCGATAGCACAAACATGTCCATGGTCGATGATGGATCCGTGAGCCTCATTATTACCTCGCCTCCCTACAATGTGGGCAAAGGTTACGGCCATCACAACGATCTTATGGATCTCGATGGCTATTTGAAGTTTTTGGGGAAAGTCTGGACGGAATGTAAGAGGGTCCTGAGACCCGGCGGGCCGATCTGTGTGAACGTGACTGGCGTGAAGAGAAAGCCCTACCTTCCCCTCCATTCCTATATTGCCCTACAGCTAGTGGACCTGGGCTTCCTCATGCGAGGGGAATCATCTGGGACAAAGGGGCGAGTGTGGGTACTTCTACAGCCTGGGGAAGCTGGAAAAGCCCGGCAAACCCCACTCTCCGCCACGTCCATTAGTATATCTTAGCCTTCAGCAAGAACACTCCAGGTTTGCGGGGAAATGGGCACTCTCTAGATATCACTGCTGAGGAGTTCACTGAACTCACCAGAAGCATCTGGCAATTCCCTACCGTTTCGAGGAAAGACGTTGGTCACCCCGCTCCTTTTCCAAAGGAGCTACCCTACAGACTTATCAAGCTCTACTCTTTTCCGGGAGACATTATCCTGGATCCCTTTGTTGGCTCTAGCACTACCTGGGTGGCAGCAGATAGACTGAAGCGGCGCTGGATCGGCCTAGATATTGACCCCCACTACGTCAAGTTGGCCAAGGAGCGGATAAGGTGGAGTCGGGAAGGTCTCTTCCTGACTATTCCAAAAGGGCCCAATGCGTTACGGCCACCTAGTCCAAGAAAGTCCCTATCGCCCGCTGCTGGATATTGACTCACTGTGGTCGTTTCAATGATATTAAGGACGAAACGACTACTATCTCCTTAGATTTCAATATATTGCGTAATCAAGCCTTATAAGAACGCAATATCTT